>JAPLXB010000039.1 GCA_026396285.1 Microcaldota archaeon
CGAGACAATTACCTTTCCGCTGCCTTCAACGAAATCGTTTTCCGCCCTGATTTCAACCGGGTTTTCGCCCGGGACGAGTTTCGTCACGTCAACCAAAACGATGAATTTCTTCGTCTCTCCCGGCGCCACCGATACCGTCGCCGGCGCGCTCGCTGACGCGCTAGTGGTGATCTTCAACACTTCAGCCCCGGTTCCCGCGTTCTGCAAGGCCGCCTGCACCGCGACCGGCTTTGTGCCGTCCGACTTGATTATGGAAGTGGGGAGAACGAGGCGGATGTCGTGCCTTACCGACACGTCGAACGCAACGTCCTTCTCGTAAACGACCTGGTTCTGCGCAAGGACCTGGACCGTCGCAAAATGCCTTGCGAGCTCCGCGTCCGCCGCCGGCCTCACGTCGAGATGGACGTCGGCAGCCTCGCTGCGCTGGAGCGAGACGCTTTCCTTGTCCAGGAACGCGTTAAGGGAGTCGCCGAAGACCCTTAGTTCAAAATCCGCGGCTGCCCCGTAGTTGATTATCTTGAGCGTAACGCGCTTGAACTGGCCCGGGCCGAGTGCAACCGGCCGTTCGCCTCCGAGCACGCCGACGCGGTATTCCGCAGGGTCGGCATACGAAGTGAACAGGACCGCCGGAACCGAGCCCGCCGGGACGTACTGGCCGCCGGCCGGCGCGCTGTCAGTGTACTGGTCGCACTGCTCGGTCGGGTAAACCATGACGTGAACGATTTTTGAATCGTATGCGGCGTTTCCGCCGGAGGCGAGCTGTGCGGTTATTTCAATGTCCCCGCTTCCCCTGAAGCAGTCCGGGGCGTTGACTGTGACGTAAGTGCCCTTTGTTTCGCCGGCCGCAGCCGACTGTACCGGGCTCACGACGCTGGCGGTGAGTTCGCCTGAATCGACAGAGAACGATATGCTTCCCGCAGGCCCGTCGTTGGTTGCGGACACGAACACCTTTGCCTCGGTGCCGTGGAGAACGATGTAGTCCGGGTTTGCCTGGATGGAAAAGCCGCTTGCGAGCGCTCCGAGCGCGCCGAACACGAGCAGGACGATTCCGAAAATCTTTGTATTCATCTGACCACCATCAGGCCAACCGGCCTCAAACTTGTTACTATCTTTCGGTTGCAACTTATATTTAAACCTTGCTATTTTGTAACTATGCTCCGGTGAATACATTTATATAGTAGTTTTTCCACTAGACCAGTGCGGTTGTTACCCATGTCTGATGGTGAAGATAAAAATACATTTAAAAAGCCGGATTCGGTTAATTCTACGAACGGCATGCCCCAGAACCCCGAATTAATAAACGGCTTGCGCAACCTGGGCCTCAACCAGTACGAGGCGCGCGCATTCCATGCTCTTACCGTATTCGGTTCAGGCACTGCCGGCGAGCTCAGCGAACTCGCGGAACTGCCCAGGCCGAGGGTTTACGACGTCCTCAGGGGGTTGCAGGACAAGGGATTCGTGGTCCTGAAGCCGGGAAGGCCGGTCAAATACGCTTCACTCCCGCTCGTGGAAGCCCTTAAGACGCTGAGAAAACAGCGCGAATCGTCGCTCACGAACGAATTGAAGAGGATTGACGAGATGGGCCGCTCGCTGCAGGCGAGGCTCAAGCCGATGCAGTCCGAACGGGAGGCGCCGGAAGACCTCGTATGGACGCTCAAAAGCCGCGAAGCAATCTATTCAAAGATGTCTTCAATGTTTTCACAAGCCAAGGACACGGTAGTCATCACGTCCACTCCGGAGGGAGTGGCGCGGAAGATAAAGGCGTGTTCATCCGAACTTGATAAGGCGAAGTCGCGGGGAGTGAAAATCCACGTCGTTTCCCCGACCGCAACTTCCGAAATATCAAGGCTGGGCGTCCTCCACGGCAAGTCGCTGCCCACGCGTTTCGTGCTCGCGGACGACCAGGCGCTGATTTTCCTTTCGCACGACCGCACGCACCCGGATGACGAAATCGGGATATGGCTGCAGAGCCCGCACTTCGCGGAAACACTCCGGCGCGTCGCGACCGAGAAAAAATAACCCGCATTTCTATTCCTGGACGCGGCTTTTTCCCAAGAGTTCCCTTGACTTGCTGAAATACAACAGCTTGGAATAGTCCCTCTCTGACGAGGCATTGATTTTGTCCGCGTCATAAAGAATTTTCCCTTCAACCAGTTCGGCTTCCCCGAATTTTTCCCTCAAGTGCGTCGTGTGGGAAAACATTATTGACTTCACTTTCCCTATCCTGTCCTCAGGGTAGCTGTTTCTCATCAAAAAACTTTCGGCAATCCTCGTGCTGTTCTCGGTGTGGAATTTCGGGTCCGAGTAATCGACGTCATGGAAAATGACTGCCAAATGAAGCAGTTCCAGGTCAACGCCTTCCAACCCACTTGCCAGTTTGAAAGCGGTTTTCCTGACTTTTTCGACATGCGCCCATCCGTGGGCCGGCCCATTTTTCAAATACTCTTTCTTCGCGAATTCTTCGGCCTTTTCAATTATGCCCATGGCTAGCCCATTCCTCGTTTCAAATAAAAAAGAGCTGGGCGGGTTAGTCCATCGAACCCGCGCCCAAAAACTTATATCGCTACCTTCAAGCCCAGCGACTTCCTCAGTTCCCTGTAGCGGTTCCGTATAGTGACTTCCGTCACTCCGGCCACGTCCGCAACTTCCTTCTGCGTCCTCCGTTCCCCGGTCATCACCGAAGCGATGTACACCGCCGCGGCGGCGACGCCCATCGGGCCCCTGCCGGAAATCAGTCCCTTTTCCATTGCCTTGGAAAGGATGTCAATCGCCTTCTCCTGCGTGTCGCCGCTCAGTTTCAGCGACGTGATGAAGCGCGCGATGTAGAAGCGGGGGTTCGTCAACGGTATCTTGAGCTCAAGCTCCTGGGTGATGAGGCGGTATGTCCTCCCGATTTCCTTTTTCGGGATTTCGGCCACGTTTGAAATCTCATCCAGCGTCCTCGGGATGCCGTACTGCCTGCAGATCGCGTACACGACGGCGCTCACGACGCTCTCAATCTGCCTGCCGCGGATGAGGCCCTTTTCCACGCACTGCCTGTAAAGGAATGCCGAGCTTTCGCGGATGCTTTCGGAGAGGCCGAGGTGCGACGCGACGCGGTTGAGTTCGGTCAGCGCGATCGCGAGGTTCCTCTCAATGCTGTTGGAAATGCTGGCGCGCTTGTGCCACTTCCTCATGCGGTAAAGCTGGGCCTGCTGCGAAGGCGCGATTTTCCCGCCGCGCACGTCGCGGTTGTACTGGTCAATTTCGGTGACGAGGCCCTTGTTGGGCGACATGTACTTCAGCGGCGCGCCGGTCCTCGCGCGCGAATTCCTCTGCTCCGCGTCGAACGCCCTCCACTCCGGGCCGTCGTGGACCATCGATTCCTCTATTATCGTCCCGCACTTAAGGCACACCACTTCAGCCCTGTTGGCGTCCTTCCTGAATGACTTGCTTCCGCAATCCGGGCACTTTCCATGCAGCACTTGAACCACCTTTTACTGTTCATCCTTTGTTACCAAAACCTTTCCAACAAGATTTTCGCCAGTCGCCGGCTCCGCCAAATACAGCGGGTCCGCGACCGGGCCTATTGTCTCAAAAACAACTGCGGCGGCCTTGTTGCCGAGGAACAGCCTCATGCGCCTGCCGACGGGCTCGTTTTCCCTGCTCTTGAGGAGGAGGTTGCCGCTGGCCGTGGCTTTGAGGACTGTGAACTCCATGAAACCAAGGTTGTTTTTTGGACAAAAAGTCGAAAGATATTTAAACAAGCCCATTTTCGCATATAAAAACTTTGCGGTGGGCGGGGTATTGCACAATAACACGGCTTATCTCGGGCTTTTACGAGGGTTATTGTGCAACGAGAGAGGTTGTTGTGCAGCTTTTTTGAAGTCGATTTCTACGCCGTTTTTCTTGGCTTCATGGATTAGGACGCAGATGTTATAGCATAGGATTTTGGCTAGTGCTTCGTTCACTTTGCCTAGCTCGGACTTGAGCATGAGGCGTCCCTGAAACTTGCGTTTCAAGGCTGAGAATGAGGATTCGACCAAGCTGCGCCGGTGGTAATGCTCTAGGAACTGTTCTTTCTTGAACTGGTACTGGAGCCACATTTTCCTCCACGCTTCCGAGCCCCGGCTTTTGCCGTTGGCGTTCTTTTTGAATGGGATGAGTGGTACGGCTCCGGCGTCCCAGACCATTTGCACGATGGAGCGGCTTGAGTAGGCCGCGTCCGCGCAGACTGCGCTTATGTTGAAGTTCTTGGCAGTCTGTTTGAACAGTGCAGGGAACTGGGGGCAGTCCGCTGAGTGGCCGTCGGCTACGGTAATGGCGGTTACGATTTGCGTTTTCGTGCCTACGGCGACGTGGATTTTTATCCAGTCGTGGTAGCGCCTTTCCTCGTTGAAACGGTAATCCAGCCACCTGGAATAGAAGGCGCTGGAAAGGCCGCTGGCGTCCATTGCGAAAGTGTTCTCAAACCCGCGCAGCGGCAGCGCCGATAACTCGATAAGCCGATAGAGAATGGGGGTCAGTTCCTCGTCGTTAAAGTAGTTCAAAACGCTGTTGAAGTGCGGGACGCGGGACAGGTAGCCCCTGCGCTTAGCCAGCTCCAGGTCGCTTGAAGCGCGGCGGCTCGAAAGCTGCTCGTACACCTTGCTGACGCAGGAAAAAGCGGTTTCACCCAAGTCCAGCCAGGGCCGCCCGCCTCCCTTGCCGTGCTGGCGGTTGTCCTCAATGGTGGAACAGAGGTCGGCAAGAAGGTCAAGGAACAACAGCTTCTCTTGGACCTGCGCTTCGTTGTAGGCGGGCCAGTCCTGGGGGTAGCTCGTGGGCGGCGCGTCAAGGACCTCTTGGAGGAACGTGCCCATTTCCTCCTCCTTGCGCCACTTCTCTTCATTCTGCCAGCGGGTGAGGTTGCGTTGCGCTTCCTCCTCCCGCGCTTTTTGCAGGAGTTCTTCCAACCCATTGCTGTTGTCTTTATCCGCCATCTACGTCGCCTTCACAGTATTTTTGCGAGTAACATCGCCATCAGCACGAGGACGACGAACTCTTCCAACCGCAATTCCATTTCACCACCACCAACCTTTTCACAAAAGGTCGTCCTTTCTTCTATTAACTATCTCCAACGTGGTTTTTAAACTTAACTATTAATCGTCCTCTTAACACTATATTTATAAACTCCATCGTCCTTCCTAAACTTAAAAGAAACAGGGAAGAGAGGACGATTCATTGAGCGAACAAACGAAGTGGAAGGAACTTAGGGCGGCATTGAAGGAGCAGCCCGAGCCAATGCGGAAAAAAATGGCACTTATTTATGACGGGAAGCAGTACTCTGTGCGTATCCCGCGGGAATTTTCGGCCGCACTCGACCTCGACAAGGAAAAGGACAAATTTGAGTTCATGCTGGAAATGCCGGTTCCGTTAAGGGGAGAAAAGCCAAAGTTGACC
>JAPLXB010000009.1 GCA_026396285.1 Microcaldota archaeon
GCCCTCGCCGCCTCAACGGCGTTCCGCCGCGGCAACGGCGAGCCGTTCAAGTACTTCTTCCCCGAAAAGCAATTCACGCTCTCCATGGTCGCGCAACTGCGCGAAGGCACCGACGTGGCATCGCTCGGCGCCGAGAACGAAATCTCGTTCGCTGCCGACAGCGCTGGCAAGTGCAAGGCAGGGAACCCCGGCGTATACGAAATCAAGGCCGTGACCGCGGGCGGCGGGAACTGGAGTTACTCGGCTTCCGTGATTCCGCTTTACAAAATGAATTACGTGACTGACGCCTGCGACAGGAGCCAGTACTATTACGCGCACACCGCGACAGGCGGGGAGTACGTGCCCTTGTGCGACTTCCTCTTCGGCGACAGCAACTGCGTGCGCCCGGTGGACCACATGGTTCTCGCAGCCGAATCCGAGGCCACCGACGCCCACATCACGCCGATTCCGGTGCCGTCATGGTTCTATGGCTTGGCAATCTCCGCAGGCACGTGCAAAGGCCTGAGCACGGCATACACTGCCGCATGGGTAACGACGACGGCAGCAATTGAGAAACTGAAAACCGACTGTGGGCTTCTTGCAACAACTTGTCCTAAGCCATGTAGCGCTGCGGCAACGGTAGGACCTGCCGTTATTGGACTTGATACGGCATATTTCACCGAGTATTCGTCTTGCTTGGATACGCCTTCACTTACCGCTAGCTGTTCTAAACCAGTTTATACTGCAATAACAGCATTGAAAACCGCGACAGCGACTGGGGCCGCAGCAGTTGGAGGTGATTGTCCGACCTGTGCAGGGGCCCTGACCGCTTGTGCTGCGGCAGTTGAGACGTTTGGAAAGTATTTTTCTGCTGAAGTCGCGGACGGGACGGCGTGCGACGGAGCTTCCGTGAAGGCCGGGTGGGACCCGCTGTCATGGGACTCCTACCTGCCAATGGTGCCGGCGGTGCTGCTGCCGCGCGGCGGGTGGCTCACCTGTTACGCCTACCGGAAAGAATGCAAGCTGACGTGCTCCAAGCGCAGCGCGTACGCGATAACGATTCCTCTCCAGAACCAGAAACTGTACTTCATTCACGTTGGGTTGACGAAGAGCTGCCTTCCGAACCCGCTTGGGTTAAGCGTGATTCTCGCGGCCTTTGATGCAGTCGCAAACGACATGCTGCACGTCAACATGGGCGCGTTCGGCAAATGGGCTCCCCTCCTTGGTACTGGCGCAGTTGGCTTGATGGACGCCGTCAGCGACCCGTTCTATCCGGAGGGCGTGGACAGCGAGGAAATTCCGCCAAAAGGAAGCGAAGGCAAGGCTTCTGAAGCGAGTTCAGCTTCACTTGACAAGAAACTCGGGGAACTGATAAAGTCGCTCGCGCCCCAGATTGCGACGACCGCGATTCAGTCCAAGACAAGCCCGTCTGAGGCGGCTGCGAAGGCGCCTGGCGAGCCGAAAGCAGTGGCTGGTGCAGCAAAACCCCCGCAATAGTAAGCGCTTTTCGGCAACAAATGCTTTTTTTGAGCCAGTGGAAACCACGCCCCGCCGCGGTTTTTAAGCCGTGCAGGGAATTGATTGCGATGAGGTTTGAAAAGGATTCGTTGAAGTGCCACAAGTGCGGCAAATGGGCCGGGCCCACCAGCCTGGACTTCCGCGGTTTCCGCGTCAGGGGCTGGGAGTGCGGGTGTGGAGAAAAGTATCTCCATCCTGATGACGCCGAGAAAATGTTCGCGATAAACAAACTGTTTCACTGAAGCTTTTTAATGCGGCGAACCAAGAATTAACTGGGTGTGTTGTTGTGAGAACGCGGATAAGGCAGGTTGAAGTCCAGGTTTTCAGGGAGCGCGACGGCAGTCATGCGGCGGCCTGCTCTGCGCTGGGAGTTTACACTGTTGGAAAAACGCTGGCGGCGGCGAAAGCCAATTTCTTGAAGGCACTGGATTTGCATTTTGGCGCGATTTTGAACGCATGAGTTCCGGTTATTGCATGAAAAGGTTTTGAAGCCCTTTTAGTACTTAAAAGAAAAATCATTCCGAGGTGCTTGAAATGGATTTCCAGGTTGCATTGTCTTTTGACGAGGACGGCATTTTTATCGCAGAATGCCTGAACCTCCCTGGCTGCATTTCTCAGGGCAAAACGCGCAAAGAAGCGCTGCGCAACATCAAGGATGCCATCCGCGGCTACTTGAAGAGCCTCAAGAAGCACCGCGAAGCCGTTCCCATAAAGCGGTTTTCAGAAATAATGGCGGTACGTGCATGAAGCTTCCGGTCGTAAGCGGTCGGGAACTCGTAAAGGCGCTGTCAAAAATAGGTTATGAAGCAGACCATCAGACTGGCAGCCATATTATCCTGCGTCGCGTTAATTTTCCTCACGTGCGCGTTACGGTGCCGGCGCACCCGGCCATTGCAAAAGGCACGCTTCTGGCAATAATGAAGCACGTGGGAATCACCCGCGAAGCGCTGCTGGACCTTTTGCACAAGAGGCACTAAGGAATTAAAAAAAGTCACGGGTTCGCGATTTCGAGCGCGATTTTCTCCTTTTCCACGTCCTCAAGGGTCTCCCGCGCCCTGATCTTGGGGCTGGACACGCCCGTGGCAATTGCCGTGATAATCATTTTGTCCGCGAGGCGGTCTTCTATGCGCGCGCCCCACACCACGTTCGCGTTCTTGTCGAATTCCTTCGTAATCATCTCGCCCGCGTCAGTGACTTCCTTCAACGTCATCGTGGAGCCGCCGGAGACGTGGATTAACGCGCCTTTTGCGCCCTTGTAGGTCACTTCCAGCAACGGGTTCCTGACAGTGGATTTCACTGCTTCCTGCGCCTTGAACGCGCCGCTTCCCTCGCCGACCGCGATGACTGCAAGCCCGCCGCCGGTCATGATTGACCGCACGTCAGCGAAACTCAGGTTGACCAGCGACGGAAGGGTTATGGCGTCGGAAATGCCTTTTACTGCGCGGGCGACGATGCCGTCCGCTACTGCGAACGCCTGGCGCAGGGGCAGGTTTGGCACCAGTTCGGTCAAGCGGTTGTTGTCCAACACGATTACCGTGTCGCAGACGCGCATGAGGGCGTCAAGCCCCCATTCTGCCTTTATGATGCGGACGCGCTCTATAGCGAACGGGTAGTTGACTGCGGCGACGACTACTGCGCCGAGTTCTTTCGCGACTTCCGCGATTATCGGGGCGGCGCCTGTGCCCGTCCCTCCCCCGAGGCCTGCTGTAATGAACAGTAATTCCGTACCTTCCAGCGCTTCAGCCAGTTCCTCCCTGTGGGCTTCGGCGCACTTCATTGCGAGTTCCGGGAACCCGCCCGCACCCATTCCCTTGGTTATGCCCGCGCCCAGAAGGATTTTGCGCTGGGCTTCCACGCTTTTCAAGTGCACGGCGTCGGTGTTTATCGCGATTGTCTCGGCGCTCTTGATGTCCTTCAAGTTTGACAAGGCGTTGCAGCCGGCGCCGCCCACTCCGGCAATGGTGATTTTGACGCCTTCTTTTTCGGTTTCCGTGAAGCACGCTGGGGCGTCGTTGCGCGCCTGCTCCACTATCTGCGATAGCCCCTTCATGCGGATTCCTTTTCTTAAAACCAAGGTGGGTCCCCGGTTTTTGGTGAAGCTTTTTGTGCGGGCTTGCCTGTCGTTGCACAAAAAGGTTCGTGGGTTGGAGTCAGTAAAGAATAATTGTTTAAAAGGCTTGCCCCGCCGGCGCGCGTTTGGCGGGAAAAGCATTTTTATTCCACTGCGGCCCAGTTATTTTCAGGTGTTTTGCGTTGGCTACCCCGAGGCCGCCGAGGCCCATTGCTTTCCAGACTGACTTGATTAACGCGGCTAACGCGGAAATCAACCGGCTTACAGGGACCAGGGTCAGGTGGTTCGGGCTCCCGGTCGGGCGGCGCATCACCCGGGATTTTTCGGAGCACTTGAAGCGGGTCGTCAGGGACCGCATTCTCCAGGGGGAAACCGAGGGGGAAATCGGGCGGTTCAGGCGCGTTGAAGGGCTCGTCAGCCACACTCTCAAGAATTACCGCGAGCAGTGGCTCGGTTCCAGCGAAGGCAAGCGGGTAATCCAGGATGTGGGAAAACTTGTCCAAACCAGCAGGTTCGCGCCGGTGGGGCTGAGGTCCGGGGGGCATTACCAGCACTGGCTGCACGAGGCGGCGTTCCGGATGGCGCACGAGGGCGCGACACCGATTTCAATAAGGTCGGCAAACCCGGCCGAGAGGCAGCGCGCGTTGGAGATTCTCAGGCGGACCAGGTGGCCCGTGGACTGGCGTGCTTTCCTGTTCAAGCAGAAGCCGGCAGTGGTCTAAGCTTTTTTTTGGCGATTGGATTATTTGTTTTTGGACAGCCGTGCGGGGGCGCCTGCGTGCCGCGGGCTGGGGAAATAAAAAAAGGAAGTGGAACCGGGGTTTGCCCGATTCACCGGGCTCAGCCGATTATTTCAATGTCGTAGCCGGCGTCCTTGGGCGTAACGGCCCTTTCCTGCCCGAAGCGGCCCACGATGTGCGGCGAGTGCACGCCGGTCACGATGGCCGTTATTTCCAGCTTGCCCTCGTAGTCCGGGATGAGCCTTGCGCCCCACTTGACGTTCGCCTGGGGATCCATTTGTTCGGTAATCATTTCGCCTGCGCGGATCGCGTCGCCGAGCGTCAGGTCAGCTCCTCCTGCGATGTGGATGAGCGCGCCTTTTGCCCCTGCGAAGTCAACGTCCAGCAGCCTGTTCGTCATGACGCCGGTCACCGAGTCTTCCACCTTGTTCGTTCCCTTGCCTGACCCGACCGCAATCATTCCGACGTCGCCGTGGCCCATTATCGAGCGCACGTCCGCGAAGTCGATGTTGACGAGCGACGGCTGGGTAATGGTGAAAACGAGGCCTCCGATGGCTTTTGCAAGGATTTCGTCAGCCACGAGGAACGCCTGGTTCATTGGCAGGTTCGGCACGATTTGCACGAGGCGGTTGTTGTCAAGGATTATCACCGAGTCGGCGATTTCCCTGAGCCTCGCGATGCCGTCGTCTGCCTTGAATATCCTCGCCCTTTCAAGCGCGAACGGGTAAGTGACCATTGCGACGACGATTGCGCCCTGGTCCTTGGCGATTTGCGCGACGACTGGCGCGGCGCCGGTTCCGGTGCCTCCGCCCATGCCCGCGCAAAGGAACACCAGGTGCGAGCCCGATATTTCCTTTTCAATCAACGGCCGATCCATTTCTGCGCACTTCATTCCCACTTCCGGGAACCCGCCTGCGCCCAGGCCCTTGGTTATGCTTTTGCCGATGAGTATCTTCTTTATTCCCTCGTCCAGCATGTTGAGGTGCTGGCGGTCGGTGTTGAGTGCAATGAGTTGCGCGCCGCGGACTCCGAGCTTTTTCAGGCGGTTTACGGTGTTGTTGCCGCCTCCGCCGCATCCGATGACTGCAATCTTTATTTCCTCGTATTCCTCGGCCTTCTGGGGTGTGCTCTTGGTTCCCTCAATCGCCGAAAGCTTTTTAGCAAGAAGCACAATCTTGATGGCGGGTTTTCTTTAAAAACCTTTTTCTAACGCTGTTTTCGCAAAAATCGTTTTTATTCCTTTGCCCGGCAAATTGTTTCGGTTTCAATGTACCAGCTTGAGCCGCACCAGAAACTGTTCAAGGCCATCGAGCCGAAGATCCGGCGCAAGCCGTACGAGGAGATTGTGCGGGACATTTTCAGGGAACACCCGGACCGGACGTACCCGCTGCCGTCGAATTACCCCGAGTTCGTGGAACGCGTGCAGGCTTTCCTCGACATCCGCGAGAAGATACGGAACTCGTCTGAACGTAAATTCATCGGGACCATGGACCTCCTCGCAGCGAAGGGCCTGCTTATTGCCGACATAGTGAAGTACGCGGAAAAACACGAGGGCAGCGCGCGCATCCTGCTCGCCGACCTGGAAAAATGGCGCGCAAAAGGGCTGTTCGACAAGTTCGGCGGAACCAGCAAGTGAAACGCACGGCTTTTTGGCGTCTTAAGGGTCTCATGCCTGTCCAGAGGGTTCCGTGGCCTTCTGCTTCTGCATGGAAAACATTTCCAAGACTTCCTTTTCAGTCGTCGCGTCCTCCGCGGACTTGTCCGTCCTAATGTCGCCCACGAGGCGCGGGAAGCGCAGGGCGAGGCCCTCGTTTTCGTGGCCCTTGATTTTTCCAATTCCGCACGTGTGCGTCGGCGAACGAGTTATCTCGTCTGCGTTAACGGTGACGACGTACTTTGGCTTCACCCACACGTCCGGCTCAAGCACCGAATCCACTTGCGCCGGCCTGTCCTTGGACTTGATCTCGTCAAGGGTTTTCTTGAACTGCGCCATCTGCTCCTCGGAGAACCCGGTGCCGATTTTCGCAATCGTCTTGAAAACGTTCTTGGAGTCGTCGTAGGCCGCGGTCAGTATCCCCCCGAGCCCGAATTCCGTGCGGTTTCCCTTGCCGCGGTAGTATCCGACGATTGCGACGTCAAGCGTGTCCGTCAATTCGCCCTTGTATGATTTCTTGAGTTTTATCCACGCGAACTTGCGGGCGCCGGCGACGTACGGCGCCTCCAAGTCCTTTGCAATGATTCCTTCGAGGCCGCTTGAAACGCTTTCGTCAAAGAAGGCGTTGATTTCCTCGGGCGTTGAGGCGGTGATGCGGTGGGCCAAGTCAATGGTGTCGCCGGCGGCGATTGTCTGCCTGAGTTTTTCCACGCGCTCGCGATACGGTTTTTGCGTGTAATCCTTTCCGTCAATGAACAGCAGCTCGAACGCGAAGAGCTTGAGCGGCAGTTCCGCCGCCTTTTCCTCCACCTCGTGCTTCCTCTTCCGCTGGATGGTGACTTGGAACGGCTGGAACGTCCCGGTCTCGTCGCTGTAGGCGATGGCTTCGCCCTCGAAAATGATTTCCTTCGCCTTCACCTGTTTTTTCACCGCGGCGACGATGTCCGGGAACATGTGCGTGATTTTCTCCTGCCGCCTGGAATAAATCTCGATGCGCCCGCCCTTCACGTGCACTTGGATGCGGAAACCGTCGTATTTGCCTTCGACGGCGCATTTGCCGAGGCGCTCGAATATTTCCTTCGCGCTCGGCAGCCGCTCCGCCAGCGCGGGCCTAATGGGGTCAAACGGTTCGGGCGAGATTCTCTTCACCGCCTCGATGCCTTTTGAAAACAGCAATTCGGCGACGAGTCCGAGGTCGCCGCGCATGTTGTACGCGCGCGCGATGTCGTCGTGGAAGCGCTTGTCGCCGGCCGCCCAGTAGGAAAGCGCGTCAATAATCGTGGCGTCCCCGACGCCCATGCGCAGGCTGCCGGTCACGAACCTCACGAGAATCCTCGCCTCTTCCGCCTCGCAGCTGCCCAGGAGTTCCGACAGGAGCTTTACCTTCAGGTCCTGGCTTCCGCTGCCGCCGGCGGTGGCGATTTTGTAAAAATTGCCGTAAACCTTTTCGACCGACGGCTCCTGGCGCACGAGCACGCCCTGCGTCCGCTTTCCCATCGCGATTTCCGCGGCGAGGCCGAGGTCGCCTTCCTTGCGGTAGATTTTCTCTATGTCCTCCTGTTTCTTGCCCGAGGAAATGGAAATGGAGCGCATGGCGAGTTTTCCGGCCATGCCGAGTTCGATGCCTTCGTGCGCGGGCTTGACGATGCCCTGGCACAGGTAAACGAGTTTCCGCATCTCGCCGGGCTCAGATTCCTTGAACACTTTCGCCAACTCGTCGGTGAGCGCGAGCCGCGAGCTCGTGTCCTCCATTTTCCTGAACACGCGGGCCAGTTCGGAGAAGCGCATAAACCGAAGAACGCGGGGCGAAATAAAAACAGTTGGTTTCCCCCGGCCCCCGCCCACCCGTTTTCCAGCGGCTTGCGGTTGTTTTCCCGGCTATTTCCTTTTCCTCGCCAGCGCGAACCCGCCGGCAGCCAGCAGCAGCGCCGCCGCAGCAGCGAGCCCGGGGAACTCGGGGATGTCGTATCCGAGGCCGCCGTATGAGTCGAAGTGGTCCACGTCGAAGACGACGGTGTTGCCGGCGCATGAGACTATCGTGCAGGGCGGCGTGCTCGTTGAATTGCAGAGCTGGCCTTTTGAAATGATTTCGTTGACGTCCGTCGTGTAATTCGCGTAGTAGTAGAGGTTGACGCGGGGGCAGGCGCCGTTGAATGGCATCGTGATTTCCGCAGACGTGTTCAGGTCGCTGTTTGCTGACGCGTTCACTGCCGCGACTCCGGTGCCGGTGTACCACATGGAGTCCGAGAGGTCGCCGGCAGTAGAAAGCGAGGCGTACTTGATTCCGGTGCTGTCCGTGGAGAACGAGAACGTGTAGCCGGTGTCGGCGTAGAGGCTGTATTCCGTGTTTCCAGCGAAGTTGTTGCCGCGCAGGACCGCGTTATAGGCGCCCACGTACACGCCCCAGGCGTTTCCATTGATGTTGTTGTTGAGCAAAACGGTGTTGTTTGCGTCGATTTCCACTCCCTCGCCGTTTCCGGTGATGTCGCAGTTTTCAACCGTGTTGTTCTCGGAATAGGATTCCACTAGTATTCCCAATGCGTTGTCG
Organism: Microcaldota archaeon; assembly: GCA_026396285.1. GTDB lineage: Archaea > Micrarchaeota > Micrarchaeia > Norongarragalinales > JAPLXB01 > JAPLXB01. Next base: position 8,511 of record JAPLXB010000009.1, read on the forward strand.
GCCACAGTGGAGTTTTGGAAGGAGTTGCCGTGCGAGGACAAAAGCTGGAATGCGGCTTCGAACATGCACCCAATAACAGTCACGTTACTGACGACGGAGTCGTCGGTGTGGGCGAAAACAATTCCTTGGGCGCGGTTGTTTCCTATAACGATGTTCCTGACGGTCACGTTGTTGCCGTTGGTGACTATTATCTTGCCCGTCGAGGTGTTGGCCGCGAGGAGGGTCAGGTTTTCGATGACGTAATTCGTTTTCCTGTTGAGGTAGTATATGGGCTCGCCGTTCGCGGTGTTTGAAGTGTCTACGTCGTTGTCAAAGTCGGCGGGACTGCTGTCCCAGCTATATAATGCGTCGAGGAAAAATCCGAATTGGCTGTTGTCCATCGTGTTGTTCCTCAGCGTTATGTTCAAGCCGCCGAGTTCGAAGCCCCAGACAGTGTTATTTACAGAATTGTTTGTGAAGATGTTGTTGAACCCGCCGGTCGAAATGCCATAGCCATTGCCGTTGACCACGTTGTTGGCGACCACGGAGTTGTTTGCGTCGTTAAAAATAGCTATGTCGTATGCGCTCCATCCGGGGCTCGTGAAGTCGGTCACGATGCTTCCGGTGACGGTGTTGCCAGTCACGTTCGCATTTGATGATTCATCAATTATTATGCCGTGAGAAGCATTGGTGGCGATGGCGTTGTTCACGATCGTGGCGTTGTCCGAGTGATAAGTCATATCTATGGCTACGCCGATGGAAGGACCGATGGGGGTAGCGTCGCGGGTATTGTAAGTGAAGGTGTTTCCCGACAGCGTGGCGTTTACCGCCCCATTCAGTAGCGCGCCGGCCCCGTTTGACGAAAACGAGTTGTTTGATATCAGCGAGTTGTTGACGTCCAGCAGGTAAAGCCCGGCCAAGTTGTTTGAAAACACGCTGTTTTCTACCGTGAAATTGGTGCAGTGCACGCAGATTATCTTGGCGGTCGACGTGTTGGGCGCGGTGAGGGAGAGGCCACTGAGGACTATGTTGGATTCATTGTAATAGTAGTATATGGGCTCGCCGTTGGCGGTGTTGGACGTGTCTATGTCGTCGTCGGAGACGCTGTTCGGGCCGGAAATCAGGGCGTACTGGAGGTAGGTGTTGTTGTCCGCCACGTTGTTCCGGAACACCGATTTCGACGTGCCGGGATCTGAGAACGCGAATCCCGCGCCATTGAACGACGCGTTGTTGCCGGAGACGTTCAGGTACGTTCCATTCAGTTGAATGCCCTTGGAATCCGGATTCGTGAGAGAGCAGTTGAAAACAGTGTTGTTCGATACCGTGCTGTCCGATCCAATGAACTGTATTCCCATGCGGTTGCCGCCGGAAATTGAATTGGACGAAATCACCGAACCGGTTGAGCGGAAAATGCCGATTCCGGCGGCCTGATCGCTCCACCACGTGCCTGTATTGCCGATGTCGCTGATCGTATTGAACGAAATGTTCATCCCATCGTAGTCGGCGATGAAAATGCCCATCCGTCCAATCGCGTATATGGTGTTGTTGAAGGCGGTGAGGCCATTCCCGTTTTGGTCCATGATTCCGTCAAGGACGTCGTGAATTTTGTTGTTCTCAACGGTTTCGGTAGCGGCATAAACGGCTATGCCTATCGTATAGTTCGCGACCTCGCATCCCTTGACCGTATCGTTTATTCCATCAATCGCGATTCCGGTCGTGGAAAAGGTGCCGTCGCCCGTGATTGAATATCCGTTACAGTCCAGAACAGAGTTGTCTCCGTAGATGATTAAACACTCGACACCATTGACGGTGCCGGTGAGGCTCTGGTTCAACTCGTAGGTTTCGTTGGGAGTGAAGACGACCCCGCACTCGGAAACCGTGGTCGTCGCAGCCGCAGGATAGGCGAGCAGAAAAAAGACGATTGCCGCCAGCCAAGCGGTTCCAGTCCACAAGCGCATGATGAGATAGGGAAAAAGGGGGAATAAAAGTACTCTCTTTTGCCAAAACGCGGTTCACGCCCGTTTCCTTTTCCCGACCAGCGCGTATCCTGCGCCTGCGAGGGCGATGGCTGCGAGCGCGGTTAGTCCGGGGAATTCGGGGACTACGGTTCCTTCTGCGCCGTAGGAGTCGAAGTGTTCTACGGTGAATGTCACGGTGTTGCTTGAGCAGGAGATGCTAGTGCATGAGGGTGTGCTCGTTTCGTTGCAGAGGTGGCCGCCGGCCATTATCGTGCCCAAGTCGGTGGCGTAGTCGCCGTAGTAGTATAGTGTTGCGGGGCATGCGCCTGAGAATGAAAGGGTGACGGTGGCGGAAGTGTTCAGCGCGGGGTTCGCGGACGAATTCACTGCGATTACGCCGATGCCGAGGTAAATGTTTGACTCGACGGGTCCGGTGGAGGAGACGCCGTAGTATGCCAATTCGATTCCGTCCTTTACCACGCCCCACCACTCTGGGTCGCCGTCGGAGGCAAACCAGACCGCGTTGCCTGACCCGTAGTTGTCCTGGAGTCTGGTTCCGGTAACTGTATAATCCGGTTCAGAGGAGTAGATTTCCACGGCAGCGGTTGTCTGGGAGGTGAAATTGTTTGCTGACACTGTCGTGTTGCTGCCGATCTCGATGCTGATTCCATACCCGTTTGAGGAGAACCGGTTGCTGGAAATGAGGGTGTTTGCGCCACCCGTGAAAAAGACGCCGTTGTCGTTTCCCTCGAAGGTGTTGTTGTAAACGAGCGAGTCGTTCGCTGAGGCCAGGCAAACCCCCGCATACCCGCCGCCCATGTTGTTGGAAAAAACGGAATTCCTTATCGTTACGTTTCTGCACTCGCCGCAGAATATCTTGCAGTCCGACGTGTTGGCCGAGGTGAGAGAAAGACCTTCGATGACGAGGTTTGACGCGTTGTACCAATAGTATATCGGTTCTCCGTTGGCCGTGTTCGACGTGTCAATGTCGGCGTAGGAATTATCGTCATGCCATGAGCCAGTGCTGAACTGCATCAGCGAATTGTTGTTGGCCACGTTGTTCCGCAGCACGGAGTTAAACGTATTAAGAAGATCGATTCCCATCTGGCCGAACGACGCGTTGTTGCCGGACACTATGGCATTGTGTGTCTGGTACAACTGGATGGCGCCGCCATAACTGGTGGACAACAGAGTGCAATTGTAGAGCGTGTTGTTGGACACGGTGCCGTTCCATCCCCGGCTCCAGGAGATGCCTTCCTCGATGCCGTCGCTAACCGAATTGAATGAAATCACGGTGTTGTTTCCAATGACGTTGATGCCGTGGACTGCATCGCGTATCGAGTTGAACGAGGCGTTCAGGAAATCGTGTCCTTGCGGGTCATACACTGCGTAGTATGCAGAATATATCGTGTTGTTGAAGATGGTGGCGTTGTCGCCGTCCACCCATTCAATGTTGACGGCCCCTTCCACGATGTCGTGGATGGTATTGTTCTTGATTGTCGCGAGATCCGCCTCGACGTTAATTCCATACGAATAGTTCGCTACTTCACATCCCGTGACCGTCACGTTGTTGCCCGAAACATCAATTCCGTCAATCTGGCTGCTTTCATTCACTTTGATGCCGTTGAGGGCGTAGCCGCCGCAGTCCAAGATGATGTTGTCGGCGGTGACTCTGAAACAGCTGCCGGTGTCGAGGTTGTATCCGCTGACGTTCTGGTCCAGCACGTAGCTTCCGCCTGGCGTGGAAAGGTCGCCTGCACACGTGGAGAGGTGGGTTCTGAGGTCGATGGCCGCAGAAGAGGACAGTAGGAAGAGGCTGATTACCGCCAGCCAAATGGTTCCAGTCACAAAACGCATGATTAGCTAGGAAAAAAGGGGAATAAAAGTCCTTTCTTTTGCAAAACGCGCTTCCGGGCCCCCGCGCACGCGGTTCAGAACTCGCAGGATTCGGCGAGCCGGAAATACGCGTTGGCCGCTTTTTTCGCCTTGAGGGCCGCGTCGCGGTCCTTTTCCTGCGCCGCCCGCAAGTCGTTGACGAAGCCGCGCACGAAAGCGTAATACGCCTGGTAGAAGGGCAGGATTTCGCCGACGGTCTTGTCGCGGGCGCGCCGCGCGTATTCGGCCGCGAAAACCTCGCGGAGGTCCGGGCGCTTGAGGAAATCCAGGTCCATTGCCATGAACGCCGCGTCCCGCGCGCAGTCCCCCCACCTCAGCGAGTCGTCGAACTCGATGCGGTCGAAAAGGAAAAACTTGCCGCGCTTGGGCACGAAAACGTTGCCGGTATGCGCGTCCCCGTGGCAGTCTCTCGCCCGCCCTTCCCTGATTCTTTGCTCGAGGAGGCCGCGGTGGGTTTCAATGAAGTGGTGCACCCTTGAGACGAACTGCTGGTTGAGGCGCCTGTTCTGGCCAGCGACTCGGAAGTCATCGTTCCAGCGCGCCGTGATTTTTTCAGGCGCCGCGCTCGCGTTGATTTCGCCGCCGGTCGGCTGCGAGTAATGGAATGCCGCGAGCCGCGAGGCAATGCCCTTGAAGAGGGCGGCGCCGGCGTCGTTGTCCCCGCGCCTGAGCTTTGCCGAAAGCATGGTTTCCTGCGGGAACTCGAGCATCTTCAGCGCGTATTCAACTGTTTCCCCGAATGCCCCGGGATTTTTTTCCTGTTTTTTCGCCTGCTTTTCGTCCAGCACCGCCACGTTGTCTTTTGCGTCAATCACGATCGGCACGACGGCGAGGTACATTTCCCTGCACAACGGCTTGTTGAGCGCGAGTTCCTTTTCGCAGAATGCGCGGCGTTTTTCAATGGTGGAGTAGTCCACCATGCTCCACTGCATTTCCTTCTTCACCTTGTAAGCGAACTTGCCGGTGAGGAAAACGCGGGACACGTGGGTTTCCTTGAAACGCACGGGCCTGCGGGCGTCGTGGGGGTATGCGCCGGGTTTTTCAAGCGCCGCGAAAACGCGCTGCTGGAGTTCGCTCATTTGCGCCACCTGATTTTTCCGAGCACGTAGTCCACGCTTTCGTGCAACGGGTGGGTGGTGTCCACGAGGGTGTGCGGCCCGCGGAGGGGCTCGAAGGTCTTTTTGTACTGCAGGTAGACCGCGTAGCGCGCGTTTGAAATGCTGTTTTTCCCGCGGTTTTCCATGCGGCGCAGCACGATTTCGTCCGGGCACACGGTTTGGATGAAGAAGATTTTTTGGCCGAGCCTGTGCGCAAGCGCCAGCGCCCGCCGCCTGTGCGCCTCGCGGTAAAACGTGGCGTCCAAGACGATGTCTTTTCCCGCGCGTGAGAGTTCATCGGCGAGCATGAAGAAGGCGTTGTAGACGACTTCCCTCTGCGCGTCCATTATCCTCTGCGCCTCCGCCGAAAGTTCGCGGCCCGCGTGCGCGCGCTCGACGTCGTAAACGAACTTGTTTCCGAGGCGCTTGAATTCAGCGAAGCCGGCGTGCAGGAACAGCTTGCGCCGGACTGCGTCGGTAACGACGTGGGCTGCGCCGGTGCGCTTTGCAACCGCGGACGCGACCACGCTCTTGCCCGTGCCAGGGAGGCCGCAGAAAACGATTATCATGAAAGCGTCATCGCACAGCGCTTTAAAATCGCTTGGGCTTTACTTTCGTCATGACCCGCGTCCAATTGGACGAGTATGTCGCCGAGCAACCGGTTTTTGCCCGAGTCCGCGAGCGGGGCGAGCACCCGCCCATGGGGTTGCGCGTCGCGGGCTACGAGTTCGGGCGCTTGGGCGGGATTCCAATCGTGCACAAGGGCTATGCGCGCGTGACTTACCGGTATCTTGTGGAATTGTTTTGCGACGTCTGCGGCAGGGGGGTCGAGTGCAAAAAAACCGTTTACGGGTTGCCGGGCGAGGTGCCGCGCACCGAGGCCGAGGAAATGATGGCTGATGAGAAGAGGGTGAAGCGGGCGGCGCTGGCTGGCAGGGACGTTGCCGCGCCTGCGCGGGACAGGGAATTGGTTAAAAACCTTGCGCGGGAAATAAACTTTTCCAAGTGCTTCCGGTTCCAGTGCCCGCGGTGCGGGCGGTGGGCCGGGAAGGGAAGGGAGCACGCCGCGTGCGTGGACGAGCGCTTCGGCTTGTGCAGGTTCTGCGGGAACGCGATGGGAAAGCTTTTTGAAAAGGGGAAGGGCTGAAAAGGGATTTGCTTCAAGGGTGGTTTTAGTGGCTTACCGGGTCAAAAACATTTCACTGGCGGCCGAGGGAGCGGCCAGCATCGAGTGGGCCGAGGCCCACATGCCCGTGCTCATGATTGTCCGGGAGAGGTTTGCCAAGGAAAAGCCCCTCAAGGGCGTGAAAATCGCCGCGTGCCTGCACGTCACGAAGGAGACTGCGGCGCTTGTCCGCACGCTGATCGCGGGCGGGGCCGAAGTCAGGCTGTGCGCCTCCAACCCGTTGAGCACCCAGGACGACGTGGCTGCCGCGCTCGCGAAGGAAGGCGTTCCCGTTTTTGCGGCCAAGGGCGAGTCCGGCGACGAGTATTACCAGGACTTGAACAAGGCGCTGGACGTGAAGCCGAACATCACTGTTGACGACGGCGCAGACTTGATCAACGCGATTCATTCCAAGCGCCCCGAATTGATTGCGGGCTTGTGGGCGGGCCAGGAGGAGACGACCACCGGCGTCATCCGCTTGCGGGCGATGGCGAAGGCCGGCGCGCTCAAATATCCCGTCATCGCAGTCAACGACACGCCGACGAAGTGTCTCTTTGACAATCACTTTGGAACGGGACAAAGCACGCTCCACGGCATAATGAACGCGACGACTTTTATGATACCCGGCAGCACCATAGTTGTAGTGGGGTATGGTAATTGCGGCAAGGGAGTCGCCAAGTTCGCCAGGGGCATGGGTGCCAAGATTATTGTCGTCGAAGTAAACCCCGTGGAAGCATTGAGGGCGCACTTAGACGGTTGCATGGTCATGAGCATGAAGGACGCGGCCAAAGCCGGCGACCTGTTCATAACCGTGACTGGAAACAAGCACGTGATACGCAAGGAACACTTCGAGTTAATGAAGGACGGCGCGATAGTGTGCAACTCGGGCCATTTTGACATAGAATTGAATTTGAAGGACCTGGATTCCATCAAGAAGTTCAAGCGCGAGATGATGCCGCTCGTCGAAGAATACGCCCTGAAAGACGGCCGGCGCATAATAGTACTAGCCCAAGGCAGGCTGGTGAACCTCGCGTGCGCGAAGGGTCACTCGAGTGACGTAATGGACATGAGTTTCAGCAACCAAGCCCTATGCTCAGAGTATATCGCCAAAAACAAAGACGAGCTCAGCGAGAACAGGGTTTACGATGTGCCCAAGGAAATTGACAACACAGTTGCGGAACTCAAACTAAAAGCCCATGGACTGGGGCTTGAACGCCTTACGCCCGAACAAGTAGCGTACTTGAAGTCGTTTTCCGAAGGGACGTGAGCCGCAGCCGCTTACGGCAGCCGCCACCATTTCGGTTTCCCCCGCCACACGTTCGTTTTCCAGTACGATGCTTTCGGGCCCGCCATTTCAACGAGTTTATCGAAGTCCACGCCTGCGTCGGCCCTGACCACGAGGTGCTTTTCGGATATCCTCCTCGCATTGAATTTTTCCGGGCCCCCGAAGCGCTCGAT
>JAPLXB010000044.1 GCA_026396285.1 Microcaldota archaeon
ATTCGCAGCCGCCTCCGTGATTCTCCTGGTGGCGCGGACGCAGCTTACTGAAGCGTTTTACGCGCTGGCCCAGCCACTTAGTTTAGTCATTTCCATCACCGGTTTGCTCGTCTTCAGGCAGGCGCTCGCCAAAGGCGTCGGGGGACGCCGGCCGCCAGCCAAGAGGTGAATGCATGGAAAACACGCTGATTGTGGACATACTGATTCTTGCCATGGTCCTTGCGTCGTGCGTATTGCTGTTGATGATTTCCCTGGCGCAGCGCAACAAAAAACTGTTCAGTGCCGTCCTTTTCCTCAACTACCGGCGAATGGCCCTGGGCTGGGGCCTGATGTTTGTGGCGGAGTTCATATTCGCGGTCTCCTTGGTCATGAACCTTTTTTCCCCTACGGCGTCCACGAACGACTTCGTCGTCCTGGGGCCGGCTTTCCTACTCGCGGCGTGCCTCGTCATGTACCAGTCCCTCTCAAAATACGGCAACCGTTTCCATGAACACGTTAATGTGCGTTGATTCCATTCAAGGTGACTGCCAAAAAAGGAGATTTTGAATATGGACCTGTCAATCTTTGCAGACGATTTCCTGGACTTGCTTGTAGTGTTCCTCATCGCCGCCGTGCTGCTGCTGATTTACTTGACTGCCGTCGCCCTTCCGCGGCAGGTCAAGAAACTCCCGGCAATCTTCGCCCTTAACAACGCCCGGCTAATATTCGCGTGGAAGCTCCTGCTCGTCGGTTCGGTGCTTCTTGCGGTAACCGTCATTCTCGCAACCCCGTTTTCAATCAGCGAAATCGCTTCCTTCACCGCGCTCGTCCGCAGCCTCTTAGTTCCCATGGACGCCGCATACAAGCTCCTCCTCGTCGTGGCCATGGTTTTCCTAGACGCCAGCTTTTACCTCATATACGCTGTGATAAACAAGTACTCGACGCGCGTATCACGGGCGCAGGCGACCATCGAAGGCGGGAAAAACACGGGAACGGGGGCGGCTGGATGAACATCACGATTTCCGACGTTTTGCAGGCCGTCGCAGTCGTCCTGACCATCGCGTGCGCCGCGACAGTCTATCTAATTCAGTCCCTCCACCGCGACAACCGCAAGATGCAGGCCGCCTATTTCCTGAACGCCGGCAGAGTGCGGTTCGCGTGGAACACGATATTCATTGCAACAATCGCGGTGGCGCTCCAGCAGGTCGTGTACCTGTACCCGCCCGACGAAACGCTCGGCAGACTCAGCGAAGTCATAGTCACGCTCGTGCTGTTCGTCGGCGTCTACCTCCTGTACGCCGCGCTGTCCAGGTACCGAAAAAAGGGCGCCGCGCCGGCCCCGGGGAAGTGATGCGCTTGGAAACAGTGCTGTTGATAAAATTGTTCAACGTCGGCCTCGCAGTAGTGTGCACTTTCATGGTCCTCCTCGTGGCCCTGGCGCAAGGAAACAAGCGGAAGCTGAAGGCCGTGTATTTCCTGAACGCCTCAAGATTCAAGCTGGCCTGGCGCATCCTGTTCCTCGCTTCGGTGCTGCTCGTGCTTGACGAAATGGGTGTGCCGGTCGCCTTCGGCGAGGCCGCAACCAGCCTGTACCAGACCCTTGAACTCGCAGTTTTCCTCACCGCCCTGACGATCCTGTACAGTGCTTTAAAGGTGGGGGGGGGAGCAGAAACGCGTTTTTTGACGCGGCAAAAACTTGGTGCAAAACGGACTTGGACCCCGCCGTCCCGGGCAAAAGGAAAAACCAGGGCAGGTGCGCTGGCAGGCGCGGAAAGGAACCGGCGTTTTTTTAAAAGAAAACCCCGTGATTTAAGCAAGTGATTGCATTGGCCAACGAATTCCACTTCCCGGACGGCGGAGCACTCGTGATGGTCAGCCCCCCGCTCTCCGGCGCAAAAGACCTCGTCTTCTCCTACGTGGCCGGAGCCCTCGCCAAAGGCCAGGGAGTGGTTTTCGTCACCACCGACGAGTCCCCGGAGGACTTGAAAAAACAGTTGGTGGGCCGCAAAATCTTCTTCGGCGACAACGTCAAGTTCATGGACTGCTACACGTCCCTCGCGGAGGAAGCGCCGCCCGCGCCCGGAGTCAAGAGGCTCTCGGGCCCGCTGGCACTCAACGAAATCAGCGTCGCCCTCTCCGAGGCGCAGAGGGGTTTCCTTGCGCAGGAAAAAAAACACGCCCTCGTCTTCAAGTCCCTTTCAACGCTGCTAATGTATTCAAGCGCGGACGCGGTCGGCCGCTTCGTGCAAGTCATCGTCGCCAAAGTCAAGAAAGGCGGCGGCAGCGCGCTCTTCACCCTCGAGGAAGGCATGCATGACGAAAAAACCGTGGTCGTCCTCGAGCACCTGATGGACGGCATAATAGAGGCCCGCAAGGAAAAAGACGCCCTCGTGGTAAAGGCGCGCGGCTTCCCCGGCTACGAGGACTGGACGCGCCTCTGACGCCAAGCGGTTTTTTAACCACCGGCGCCCAAAACCTGTTCATGCCGGCATTTCTGAAGCCAGTACAGCCAGAGCGCGCTGGGAAAAAAAGCATGGTCCAGCGCGTGAAGGAGGAGACCATCGGGCTCGTGGCAAGGCACCCGTCGCTGGCGCTCGCGTTGTCCCCGTTGCCGTTCGGTTTCACGGGCGCATACCTTTTAGGCCTGGGAAAGGACTTGAAAATGGGTGACAAGGCCCGCCAAAACCTCCAGCAAATGCTGAGGCGCAGGGCAGTCGAGGAATTCACGCGAGTGCAGGGGCCGGCCGCTCCCGGAGGCTTCGGCGCAGGAGCGGAATCCGGGCGGACGCGGGCACTGCTGACTGCAGTCCGGCAGCGCTTTGCGGCGCCGGCAACAGCGGCAGGCCCGGCTCGTGGCTACCCCGCACGCGGTTACTTGGGAGCAGTCATCCAGCAGTCGTTGACCGGCGCGAGGCCGCCCGCGGTTTCCCCGTTCGTGAGGATGCGGTTGAAGGAACTCAGGCACACGATGCTTGCGGCGAAAAGGCGCTGACGTGCGCTTGATTCTGCTTGGTTTTTTCAGGTGGTTTCGATGAAGGTGGCGAAGGGAAAAAAAGGCTTCGGCTTTCCGGTGGTTGACTCAAACCCGTGCATGGCGCGGTCGGTCAAGGAACTCGTCACAGGCATGGGGTCAAGCGGTTTTCAGGCGACGAAACTGGCGGAAGCCGCGCGCATTTCAAGGGAAATCTTTTCCGACAGGGAGTGCTTCACGTTCCTTTCCTTCACCGCCAACATGGTCGCAAGCGGCTTGCGCGGCGCAATAGCGGAAACCATCAGGCGGGGCCTCGTGGACGCGGTCGTGACCACTGGCGGCGCCATCGACCACGACTTCATCAAGTCCTTCGAGCCTTATTTCATCGGCGACTTCAACGCCGACGACGCCGCGCTCCACAGGAAGGGAGTCAACAGGCTCGGGAACGTTTTCATCCCCACCGCCCGCTACGAGTTGTTTGAAAAAAAGGTCCAGCCGGTGTTTGGGCGCGTGTGCAAAAGGCAGAAAACGATTGCCCCGAGCAGGCTCGTGGCCGAAATGGCCGGCGAGATACGGGACAAGAACTCGTTCCTTTACTGGTGCCGCCAAAAAAAGGTGCCGGTTTATTCGCCGTGCCTCATTGATTCCGCGCTCGGGCTCCAACTCCACTTCTTCCGCCAGGACCACCCCGACTTCATCATAGACGAGTTGGCTGACTTAAGGGAACTCGCGCCGCTAGTGCTCTTGGCGAAGCGCACGGGCGCAATCGTTTTGGGCGGCGGGCCGTCCAAGCACTTCACCATCGCCTCCAACATCCTGAGGGGAGGGTTGGACAAGGCGGTGTACGTCACGACCGCTTCGGAATGGGATGGTTCGCTGAGCGGCGCTGAAACGCGCGAGGCGAAGAGCTGGGGGAAAATCAAGGAAAAGGCGCGGGAAGTGACCGTGCACGGGGACGCGACGATACTGTACCCGCTTCTGCTCGCTGCCGCGACCTGATCGGGAAATTCGCCTGCGTCGGTAATTTGGTGGTCCTGTGGAAAAAGAGTTTTTGGAAGGCGACTTCTTCGAGTTCCGCGCCAGGCCCAACGTCGGAATAATCCCGGTGACGAACGTGGGGAGGCCGCTGGCGTTCAAGGCGGTTGAAAGAAGGTATGGCGCGCGGCTGAAGGCGCACGTCGGCGTCATCAACGGCGCGGTCGAGAAATGGATTTACTACCCCAAGACCGCCTACGACGCAATCGGCCGCGGGATGCTCGCGTGCGCGGAAAAGGACGCGCTTTTCATGGCGCGGCTCGAGAGGGAGGGGAAGGAAAAGGCGCGCAAGCTGCTCTCGTTTTGTTCGCGGGAACTCGTTCCGGGAAAACTCCGCGGCGCCTCCGGGAAAAAGCTGCGGTCGCTTTACCGGAAATACCTTGGGCTGTACGAGGACTTCGGGCTGGTTGTCGTCCCGCCGATGCTGTGCCTGTCCCAGGAACTGGAGGCGCGGCTTATGGGCGAGTTGAGGGCGAAGGCCGGCGGCGGTGTGAACGAGGCGTTCGCGCTCCTTTCCACGGCGCTTGAGGACTCTTTTTCCGCGAGGCAGGAGAAGGGGCTCGCGGCTCTGGCTTCCGAGGCGATGGAAAACCGCGGGCTCAGGGAAGCGTTCCTCGGGGAGAAGGGAGGCGCGCTTGTCCAAAAACTCAGGGAAAGTTTTCCCGCGTTCCATTCCAGGCTGGAAAAATGCTCGGACGAATTCGGGTGGATTCCGTTCAATTACGTGGGGCCGGAAACGTGGGGCGCCGGGCACTTCGCGGGCGAAATCAGCGACATCGTGCGCAGGGGCGCGGTAAAGAAGTTCCTGCCGGCGCGGGTCGTCAAAAAAAGGCAGGATGCGCTGGCGCGGCGGCTCGGGCTGGACAAGGAGACGCGGAGGCTCTTCACCGCGCTCCAGAAGACGATAACGATAACCGACTACAAGAAGGAAATCTGCACGAAGTCCCATGTTTTCCTCCAGCGCGCGCTGTTTCCCCGCATCAGCGAGGAAACCGGGATTCCGGCGCGGCTTTTGACTGTGGCGCTCCCGGAAGAGGTGGAGAAGGCGCTGGCTGGCGGAAAGCCGCCGTCGCTCAAGGAATTGGAGAGGCGTTCGACTGCGTGCGTTGCTTTCGGCGGCGAGAAAATCACGGTACTATCCGGCGAGAGGGCGGAGCCGTACATCCGGCTTTTCTTCGCCGAAGGGGCCGCGGGCGGGGAAGTGAGGGGCGTGTGCGCGTCGGTCGGTAAAACGACGGGGGCGGTCAGGGTGATTCTCCACCCGCGCGACGTCGGGAAAATAAGGGCCGGGGAAATACTGGTCGCGACGATGACCACGCCTGATTTCGTTCCCGCGATGAAGAAAGCCGCAGCCATCGTCACCGACGAGGGCGGGGTCACTTGCCACGCGGCCATAGTGAGCAGGGAACTGGGCATCCCGTGCGTGATCGGGACGAGGTCGGCCACGCGGGCGTTCAGGGACGGGGACATTGTCGAAGTGGATGCCTCGAACGGCGTAGTGAAAAAATTTGTTAAAAAAATCGTGAAAAAACAGGGCTGAAGACAAACAGCGCGTCAAATGACTCGCGTCTTTGGCAGGTTCGCGAAGTGCGCGTCGCTCGTCAGCAGCAATGAATCAGAGTTCCTTGCAACGGCATAGACGACTGCGTCAGTCGTGTGAAGGTGGTATTTAATTTTCAAGTCGGCGGCAGCGGATGCCATCTCCTTGTCCAGCGGAACCAGCGAGCTTCTTGAAGAAATGAAGTCTATTTTTGACTGGTATTCCGCCCTTTCGCGCACGTATTTGGTCTTGAATTCCATGAGGCATATCGTCGGCGTGAGGATGGTTTCCCCGGATTCAACGAATCTCTTCACCTTGGGCCCGGATTTTGACGCGGTGAAGTAGTTTATCCATGCCGAGGTGTCAAAAGTCACGCTCATAATGGTCCCTCACGTCGTCAAGGCTCATGCCCGCCAAGTGCTTGTCCACGCCGTACATGCTCTTCTGCCGCCGTTCCTTGACGAGGTGCTCGTAAACAACCTCGTTCACCCCTTTTGAGATGTTTTTCTTCCCGAACACGGAAACAAGCAGGGAGTACACGTCGTCCCTGAGCAAAATTGTTGTCTTCAAAACCATCACCGTATTCAAATACGGTATTTGGTTAAAAAGCCTTCCGCCGCCTCCTTTCCAGTTGCTGCCGGCGCGTCGCCTTCAGCGCGTCGCCTCGAATCCCTTCACTTGCTCGTAGAGCTTGCGCGCGTCCGCGTCCTTTTCAAAATGCGAGCGCACCGGCTCGATGAGTTCGTCCAGGCAGCCGGCCACTGCGTTCTTGAGGTCCATGGGGTGGATTTTCCCCGCAGCGAACTCCTTTTCCAGCGCCGCGTAAGAATCCATTTGGATTGTGCCGCCGAATTTCGCGTCCCGCTTGATTTCCAGCGACGGGAAAGCCCTGAAGACGATTTCCCTCGCGTACTCCATCACCGGGTTGCCTTCGACGATTTTTGGCGGGCAATAGGCTTTCGCCATTTTTTTGGCGATTTCGTCGGCGGAGTCGTGGACGAAGATGCACGTCGCGGGCTTGCTTTTGCTCATCTTCGCCTCAATCTCCATTTCCTTCTTCGCGGCCTCGTCCGCGGCCGAGGCGCTTGAGTAGCCGTCCAAGCCGAGGAGCATGCGGTGGTGTATCGCGACGGGTTTCTTGAACCCGAGCGCGGGCGCGATTTCCCTGGCAAGCATGTTGGCCTTCCTCTGGTCCATTCCCAGTTGGCAGATGTCCACGCCGAGCTGGAAGACGTCGGCGACCTGCATTGACGGGTAGAACAGTTGCGCGGTTTCCTTGACTTCGTCCTCTTTCCTGCCCGCGATGGTGAGGCACCGCTTCGTCCTTTTCTCGGAATGGCTTTTCGCCACGCGCATGACCTTGTCCCAGTAGTCGCCGGAATCGAAGAGGTCCTTGTGCCACACGACCTCGACCTTGGACATGTCCACTCCCGCGGCCTCCCACACTTCGAGGAAGTATTTTCCCACGAGCCGGATTTTCTCCAGGTCGCCGCCGAGCTTGCCGTTTATCCACGCGAACGAGTCCGCGAGCAAAAGCTTGAACCTGATGCCTGTGCGCATGAATTCCTTGAGCAGCAGCGGGCGGTAGACGCCGACCGGCAAATGGGCCAGGCCGGAGGGCTCGAAGCCGTCGTATGCGATGGGGTCGGCCTTCTGCTGGAGCAGGGCCCGCAACTCGTCCTCGGTGACGATTTCCTGCGCCGCCCCCCTGATTATCCCGATTTTTTCCTCAATGTCCATGTAAACCGCATTGGCAGCACTGCTGCTGATTTTAATTATTTAACGAATTCCACGTTTGGCTTGTTCTTGAAGTGCTCGTCGCCGGTGAGTACCGGTTCTTCCGGTGACGCATGCGCGTAAATCAGCGAGTCCACAAGGGGCATTTTCTCCTTCCAAGCAACCTGTCCTGCGCGCGCCGCTTCCGCATAACCAATTTGCATGACTATGCTCCTGTCGCGGACGAATTCCAGCAATTCCTTCACTTCCTTTTCACCCAGGCGTTTTCTCAGAAATATCCTTGCCAGTTCCGCGAAGACCACCGCTGGCGTCTTGAAGCGGTTTTCCGTCTCTTCGATTATTCCGCGATACGCCTCGTTTTTTTCAAAATAGGCAATCCAGGCGTACGTGTCAGCGATATATTTTTTCATGTTCCTTTTCAGTCCTCTCCTCTTCCCTTCGCAGTTCCCCCAGGTCTTTTGCCGATACCCTTCCCTTGAGGGCCCCGAACATGCTTTTTTTCTTTTCCCTGAAAAGGTGCTCGTAAAGGAGCGCGTTTATCCCTTTTGACAGGTTTCCGCCGAACATCTGCTTCACCTTGGCAGCGAGGAATTCATCCAGAACCACGGTTGTTCTTAACATATTTAATACCTCATACAACTGAAGTATGAGTAGTATTTAAGTCTTGTGCTTGGAGTCCTTGGCCATTATGATGACTTCTTTTCCGGGCAGCGTCTTCTCGTAGTGCCCCGCGTACTTGAAGCCGAATTTTTCGTACAACCGCAGCGCCGCCGCATTGTCCGTCGTCGTCAGCATCTCAATCCTTTCCGCCCCAGCTTTCCTTATTTCCCCGACCGCGCGCGACAACAATGCCCTGCCGACTCCCTTCCCGCGCCATTCCTCGACTACTGCGAGGCCCCATATTTTCCCTGTTTTCGCCTCGCCGCCCGCGGCAATTGAGAAATCGACGTAGCCAATGGTTTGCCCGCCTGCGCGCGCAACAAGGTACTTCAGGTCCTTTTTCACGCGCGCCTCCACGTCGGTGAACGACAAGTGGGTGTAGGGAAAGAATTTTTTCGCCAGCACCGCGACCGCGTACAGTTGCTTCCGGTCCGGTTCCCGGATTTCAAAGGGGTGCGTCATTTCAGTCACGTTACCCGCTTTTTTCAAGGAGTATTTCCCGTATCTCATCAAGCCTTTCCGTATTTAACCACACGTGGATGCCATAGTGTTTTTTCTTGCCCAGCACGAGCCCCTGCGCAATGAGCTTATGGATGACTGTTTCAACCGCCTTTTTTTCGTCGCGGGCGAATTTTGCCACGTTTTCAGCCAGCATCTGCTTTTGTCCGAAACACCGCTCGGAAAACAGTCGCTCCAGCACAAGCGCCCGAAGGTGCAAATACGTAATTTTTTTCATAGTATGCGGTAAAAAAAGCAAACCTTAAAAAACCGGGTGCTGTATCATGATTGTTATAACGGAGTGTTTTTGGATGGGCCTCAGGCACGTTTTTGGCGACAAGCCGGTTCCAAGCATACTGGATTTCCTGATGGTGCACCGCCAGTGGGATTACCCGCTTAGTGCAATCGCGGAAGCAACCGGCGTGAGTTACCGCACGCTCCAGGCCGCGGTGCCGCTTCTCGTGAAACGGGGGATGTTGAAAGAGACGCGCGCGGTGGCGAAGGCAAAGATGTATGCGATAAATTTTGACTCGCCGGCTGTGAGGAAGCTGCACGCGTTTGCAGTCGAATGCGACTACGAGTTCGGAAAGCGCGAGGCAAAGGAAGGCAGGGTGGCTCGCGCAGTGCTTCAGCCGGTTCGCGCCTGACTCATTTCACCGGCGTCGCCTCGGCCCAGTCTTCTTCGAAGACCTGTTGGAACTCGCGCGCCAGCGCCGCGTCGTCCACGAGCACTTCGGCCTCGCGGTTTTTAGTGAGCGCGTTTTTCGACCAGTTTATCGAGCCTACGAGCACGCGCCTGCCGTCGATTATGGCCAGTTTGGCGTGCGTGTAAGCGAAGTCAGTCGTCGCCCACCGCGCGTCGGCGCCTTTTTCCTTGAGGAACGCCGCGGTCTCGAGGTTCGCGTCCACGCGCGGCTCCAGGATGATGCGCACCCGGGCGCCGTTGCCCAGCGCATTGACCACGGCTTCCTTCATGGCCGTGGACGAGAACTGGAACAGGAGTATATCCAGCGTTTCCCGCGCGGAGGAAACCGCTGCGACCATTTCCTTTTCAGCCGGCGGGGAAATGATTGCTTCCACGCTGCCGTTGACGCAGTGGGCGCCATTGGGGGAAAAGAGTGCGAGGGCGGTGAAGGGACCGGCGTTGGCCTGTGAGGCGGGTGCGGGCAAAAGCGGGGAAAGGAAGGCGCCGGCGGCGAAGGCTGCCACAGCGACCAAAATGAGCGTTTTCAGTTGGAAGCCCATGGGAACCAGTAGGCGGCGCGTATTAAAATGCCGGGGCCGGGCTTGGAGTTTTTACAATTAGGGGAAAGAGTTTTTTGGACGCCGGGGCCCGCGCCGCGGTTTTGTTCCCTGTCTTTATTCCTTGTCCTTGTAGCGGTCGAGGTAATTGGTTTTCGGCGAGTAACCGGGTTCGCCGGGCTTTGCAGCGGAATATCCTGCGCGGCCGCGGTCGTCTTTTCCAAGGGGGCCCAAGTCGCTTTTGCCGCCCTCTTTTTCCAGGAGGCCGCGGTCCTCGTCCGCCATGACCTTGTCCAAGTCCTTTTCCAAGTCAATCCCTTCCGTGCGCCTTGTGAAGAAAAAACTCACCACCACCAGCGCGAGCACGACCAGGCCGATTATGTATGGCAGGTTCCTGCCGCTGAAGAAGCCCGATACTCCTGAAGGGGCTGGAGCCAGGGTGGCGGTCGGCACCGGTGTCGGCGTCGCAACCGCTTTTTGGAGCGTCTCGTTGGCCTGCGCCAGC
>JAPLXB010000016.1 GCA_026396285.1 Microcaldota archaeon
GCGCCGGGGCAGGGATTTGAACCCTGAAGCCCGTGAGGGCACGCGCTTGCCCGCAAGCGTTTTTTTTGGCTCGAGGCGCGCGCAATACCGGACAACAGCGGCCGGCCCACTGTTCCGCGGACGCGGAGCGTTCGCCAGCCGTTTCTGCCACCCCGGCAGCGAGAATGTTTTGGCTCCCTGGTTTTATAACTTCTTTCAGCGGGCGCGCCGCGCCTTCGGCTTCAGCCTTATTCCAGTCCTCTTTTCGAACTCTTCCAGCGAAACGACCTTTTCCTTTCCGGCCCTCATGCGGGCGAGGATTTCCTTCGCTTCCCTCGCGTCCTGCTCGTCCTCCCATTTCTCGAGGAGGTCGTACTTGTTCGCCAGCTCCAGGACGCCGAGCATGAGCACTGCGGTCTTGGTCTTCGCTATCCCCGCTTTTATCGCGCGGTCGATTATCTGTTCGGGCACGCCTACGATTTTCACGTTCATGTTCATTTATACCACTGAAACCATCATGCTTTTTGTTATAAAAGGCTTTTGGAAGCCACTGGAAACAGTGCCGGTCCGCCGTTTAAAGGGAGCGGCGCGGTTGCCTGCCCATGGAAGCTTACGAGCCGGTGGTACTCGGCCGGTTTTCCAGGGGCTTGGAGCGGCTCGCGAAGCCGGTAAGAATGGCTGCGGACAAGAAAATGAAGAAGATAATGGAAAACCCGCTGCGTTCCAAGCCGCTTTCGGGCTTGCCGGGCGTCTTTTCCGAGCGGTTCCTCCAGTACCGCATCATTTACACGATTGAGGAAAACTCGGTGATTTTCGTAATGGTCGGGAAGCGCGACACCGTGTATTCCGAGCTGAGAAAAATGATTTAAGAAAGGAGCGCTTATTCCATTAAGTGGATAAAATGGCTGAACGCATCAACCCGTGGGGCGACGACCTCGTCAAGGACTACGACGGCTTGTTCAAGGAATTCGGGCTCCAGCACGTGGACGAAAAGCTCCTCCGCAGGCTCAAGCGCAGGAACCGCCTGTTCCGCCGCGGCATAGTGTTCGCGCACCGGGATTTCGACAAGTTCCTCGACGCGGCCGCGGCAGGCAAGAAAAGCGCGGTGATGAGCGGCATAAAGCCCTCCGGCGAATTCCACCTGGGCAGCAAGATGACTGCCGAGGAAATCGTTTTCATCCAAAATGAGTTGAAGGCGAAGGCGTTCTACTGCGTCGCGGACCTGGAGGCGTACGCGGACAACGGGATGCCAGTGGACAAGGGCGCCGAAGTGGCCGTCGACAACGTGGCGGACCTGCTTGCGCTGGGGCTGGACGAGAAAAACGCGGTCGTTTACAAGCAGTCCGAGCAAAAAATCGTTTCCAACCTCGCGTTCCTCTTTTCCCGCAAGACTACTTTGAACACGCTTGAAGCGTTGTACGGGCACCAGAACCTCGGCCTCTACCAGAGCGTGCTCGTCCAGGCAGGGGACATCCTCCACCCGCAGTTGAATACTTTCGGCGCGTACCATAACGTTGTCGTGCCGGTCGGCATAGACCAGGACCCGCACATCCGGTTCACGAGGGACATAGCGTACAAGTTCAGGGACGAACTCGGGTTCTCGCTCCCAGCGGCCACGTACCACAAGACCTTCAGGGCGCTAAACGGCGAGGCGAAGATGAGCAAGCGCGACCCCATGAACATGCTCACGCTCAGCGACAAGGAAGACGA
>JAPLXB010000054.1 GCA_026396285.1 Microcaldota archaeon
CGGTTTCTACGCCAACGGCAACCTGTCAGACGTCGGCATCAGTTGCTATGTGCCGAAGGTCGGCGACGTCCTTGAACTCAGGTATTCAGGCAACCCGGAGTCCGAGGTTTCAAACGCGACGCCCACGCCGTCAGCCACGCCCTCGCCGTCCCCGCAAGCAACAGTGATGAACCTGCCGTCTTCAACGCCCCCCGCAGCAACTCCTTCGCCGTCAATTTCCGCATCCCCTTCGCCGAAAGGCTCGCTGGGCGGCATCACTGTAAGCCAGCCAGCCAACCAATCGAATTCAAGCGGCGCGCCTTCGGCCCCGCCTTCGCCGATGCCTTATGTTTTCACGAACCCGCTTGATTCCCTCAGCCCCGACACGGCAGCACTCATTGAAGTGGTTGCGGCGCTGGTTCTCGCGGCACTCGCCGGCGCAATCGTGATGTGGGCGTGGATGAAAAGGCGCGCGTAAAAAGGGAAGCCGGCTGGAAAATCCTTCAGGCACCGTATTTCAGCAGCCGCGGATATTTTTTCTCCAAAATGCCGACTGCCTTCCCGTCCAGGACTATGTGCGGCTGCCACCTTTTCTTCGCCTTGTCGTGGACTACGCGGAGGCTTGGCGCGCCCAGCCCAAGTTCCGGCGCAGCCGCCTGCATTGCTTCAAGCGCCTGCCGCCCGAGGCGTTCACCGGCCTTTTGCGTGGGCGAGTAATGCATCCTCAGCACCCAGTGCTTTTGAGTCACTCTGTTCAGCTTGTTGGCCAAGAGGACTGCGACAAAATCCTGGACAAGCGCCCGCGCCCTCGCTTCCCTTTTTTTGGCAATGGTGTTGTGCAACAGCCCTCTTGAAAGCCGGGTAAGGTACGCGGGCAGCGCGAGTTCCTGCCGCGCCTTCCTTTCCGACGCCGGCAGCCCCAGGGCGTGCATGATGCGCGCAAAATGGCTTGACTTTTCGCCCAAGCGGATGGTTTGCCGCCCGGGCCGCGAGAAAACCGGTTCCAACCCGAGCCCGTGCAAAACCCTGCTTAGTTCGGGAAACTGCTCTTTTTTCGCATTCAAGTACGCGGCATAGCGCCTTTTCCCGCCCTTGACGTTGCCGCTTGCAAAAGCCCACGCAGCCAGCGTGTTCACGCGCGGCATCAGCGGGTGGTCGAGGGTGAGTGGAAGGAGGTGGCTGATTTCGCGGAGGCCTTTGACGCTCTTCGGCATCCGCCCGCGCTTCAGCCAGTCAACGACAGTGGAGGAATCCCTCTTCACCGCCATCGCGATGTCCGAGACCCTGGCGCCATTCCGCCACATCCTGTGGGCGTTTTCATAGTCCTGCAAGTCATCGAGTCCCCGCGCATGCGTGGACAGGTAATCCCGGGAATCCACGAAAACAAAGCGCTTCGGCACCGCCATGGGAAAACCTTGGAAAAAACGGTTATTATAGCACTAACTTTCCGCGCCCGCCGCCAAGGGCAGCAAATTCTTTTAAAACTCGGGCCGCGTGTTCGTTTTGATGAAATTCTGCACCGAGTGCGGCAAGGAGCTCGTGAAGCCGGGAGAGAAGTACTGCACCGAGTGCGGCGCAGCTGTAGTCGAAAGGCGCGCGCAGTCCCAAGATGCGCAGTCCAAGGGGGTGCCGTTGTGGAAGAGCGGCCCGAAAAGGATTTTAGCCGTGCTCGCCCTGATGGCAGTCACTTTTTACGCAGTGTTCAGCGTCACGCAAGCGGCATTGGCCGGCGCTGGCAGCAACGTCCGCCTCTCATCCCTTTCTGCCGGCTCGCTCGCGCCAATGCAACTCCTTTCCGTCTCCGGCTCCGGCTTCGACCGCGCGTCGTTCGTGGTCGTCGGCTTCGCCGGCGGAAAGGATTATTCCGTGGAAGTCCCGGCTGTTTTCGTCAACTCCACCACAGTCATAGTCGCGGTGCCGCCGTTCATTGACACGGCTACCGGGAAGTTTTCTGAAGGGGACGTGAAGGTGAGGGTGCGCCAGCGCCTCGACAACTACGAGAACTACTCCAACGCAATCGACTTCCACATCCGGGCCCTTCCGGAATCCAAGCAAAAGCCGGGCCAGGTAACGCTCGACTATCTTGACGCGCTTGCCTCGTTCGCGCGCGACCTTGAAAAAAACGCCACCGGCACTTCTGCGGGCGCGCAAAACTTGAGGGACGCGCTGGCGAAGCAGGCCGCTGCGTTCGAGAAAATCGCTGCACAGGTGCGCAACGTGGTGGACGGGAAGCAGGCGAGTTTCGTGCTCGGCAAATCAGGCGGAGAAGCCCTTATAGTGGACAAGGAAGTGCTGGCCGGCGCTGACAGGATGATTTACGCCCAGTTGATGGCCCAAGCAAACCCGGCGCAAGCGGTCTCGCTGGAGGGCGCGCCGTCAGAACTGCTTTTCTCGCCGGGCGGGTGCATGGAACAGGAGGCGGGGAGCTGGCAGGAAGACATCGGCACAGGCAATTACCGGGGCGCGGACTCCCACGGGTACGTCAGGGCTTCGACTGTTTCAATGAACTGCAAGTCCGTGCAGGCGTTCACCGCCGGGTACGGCGTGGTCGGCGGGGCGGCCGGAATCGCCGCAGGCATCGCCGTTCTCGCCTTCGGGCTGCCGGCTTCCGCGATCGCGGGCTCTATCTTGCTTTCAGTCACGCTCATCGGCGGCGCGGGCCTGATTCTCGTCGGAGGAACGCTCGGGCAGGACGCGCCGGGAGCGAAGGAAATGGTTGTCACGGGCGTGAAGCAAATCGAAGAGCAGCTAATGTCCCTGTTGAGGACCGGCGCAATAAGCGCCCTTGGAGCGTATTCGGAGACGACCGGGGCCGCCGCGGAGATGGGGAACGCGGTCGGGGACGCGATTGACGGTGTTTTCAGCATACGCGACGCGCTTGAAGTCCTTCCGAACGAAGCGACGCCAACGCCCACTCCAACCAAGCCGCCTGGAGGGACTGTTGTTCCTACGCCGACGCCGGCGAAACCGGTGACTGCTCAAAAGCCGGTGGCGTTGAGGGGCTGCAGGTATGACGACGGCACCAGGTGCGCGAGTTCCTGTTGTTCGACCGGCATGACCTGCAGCGGCAAATTCGCTTTCCGCGCGTGCGACGCGCGCACCGGGAACTGGGGGCAAATCACTTCGGACGCCTCGTGCAGGAAGCCGTGCGAGAGGGACGACCAGCCCACTCCCACTCCCAAAGAGGCGTCTCCAACGCCGGAGGAGCCGGGGGGCTTGTTGCCGACTTCGCTTCCCGGAGGCTTGGGCGCGGACAAGCCAGAGACGTGGCTCGGCGACTTCACGACAGCGAGGTTCGTGTGCAACGCCGCCGGCGGGGCTCATGATGGAAAGCTGGAAGGGACTTGGATCGCGCGCTTCACTGTCCCGCGGAGCCTCGTGAAAGCCCTTGAACCGGATGGGAGCATCGGGGAGTGGGAGGAGCAGGACGGGGAATGGAGCGGAATGGAGTCGGTGACCCAGGCGTGCAGCAGCTTGGATTTCGGCGCCGGGGGCGGCTCGGTTTCGAAAGTGGCCCTCAAGATAAACGTGCACGACAACCGCATTTACCTGGGGGCAAAAACCGATGTCCTCATGCCGGGCAAGTGGTTTGATTCAAAGAACCCCTCTTACTTCGGAGGGAGGATAGGGAGCATCGCGCTCGTCCCGACATCGGTTTCCGCGACAGTCATCACTGGGACGTTTGACTTGAACCCGGGAACGGGGACGTTCACGCTGAGGAAACCGGCTTGAAATAAACAAGGGTGCTTCGGCCGCGGGGGCGGGGCTTTGTTTTTTATTCGCGGGGCGCGTGGGTTTTACAATGGCTTCTCTTGACGAACGGATGCGGGAGTTCAACGCCGCCTGCGGCGATATTTTGCGCGCGGGCGTGTTTGCGGAAACGCGGTTGGACTTGTTCATCGCCGGCTACTTCGCGGGCTGGGCCGAGAAGAAGGCCGGGCTCCTCAACGACTTGTTTTTGGCGGAGTTCCTTGATTTCGAGAAAAAGAACCGCTTGTTCAAAAAGATTTGCGAACAGGAAGGCATCCCGGCGAAGGACGTGAATGAAGTGTTCAATGCGGCGGAGTCAATCAGGCGCGTGAGGAACAAGATCGCTCACTACGAGCCCGTCATAGAGGCGCCGGCCGGGAAAGTGAAGCTGCAGCCGCGCAAGGGGACTGTCCAGCCGAGCGAAAGGGTTGAAATCGACGCGGCGCTCGTGAAGCAAGTGGCGGAAAAATCCGCGGCAGTGACGCAGGGCCTCGTGAAAATAACCCAAAAGCTGCGAAAAGCGTGACGAAGCGCCGCCAAAGAAAAAAGCCGGGACTCGACGCAAGTCAACCGGGGCGGTGCGTCAGAGCTCGGTCGCATTGGTGAACTTTTTGAGCCTGCCGTGCCCGAGGTCCGCCTTCACTTCTTCAACCAGCTTCTTTTCACGCGCGCTCAGCACAAGATCTGACTCGTGGACTTCCAAAAGCGCCTTGACCTGATTCTCCAGTTTCTTGAATTCCTGCACTGTCACGTAAACGTTTTCCATTCAGCACACCAACCAAATTTCCTTAAAGCTTCTTATAAATCTTGCCTCGGTGGTCAAAATCCACGACGTAAACCATTCCGTCTCTTATTACTTCCAAAACGCGGTACTTTCCTATCCTAGTCCGGTAAACGTTTTCTTCCCCCTTTATTTTCACCGTGTCCAGGTTGAAGGGTTCTGAAAGGAGTTTGAACAACTCCTGCAGCCTCTCTTTCAGCACTGTGTCCCTAAGCTTGTCGAACTTGCGCCTCGCTTTTTCGTGAACGACAACCTCGTAAACCACGCGCTCAACCCCAAACAATTTGCTTGAAACGAAAAGCCCTTCGCCACCCGCCTATAAAAACAAACTGCGGCGTGGTTTCCAGTGGCTAAGAGCGCAAACAAGCATTTGGCCCGCCTTCCGCCTGCTTCGTGGTCATCCTTTTATGACGCCCATCGGCACCATGCGCGCCACGGTTTTCGAGAGGCCCGCTTTCTCAACAGCAGCCACGACGTTGTCCACGTTCTTGTAGGCCCCTCCAGCTTCCTCGGCCAGGCTCTGCGGCGTCGGGGCTTTCACGGCCATGCCTTCGGCTTCCATTTTCTTCCACACGTCAATGCCCCTGAACTGCCGGAGGGCGTCGTTGGCGTTTTTCAGTCATATGTCGTTTCTGAGCGTTTTTCCGTTTTGGCTATCCAAATGGTTTTTTCACTCCACTGCACGCGATAAACTATGCGAAAGCTTGACAAGCGTATGCGGTATGTTTCGTCCCTTCCCTCTATTTTCCTGACATCGTACTCGTTTGCCGGAACGGGCTCTCGCTCGAGCGTTTCAAACAATTTCCCCGCCCTTGACCGTATTTCAGGGTCTGCTTGGCGCAGTTGTTTTTTCGCCTTATTGCTCAAAAGGACTGCAAACAAGGCGCTCACGCTCTGAGTGCCTGACGCCATGGCGCGGCCTTTCCGCGCCGCATTTCCTTGAAGATAGAATCGAGTTCATCGTGTTCCTTGGCGGAAATTTTTTCGACAGGAATTAGCGCATGCCGCAATTCCACGACCTCTTTCTCAACCTGTAACAGCTTGTCATACAACGCGTTTATTGAAACGTTGGCCATTAAAACCACCAGTAAAGGGATTATGGAAAACGTCTTTTAAATGTATTCTTGGACGCCCTTTCCTTTCAGCCTTTTATGACGCCCATCGGCACCATGCGCGCAACTGTTTTGCTGAGGCCGGCTTTTTCCACTGCCGCAACAACGTTGTCCACGTTCTTGTAGGCCCCTCCAGCTTCCTCGGCCAGGCTCTGGGGCGTCGGGGCTTTCACGGCCATGCCTTCGGCTTCCATTTTCTTCCACACGTCAATGCCCCTGAACTGCCTCAGCGCCTCGTGGCGCGACATCACCCTGCCGGCGCCGTGGCACACGGTTCCCCACGTTTCAGCAGCGGACTCGGTGCCAACCAAAAGGTAAGACGCGGTGTTCATCGTGCCGGGGATTATCACCGGCTGGCCCACTGCGGCGTAACTCTTCGGGATTTCCGGTCTCCCTTTCCAGAACGCGCGCGTTGCGCCCTTGCGGTGCACGCACAACTTCTTTTTCTGGCCGTCCACGTCGTGCTCCTCGATTTTCGCGATGTTGTGGCACACGTCATAAACGAGCTCGAGGCCCATGGATTCCCACCCGCGCTTGAAAACGGAGGTGAACGTCTCCCTGACCCAGTGCATGATTACTTGGCGGTTGCAGAACGCGTAATTGACTGCGGAATTCATTGCACCCATGTAGTCCTTCGCCTCGGGCGAGGAGAGGGGCGCGCAGCAGAGTTCGGCGTCTGCGAGCTTGATGTTGTATTTCTGGCTCGCCTGCAGCATGGTGCGGATGTAATCGTCGCAGATTTGGTGCCCGTAGCCCCTGCTGCCGCAGTGAATCATTACAGTTGCCTGCCCCTCGTGGGTGATGCCGAACGCTTTTGCGACTACGGGGTCGAAAATCTTGTCCACCTTTTGGACTTCCAAAAAGTGGTTGCCGCTGCCGAGGGTGCCGAACTGGGGCCCGCCCCGCTTTTTTGCAGTATCGCTGACTTTTGACGGGTCTGCGCCGGCTATGGTGCCGTTTTCCTCGCAGTGCTCCAAGTCCCTTTCAACGCCATAGCCTTTTTCCACCGCCCACTTGGCGCCGAGCTTCGTCGCGTCGTCGAGTTCCTTTGGGTTGAGCCTGATGCGGCTTTTTGACCCGACTCCCACGGGCACGTTTTCATACATCTTGTTGATGAGTTCCCTGAGCTTGGGCTTTATTTCGCTCGCTTCCATTAGCGTGGACACTAGGCGCACGCCGCAATTGATGTCGTACCCGACGCCGCCCGGCGAAACAACTCCCTTGTCCATGTCGAACGCAGCGACGCCACCGATGGGAAAACCGTTAAAGGCACAGTGCCGGCTTCAAACCGAGACTGCGAAACCTTCGTGCCCATCAGGCATCACGAACGACGCTTTTACTATGCCCGGAAGGGTTGCAACGTTTTTCGCTTGCCCCATGCTGCGGTCGCGCTGCATTTGGGCCAGCAACTGCTCGTCTGCGTAAACCCTTACGGGAACCTTCATTTCCCCTTGTGCGGGGAGTTCCCATACTGTGTCTGAAATTTTCTTGAAGTCCATTCTATCACCCCTGGATCCGAATGGTGAAAGTGGTTTGGGGGCGGGGAATTAAAAACCGCGCGGACGGCGCTGCGGAAGCCACTGGAAAGCATGTGGCGGCGCGGTTTTTATCCGAGTTCCAGTGCCTTGGCTCATGGTGGAGAAACGTGTTGTCGTGAAGTTGGTTGGCGAGGCTATGGCCGAGTACTTGAGTTTGCAGGAGGCGGTGAGGAAAGAGGGGGAAAAGGGCGTTGGCGGGTCGTTCCACCGGGCGCTCCTTAAGTCGATTGACTCAAAGATTGCGGTGTTAAAGGCGAATTACGATTACGGCACGCAGGTTCAAAGGAAATTGTTTCCAAGGAAGTATGTCGAAGAGTACGGGGTTACCAACCTGTGGAAAATCGATTTGGCCGGTTACTGGCGAATGATTTACACATTGCGGCAGCCCCAGAGAGAACAAACCGAAGTTGAAATAATCTCCATCTGGCTTGACGTCTTGGACATAATGGACCATGGAAAGTACGACGAGGTTTTCGGCTACGGGAAGAAATGATTTCACACTTCTAGCCCTTTTTCCTCGGCCCGCGCCAGTTTTTTGCTCGGGTTGAACGTCCACACGAAGCCGTTTTTCGTTTCCAGAACCATTCCGCGCCTTTCCAGGTAATCCAACGCCACGTTGAGCGTCGACCGCATGGCTTTCGTCGGCAGCCGTTCCAGAATCTGGTTCCTGCTCACCGCAACGTCCGCCTTGCGCACCACCTCTTCTATGGCCATCACCGTCTTCAGAGTCGGGTAATGGACGACCTGCGTCTGCATTTGAAGCGACACCCAACCACCTGATTTAGATATGCCCTGATATATTTATAACCCTATGGGGCGGTTGATGAAAAGCCGGCTGCCGGCATTGAAAAGCCGAAGGGCTGCGCGATGCCTTTTTACACCCGTTTTCGGCCGGGTTTTTTCAAAGGCCTTTTCCCGGCCAGCCGCTTGTAACCAAAAAAAGCTATTGCGACCACGGCCAAGGCAGCCAGAACCTGCAGCGCCAGGAACAAGCCGATGGTGTTTAAGAACGCGGTGAACGGTGATTTTTCAAAGAAGACCTTGAGCTGCGGCAAAACCACGACGGAATTCAGCGTGTCCTCTAACCCGAACTGTTCCTCGGTCCCGATTGCGACGGCGTACTTGCCTTCGTTGCCTGGTCGGAAGACTTTTACTACGTATGCGCCTGCGCCCACTGTGGAATTGAATTCAGGCCCCTGGTAATAGCCGTCTCCGGCGAACTCCTCCCAGAAATACGTCCAATTCCCTCCGCCGTCAAGCGAAGCCAGCAACTCCACTTTTCCTCCAACGCAGCTGTAAACTTCCGCTGAAACGTCTCTGGGAACGCTTCGCAGGTCCGGGACGAGGACGCCGACGTAGAGAAGAAACGGCTTGTCGGACTCGATGTTGTAATATGCGGGCGCGCCGGAGAAAGTGCCGTAAAACGCCTGGGAAACCGCCGGATTCTGGACATCCACCGAAGCGGAGTCGCCGACGAGCCGCGGCTTGTGGGCGGAAGCCATCACCAACAGCACGGCCAACAGAACGAAGCCGGCTAAAAACTTCTTCATGGCAGTATCAGACAAAACCGGTTCTTTAAACTATTTCCTGCTTTCAAGTTCGCGTATTGCGTCCGCGGCAACCCAGTTCGCCGCCTTTGAGTCAATGGACTGGATTTCTTTCGCGGTCTTGAGCGCGGCCTTCCGGAGGCGGGGGTTGCGTTTCCCGATTTGCCTAAGGGCCCAGTTCACCGCCTTTTTCACGAAGTTGCGGTCGTCAGTTGAGTGTTTCTTGATTAAGGGAAGGAAGGCGAGGAATTTTGAATCCGGTGCCTGCTTGTCGTGGACCGCGAGGCACGCCATCATGACGAAACCCGCCCTCTTCACGTATTCTTCCTTCCGGTTTGCCCATTCAACCGCTTTTTCCCACGCGAACGGCGTCCGGTCGAAGAGGTTGGAGCAGACCTGGTCGCACACGTCCCACGAATCGAAGCCGCGAACCCATTTTTCCATCTGCCCTTCGGTTACTTTATCCGGCTCGTCTACCAACGCCGCGAGTATTCTCGCTTCATGGATGCCGGTTGCCCACAGTTGCTGCGCGAGTGAATGGCTTTTTCCCGCCTTTTTAGCGAGGGTGCGCACTTGCGGTATTGGGACGCCGAGGGTGTTTTTAGGGTTGATTCCGAACCGCGCCATGCCGGCCACGTTGCGCGGGTTGCGCATTGACTTTAGTTTATTCACTGCTTCCGCGGCCGAAGGCGGCCTGGCTTTTTCCATGCCTTATTCCCTGTACCTGAACAAGCCGTAGGCGAGGCGTTTCGTGAACGCGAACGCGTAGCCGAGGACCGCCATGACGATGAATATGGCGTACAAATTGTTTTGGACCGCGAGCGATGCGGCCGCGAGGCCCGCGTAGCTGAGGCCAGCGTTGACTGCGTCGAGGATTGCGGTGCAGACCCACAGCGCGAAAACCACTGCCGCGGCGTTGACGAGCGGTGAAACGAACCAGAAGACGCCCGTGAAGCGGCGGGAAAAGTACCGCGCGTAGCCGAAAAAGACCGAGGCGGCGAAGAAGAGTCCCATGTTCGCCCAAAGGAACGCGGTGATTGCCGGCAGGAATTTCGTCCCGAGCGGGACGTTGACGAGGTTGATTATCCATATCGCCAGCAAAAGCCACAAGAGGCCGAAGACGCTTCCGATTATCGGGCTCACGAAGCCGAAGGTGTTGAACCACCAGCTGTCCCACGCGCGTTCCCACCGCTCTTCGCGGAGTTCCCGACCCCATTTTTCGCGCATTTCGCGCTCGCGGCGCATGCGCTTTTTTTCCTCGAAACGCCTGCGGAGCCCGGTGCCGAGGGACTCCATTTCCTGGCCGAATTCCCTCCCCCCTTCTTCCATGTGCTTGGAGATCTCGTCGCCGATGTCCCGCCACCTGCCGCATTCGCCGCCTGCGCGCTGGCGAACCGGTTTCGGGACCGGCTTCACTGCTTTTGCCGCGCTTTTGCCTTTCATGCTTTCACGCACTGCAAAATCATATTAAATCCTGTTGGTTAAATGAAAAACATGGAATCCACCCGGTTTTTGCCACGCCTATTCCTTGCCTTAATCATTGCCTTGGCAGTGCTTGCGGCCTCGTCGGCAGCGCTGTCTTCGATGCCGGTGCCTGCAGTCGACACCGAGGGAAAAGGCATTGTCACGGTAATCAGCGCCGACGCAATCAAGGGGCACGACGGCGGCGTGTACGTGGATGTAGAGCCTTTCGTGAGCGTGGAGACCCAGAATTCCGGCAAGGTGGCGGCGAAAATAGCGGCGGAAAAAGCCGGCGCCAAGTTATCCGATTTTCTTGTGCTCTTCCGCGTGAACACCACTGCGGAAATCGTGGACGGCCCGTCCGGCGGGGCGGCGCTCATGCTGCTGGCTTACGCCGAGTTTTCCGGCAAGAAACTCAGGTATGACCTGACTGCCACGGGCACGATTGAATTGGACGGCTCGATAGGCAAAGTGGGGGGCGTGGCGAGCAAGCGATTGACATCGCATTCACTCCGATGGGCAGCGTAGTCAAGGCGCCCGAGCACGTCCTCGCCCCGCTTCTGCTGGAGAACGTGACTGCTTTGCGCGGCGGCGGAGCTGCAGGCATGAAAAGCATCGCGGAATCCGAGTACGCCGCGACTTTTCCGGTAGTGGATGAATTGAGGAAATACGTGAACGAATCCGGCGCGACAATGGCTTCGGTGAAGAAGT
>JAPLXB010000004.1 GCA_026396285.1 Microcaldota archaeon
TAAAGGGTTGGTGGGCCTTGGGCTTGGATGCGGTTTTGGGGGCCATGGACAATGCCTCATTCACGCATAACGACTAAAAGGTTCGGGGGCCGGGTTTTGGTCTGGCTGGTTTTGGGCCACTATCCTTCTCCCAACCTCGTACCCTTTAACCCTTTACGTCAAACGGCTGAAGGACTGAAAGGAAGCGGGGAATTAAATGGCTTTTGGGCGGTTTTTGCGTTTTAGAGGCAGCGTTCGAAGTCTTCGCGCGTGATTTGAAGGTCCTTCCGTATGATTTTGTTCAGGAGGCCTCGGTCTATTTCTTCTCCCGGGTGGTTTGGTACGACGGTGGCGCGGCCATCGGCGTGCTTGAAGAACATGTGGCTCCCCACCTGCCGGACAAGGCTGAATCCGAGTTTTTCCAGCACGCGCGCAAGCTCCCTTGCGGTAAGGAGGGGCAGTTTCGGCATCTAGACCGCCAGTTTCTGGATTCCCACGAACCGTGTCGCGAGCGGGGCCTCGTGCAAACTGCCCAGGCACGCTTTTATCGCTTCCTTCGTGCGCTTCATCAATTCGTCGAGCGTCTTCGCCTGCGTATGGCATCCCGGAACTTCCAGAACTTCTGAAATCAAGTAGCCATCTTCACCCTGTTCAATCACTACTGTGAATTCCTTTGACATGGTTATCTCCTCTTAAAACTAGTCCGGACGGCCTTAAAAAACGTGCCTGCTGCATCGCAGTTCGTGCCAGGCGCGCGCAAGACGCAAATGCGGGGCCTAAAGGGTTGGCGGGCCTTGGGTTTGGATGCGGTTTTGGGGGCCATGCTGGTTCTTCCTCTGCTCACCTTTACTGGCTAAATGATTAAAGGGTTTTGGGTTCGGGGCGATTGGGGTAAAGAATCATGCTTCGCTGGGGCTCAGCAGGTCTTTTATGCGTTGTTCGAGGTCGGCGGCGCCGCGGACCTTGCGAAGGTAGGTTTCGTAAGTTTTCTCGTACTGGCCATTCATGAAGCGCAGAAAATCCGCGTTGCCCTTGCGGAATATTTTTTCGAACGCGTTGAAATGCGCCAGCCGGTTGGAATTCCAGATGATTATGGGGTGGTACTTGTTTTTTTTCAGGATGAGGTTCATCAAGAGGCGTCCCATGCGGCCGTTTCCGTCCATGAAAGGGTGTATTTGCTCGAATTTTTGGTAGAACGCGAAGGCGAGTTCCGGCGGGTAGAGGCGGTACAGGCTGGTTTTGTACCAGGAAAAGAGGGAATCGAGCTGGTTTTTGATGTCGGTTGCGGATATTGGCTGGTTGCCGACGACAATGTCGGTAGTCCTGAGGCCGTGCTTTGCCGGCTCGTGTTCCAAGAGGGTTTTGTGCGCTTCAATCAGGCGCTTGGTGGAGAAATTGAATTTTTCCTCCAGGTAGTTTTTTGCGAGTTGGGTGTTGAATACTTCGTTTCCGCGCTGGGGGTGGCGTTGCTGCACGAGGCGCAGCACCTCGCTGCGCGGCAGGCGGCTTCCCTCGATTCGATTTGAGTTGTAGACGAAGTCAATGAGGAACGCCTGCTCCAGGGCGGCGTCACCCGTTAGGCCGAGTTCCCTCTTTGCCCAGTAGAGCTCGGTGCGAAGCCGTTCCATTTTTGCCACTTGCTCCGCGGGATACGCCTTGCGGTTCTGGGTTTTCGGAACCCAGTACTCGGTCCTTTTTGCGGCTTCCTGCTGGAAGAACCGCTTCTTGAACTCCGCGAACCGGATTTGCCGGTTTTCGAGGGTGGTCGCGTCCACTCGCCCGAGTGACCCGGTAGTGGAAAAGGGCTTCGCTCCCTTGTTTATGTACGCCGTGCCATTCACATACCAGTAGCCAACTCCCTTGACGTTGGCCCGGTACTCCTTGAAAACCATCTGCTTTTTATCCTGTTTTTTAGCATTTATTAACATTTCGGGCTAATAAAGGCGCAATTATGCCTTCTAATCAATAAAGAATTATAATAATTTTATTAAAAAAGCCGCGGAATTTATGTGGTTTTTAGGGGCGTCCAATGGTATTCGCGCGTTTTGTGGGTGATTAGAGGGTTTTGAACCATTTTTCGTAGTCCCTGTGGTTCCCGATAAAGTAGACGCGCTTTTCCTTCGCATCTTCCCTTGTCTTGAACGCTATCCTGTACTGCCCCACTTCTTCGACGAATATTGGGAAGCCGTGCTTTAGGTGCCGCGATTTGAAATCGTCCCTTTCGAGCTGTTTCAGCTTTTTTGCTATTTGCTCCTGTACGGGCTTCTCGAGTTCCTGCAGGCCTCGCGTGGCGTTTTCATCGAACAGGATGGAATACGGCAACGAACCACTCAAACCCTGATTTTCAGTTCCTTTAGGACCTTGTCAAGCGGGACAAGCTTCCTTTTTCCCGCATCAATCTCGCGGTCGAGCTTCTCTACTTTCCTGACCACCATTTCCGCTTCGAGTTCCTCCGGGGTCCCAAGAATCTTGTATTCCCTGCCGAGTTCCAGGACGCCCGCCCTTATGGCTTCCGACTTCGTCCTAAAGTAACCCAGTTTCACAAGCTTTTCCAGCGCCGCTTCCACAGCGCCCTCGAACCGAACAACAGTCTGCATTGCAATCACCTTACCAAATGCATACAAAATGCATAAAAACGGTTATTTAAGCTTTTTGCCAGCGGGATTCGCGCCGCTGGGTGACTACTTTCCGCGTTTTTGTAGTCACCTTTGTAGTCACCTTTTGGCCAACCAGTTTTTCCGCTCACTTTAATCCGTTCTTCCAAGCTGTTTTCAGGCCCGCGAGGTCGGTGCTGACGGCCTGCCGGCCGGTAATGCCGGTAATGGAAAGGGTTTGGGTGTTCGTGGTTTGGCCCACGCGGGCGAGGGCGGCGCCGTTTTTCTTGAAGACGGCCTCCAATTCCTTCTCCTTACCTTTCACCGCCTCAATGATGAACCGCGAATTCGACTCCGAGAAAAGAATCTGGTCGTTGCGGCCGAGGGTTTTCGCTCCCGGAACTTTTTCCAACTCCACTTCAGCGCCGCAGGCGCCCGCAAAAGCGGATTCCGCCAATGCGACTGCAAGCCCGCCCTCGCTCAAATCGTGGCATGCGGCGACGAGGCCGGCGTCAATGGCGGCGGTGACAGAGGTAAAGGTCTTCAGGGCTTTGGGGGCGTCAACTGTTGGCGGCCGGCCCCAATTCAAACCCATTACCTTGTAATAGTGAGAACCGCCCATTTCGGCTTTAGTCTCGCCCGCTAGGTAAAGACTGGAGCCGGGTTTTTTGAAGTCCATCGTAACCGCCTTTCTGACGTCGGGGATGATGCCGATTGCCGAAATGAGGAGCGTGGGAGTCACTGGTCCGGCCGGCGACTCGTTATAGAGCGAATCCTTGCCTGAAATGAATGGAGTCCCAAAGGCAAGCGAGTAATCATGGCATGCTCTTGCTGCTTGGATTAAGCCTCCTGCGCGGTCCGGTTTGTCCGGCGAACCCCATGAAAAATTATCAAGAAGCGCTATGCGGCGGCCGCCGACTGCAACGTTGTTCCTAATGGCTTCGTCAATTGCTGACGCGGCCATGTCGTAGACGCTGAGGGCGCCGTATTCCGGGTTCATGCCATTGGAAATTGTTATGCCTTTGAACGAATCGCGGAGGGGCTTGAGGACTGCCGCGTCGCCTGGCCCGTCCCACTGGATGCCTTGAAGCGGCTTGATTACTGTGTTGCCCTTGACTTCATGGTCGTACGAGCGGATAACCGGTTCCTTTGAACAAACGTTGGGTGATGAAAGGATTTTTTTCAACGGCTGTGCGAGATCCGCAGGTTCCTGTAAGACCGGGTCCGAAAATTCCTTTTTACTCCATTCCGCCTTCTTTACCCCCGTAGGCTGCGTGAACAAGAAATCCAACGCCAAGTCCGCGACCGTCGTTCCCTTGAATGAAATCGAGAGC
The DNA here is from genome assembly GCA_026396285.1 of Microcaldota archaeon. GTDB lineage: Archaea > Micrarchaeota > Micrarchaeia > Norongarragalinales > JAPLXB01 > JAPLXB01. Next base: position 3,908 of record JAPLXB010000004.1, read on the forward strand.
TTGCCGCTCGTGTTGAATTCCCCGATTGAAACCGCTTCGACTTCCTCGTCCTCGAAAATCTTCTTCACTTTCGCCAAATTCTTCTTCGCCACGCTCAACAGCATGCGCTCCTGCGACTCAGACACCCAGATCTCCCACGGCGCGTTAACCGGATACTTGAGGGGAACTGTGTCCAAGTTCACTGCCACGCCGCACCCGGAACGCTCAGCCATCTCCGGAACTGCTGACGACAGGCCGCCTCCGCCCAAGTCAGTAATGCCGCTTGCGAGGCCCTCTTCGCAAACCCTCATAATCGCCCTTTTCACCTTCTCTTCTTCTATGGGGTCCCCAATCTGGACCGCAGTGCGCGAAACTTCCTCGCTTTTCTCATGCAATTCCTCTGAAGCAAAAGTCACGCCGTGGATTCCGTCCCTGCCTGTGCGGCCGCCGACCAGAAGGACTGCGTCCCCGGCTTTCGTGGCCTTGACGAACTTGCTTTTTTTGAGGAGCCCGACGCACCCGCAGAAGACAAGCACGTTGCCCGCGTAAGAATCGTGGAAAAAAACGCCGCCGTTCACTGTCGGAATGCCCATGTTGTTGCCGTAAGCGCCCACGCCTGCGACGACGCCCGAATAAATGTACCGCGGGTGCTTGGAGCCAGCCGGGACCTTCTCTGGGGGCAGGTCAAGAGGGCCAAAGCACAGCACGTCCGTGTTCGCAATCGGGTCAGCCCACACGCCAAGGATGTCGCGGATTACGCCGCCCACGCCAGTGGCTGCGCCGCCGAAAGGCTCGAGCGCCGAAGGGTGGTTGTGGGTTTCGGCCTTGAACGCGACAGCGTAATCGCCCTCGAATTCAACGATGCCCGCATTATCCTCGAACACGGACACGCACCAGGGCGCGTTGATTTTCTTCGTCGCGTTCGCGATATAGGTCTTGAAAATGTTGTCCACTGCGCCGTCAGGTGTCTCGAACCTTCCTTTGAAGGTCTTGTGGCCGCAGTGCTCGCTCCACGTCTGCGCAATCGCCTCCAATTCAACGTCCGTTGGACTGCGTCCAAGGCGCTTGAAGTGCTCTTGGACCAACTGCATTTCGCGCGGGTTCAATGCAAGTCCGCGTTCGCGGCTGATTTTCTCCAACTCCGGGCCGCTGGCTGCCAGCAAGTTGATTGAATAGAACTCGAATGAATCGCTTTGGCTGGAGTAAACGCCCATTTCTACCCAACTCTTTACCCAAGTAGCGGCTTTTTCCGGGCTTTATTTCCTGGACTTGGCTTTTTTGCCGCCCGCCTTCGCTTTTGCGCCCGCTTTCCCGCCGGTTTTTACGCCGACTGGCTCGACCGAATAATCCTGGATAATGGGGTTGGCGAGGAATCGCCTGCACATTTCCTCCATTTCGGCCTTGGAACCATTGAATTCAATTAAGTATACTTTGGAGAAATTCACGCGCCCCACCCTGAACCCCAGGCCCCTGAGTCCCTGCGACGCCGCGTTCCCCTCGGCATCAAGCACTCCTGGCTTGAGGCTTATTTCAACCCGGTAAACCACTGCCACCACCCCTTCAAGCGACCTTGAACTTCCGCGAACCGAATTCGACGACGACGCCCCTGCTTTTCGCCGCGGCCCCGATTTCCTCGGCTTCCACGCCCTTCTTTCCCAAAAACCCGGCCAGTTCCCTGGCTTCTGCCTTGGGCACGACGAGCGCAAAGCCCCATCCCATGTTGAACGTGGAAAACATTTCCCTGTCGGAAACCCTTCCCGCGTCCTGGATCGCGGAAAAAATTGGTTGGGGACTGAAATTATTAAACCCGAATCCCACGCCCGAAGCGCGCGCAAGGGACTTGAATTTCGCGTAAGCGTCGCCGGTCACGTGCACCGCGCCGCGGACGTCAAAGCGCTTCATCGCCTCAAGCACCGGCTTCGCATAAATCCGCGTCGGCGTTAGAACTTCTTCAGCCAGGGGCTTGTCCAAGCCGTCGACGCGGTCCCATTCGCGGTATTTCCCGCCCCATTTCTTGAACAATGCGCGCCGCACCAAACTCAAGCCATTAGAGTGGATTCCGGAGGAGCGGAGGCCGATTACTGCGTCGCCGGGCCGGATCCGGTCCCCGCGGATGACTTGGTAGCGTTCCACTGCGCCGTAGCACGCCATGTTCAAGTTGTAAGGATTGTCACCCAGGCCCGAGACCATGGAAGGCACGTCAGCGGTCTCGCCGCCAACCACCACCGCGCCTGCCTCGCGCGCGCCTGCGGCAATGCCTTTCAACAGGTTTTCCAGGAGCCGCGGCTCGCTGTGGTGGATGTCGATGACGTCGGCGAGCGCCACCGGCCGCGCCCCGCACCTGATGCAGTCGTTCGCCACCATTGCAACTGCGTCCACGCCTATGCCGCGGTGGAACTCCGCCTTGGCCGCCAGTTCCGCGACCAGGATTTTCGTCCCGACGCCGTCCACGGTGAGGACGAAGTAGCCGCCCTTGCCGTCAGGGCACAGCGTGTTGTACGGCGTCTTCAACGCGCCTGTGCCCAGGAGCTTTTCCAGCACGCTGAAGTTCTTTGCCTTGCGCCGCGCCGAGCGATCGACGCCCGAAGCCGCGTACGTGAGCCTTGCCATTTTTTTTCGCCCGCCTATTTTTTCGCCCAGATTATCTCGTTCCTTTCCGGCCCCACCGAAACCGACAAAATCGGCACACCGATTAATTCCCCGGCCTTTTCAACATACTCCCTTGCCTTCTCAGGAAGCGCGGAAAACCCTTTTGCCACGCCTTCTGCAGCTGCTTTCCTCCACTCCGCCTGCGGCAAATCAGGAAAACCAGGCAATTCCAAGTAAACCGGCTCAGCAGCCCCAACGCCTCCAAAGCCGCCGGAATTCATTGGAAAAACGCTTGTTTTTGTTTTCCCTGCCCTTCCGCCATCCAACTGGTATTCAAAGCAGATTTTCAGCGGGTTTATTCCGCCTAAGACGTCGAGTTTCGTCAAGTGGATGCCGGTAAAACCATTCAAGTAATCGGCGTAACGCAGCATCGGGATGTCCAGCCAACCCACGCGCCGCGGCCTCCCGGTTGTCGTGCCGTATTCGGCGCCTTTTTCCCTTATGCGCTCGCCTATGCCGTCGTTGAGTTCTGTTGGGAACGGGCCGCTGCCCACGCGCGTCACGTACGCCTTTCCCACCCCCTCTATCCTGTTTATCGCCCGCGGGCTCACTCCGGCGCCTACGCACGCGCCGCCGGCAATCGGGTGCGATGAAGTAACGAACGGATAAGTCCCGAAATCATTGTCCAACAGCGTCCCTTGCGCGCCTTCGAACAGCACGCGGTGGCCGGCTTCAAGCAAGCCGTTGACTTCAAGGCACGCGTCGCACGCGAATTTCTTGAGGAAAGCGCCAAGCGCCGAATATTCTCTTGCAATCTCTTCTGCCGGAGGCACTATTGCATCAGGAGAATCCGGGTAAATGCGTCCAAGCGTCTTTTTCGCCTCGTTTGCCGCAGTTTTTGCCCCGCTTTTTGCCCCGGTTTCAGCGGTTTTTGATGCAATCTTTGCTGCAAGCGTTTTAGCGTCAATGAATTCCCCGAACCTTATGCCGGTGCGGGCTGCGCGGTCCTCGTACGCTGGACCGATGCCGCGGCCTGTTGTCCCGATTTTGCCTTCGCCTGCCGCGGTTTCGCGGGCAACGTCGCGCGCGTTGTGCCACGGGAAAATCACTTGCGTGCGGAAATCAATTCCCAGCAAGTGCTCGTCGACCTTGATGCCTTTGGCGGCCAGTGAATCGATTTCCTGCTTTATCACCCGCGGGTCTAGGACGACGCCGGCTGCGATGAGGCTGCGCTTCTTGCGGACCACTCCGCTGGGCAGCAAATGCATCTTGAATTTTTCGCTCCCGACAACGACGGTGTGGCCCGCGTTGTTTCCGCCCTGGTAACGGACTACGGCGTCGTATTCGGGCACCATGGCGTCGATTATCTTGCCCTTGCCTTCGTCGCCGAACTGGGCGCCGACGATGACTGTCGCCTCTCCCGCGGTTTTTTTCACTTCAACCCCACCAGAGCGCTTGAAAAAATAGTTTGTTAGGCAATTACGGCAGAAATTTAATAAAGGGTTGTTGCCGGCGCAGGAACGCGCTGGCGCGGGCGAGGGATTAATTAAATTTCCCGCAACTCTTTTTCTGGCTGATTTTATTGGACTCGGGAATCGTCAAGGTAAGGACCGCGATAGTCAGCGTGTTTGACAAGGCGGGCGCAGCTGATTTTGCGCGGGCGCTGGCTGAAAACGGCGTTGAAATACTTTCCACTGGCGGGACCGCGAAATTGCTCAAGGAAAAAGGGGTTAAGGTAACCGATGTCTCGCAGTACACCGGCTTTCCCGAACTCTTTGAAGGCAGGGTAAAAACCCTTCATCCTTTGATACACGGCGGCATCCTGTTCCGCAGGGGCAACGCTGCAGACGAGGCTGCTGCTGTGAAGGCGGGAATCAAGCCAATTGACCTCGTGGCAGTCAATTTGTACCCGTTGGGCGGCGAAATCGACGTCGGCGGGCCTGCAATGATCCGCGCAGCAGCAAAAAACCACGAAAGCGTCGCGGTCGTGGCTGATCCAGCTGATTATGCGGCAGTGATTGGGGAAGTAAAGAAACTGGGCGGCACCACGCTGGAAACGCGGAAGCGGCTGGCGAAAAAAGCGTTTGCATTAACAGCTGCCTATGACGCTGAAATAGCGCGCGGACTCTCCGGCGCCGGGGATGATTATCCTGAAAACCTCGTCCTATCGCTGAAAAAAGTCCAGGGCCTCCGCTACGGCGAAAACCCGCACCAAACAGCGGCCTTTTACTCCAAAACCGGGTTGATTCCCGGCGTGGTGCAGCACGGGGGAAAGGAACTGAGTTACAACAATTTCCTGGACACTGACACGGCGCTCGCAATCGTCATGGAGTTCAAGGAACCGTTCGCAGTCATCGTCAAGCACGCGAACCCCTGCGGCGCAGCCACCGGGAAAACGCTGGCTGAAGCGTTCGAGAAAGCGCTGGCCACCGACAAGGCGTCGGCGTTCGGGGGAATTGCGGCTTTCAACCGGAAAGTGGACTTGGCTGCAGCAAAGGCAATCGGGGAATTGTTCGTGGAAATAGTTGCCGCCCCAGGTTTCGAAAAAGATGCGCTGGAGTTTTTGGCGCAGAAGAAAAACCGGCGCCTCCTTGACGCAAGCGGTTATTTGGCCGGGGGGCTGGCTGCAGGATTGGCTGGAGGATTGGCCGGAAGGCATGAGCAGCGGCTTGTGAGGAGCGCGCTTGACGGAGTGCTGATCCAGTCCCCGGACGAGACGAACGAGGAGCGGGCGGAAAACTTCAAGACGGTCACGAAAAAGAAGCCCATGAAAGGGGAAATGGATGCGGCGCTGTTCGCGTGGAAAATCGCGAAACACGTGAAGTCAAACGCAGTCGTGTTCGCGACCCCTGACAGGACAATCGGGATTGGCGCCGGGCAAATGAGCCGCGTGGACTCGTGCAGGGTGGCGGTGGAAAAAGCTGGGAACGCCGGTTTGGACGTGAAGGGCACTGCAATGGCTTCTGATGCGTTCTTCCCGTTCAGGGATGCAGTGGATTTCGCTGCACAAGCCGGCGCGTCGGTGATAATCCACCCAGGCGGCTCGAAAAGGGACGCAGAAGTCGTTGCAGCAGCGGACGAGCACGGCGTTGCAATGGTGTTCACGGGCGTCAGGCACTTCAGGCACTGAAGCGGGAAACCGGCGGGCGCTGGATGAGACGGAACGGGTTGAACGCGTTTCAACGCCTTGTTTTTTCCAATTCTATCGAGTGCGTGAGGTCTTCCTGGAAGCGTTGCGGGTTCCTGCGCACCTGCGCCACGTATGACTTGTTTGCGAGCGGCTTGTACCCGCGGTGCAACAGGAAAACGAGCGTGCTTTTTTTCGCTGTCCCGAAGACCGCCTTCTTGGAACCCCTTGAAAAATAGTGGTTTTCAATCAGGTTGAGGGCGGTGGAAGCGATTCCGAGCCCGCGGTAGCTCGGGTGGACGCTGCGGTGGTACACGTAGAACTCTTTTTTCTTCGGGTCACTGGTTGAACCGAATACGGCTATCTTGGCCGGCTTGCCGGTAGCGTCAATCACGCGCAGGTACACGCCTTTTTTGGCTTTCAGTCTCCTGAACTCCAGCAGCCGCTCCCCGCCGAGCCACGTCTTGAAGGCGCCAACGAGCTCGCCGTCGCGGTTGCTTACCCGCAGCCTGCGCTCCACGAGGCGGAAATTGACTGGAACCGTTTCGCCGAACTCTTTGAAGCGCCCCGGTTCAAGGGAAGGCTTGATTAATTGCTCGAGTTTCGCGCGCTCCATCACATGATCACCTTGTTCGGCCGCTCCGCGGGCGATGGCATTGGTAAAATGTAGGAAAAACAATTTATATTAACCACCGCGTCTAACCCGATTCATGGCAAGGAAGGCGGAGGCAACGGCGGCAATCGGGAAGACGCGGGTGCAGTCCATCAACGCGGCCACTGTACAGGATGCCAGGGAATTCGCTGATTACCTGGCGGGCAACTGGACGCGGACTGTTCCGCCGCGGATAGTGAAGTCGTGGGAAGTGGACGTTGACGAGGAGTGCGAGCGCCTCGCGTTCAACGGCCCGCTGCTCAACGTGAAGAGCCTCAAGGAAGCGCTTGAACGCGGCTACGGTCTCCAGAGCGTGCCGAACAAGCTGTGGGGCGCGGACGAACTCCTCATTTTCTCGCATAAAATCAAGGGAAACCACCCGCGCGGGTCGATAGGCGTGGCGACCACGGAATCGCTGGAGCTTTCAACGCTTTTGCCGGGCCCGGTGAGGAAAAAGGTTTTCGCAAGCCTCGCCGACCACTTGGTGAAGGCTTGAGGCGCGAACGGAACGCGGCGCTTCAGAACGGCTGAACCTCGAAAGTCGAGTACCACCTGAGTTTTTGCAGGATGCTGCGGACTTCCGGCTTTCCGCTGTTTTCAACCAGGTAGTTGAACCAGGGGAACACGTCGCGCAACATCCACGAATCCTTGTCTATGGACCAGTAGTCAAAGGCATGCGTGAGCGCCTGGCGCTCATACTCCAGCTCCTTTTTGTCGGCCGCGGTTTCTCTCGCCGCCTTGAAAATCGGGAGCAGTAATCCGATCGCCCGTTCGTCCTTTCCGGTCTTTTGTGAGATTCTTTCAAGTTCGGCGAGTTCCCGGGACGAAAAGGGCTTGAGCGCCGTCGATCCAAGGCCCTTGCACGCTTCCTGGTTTTTTTTCATTATTTCGGCCCAGTGGGACGCGTAGTTGACGCCTGCCTTGTTGAGCAGCGCTATGCGCGCCCGGTGTTCCGCTTCCTGCACCATCTGCACGGCCGCCTGCTTGGCGCGCACCTGCTCGTAGTGGTTCTGCACAACCTTGTGCCCGACGCCCAAGGCGATTGCCCCGGCCATTGCCAGCGCCAGGTACTTTGACGCGCGCACGCGCGAGTCCTGTTTCCCGAGCACAGGGGAGCCGAGCGCCTTTTCCTTCATTTCCGCGATGCGCTTCGCTTCCG
>JAPLXB010000037.1 GCA_026396285.1 Microcaldota archaeon
CCTACTCGGACCTCCGCAATTACAGCGCCCAAAGCCTCGTCGAAGGCAAGCCCCGCAGGTTCGGGAAGGATTTTGCGCTCGCGACTTACGCCGGGGAATCGGTTATGCTGGACAAGCCGCTGATTGCCTATGCAAAGGCGCGGGAAGCGGACAGCGTGAAGGGAATGGCCGCGTTCAAGGGAGTGGTCCGCGGGACTGTAAAGGTCTTGAAATCCACGTCGGAACTCGGCAAGGTAAGACAAGGCGACATCCTCGTCACGCAAATGACTTTCCCGGCGTTCTTGCCCGCGATGATGAGGGCGGCCGCGTTCGTGACCGACGAGGGAGGAATAACGTGCCATGCCGCGATAGTGGCGAGGGAAATGAGGAAACCCTGCATAACCGGGACGAAGATCGCGACGCGCGTGTTCAAGGACGGCGACTTCATTGAAGTGGACGCGGAGAAAGGCGTTGCGCGGAAAATACGCCGCTGACTGCCAAGCCGCTAGCCCCCGAGCAGGCCCTTGACGAAAACCCGGCCTTTTGCTGAACCGAATTCAGGCGCGCCCCACTCGACCCGCGGCCGCCTGCGGACGGCGACCACGCGCTTTTTCCTCAGCGGGTCAAAACCCCTCTTCTCGAAACGCTCCCATGCCGTCATCATCCCGTTCCTCTGCCACGCCGGCGTCTTCGACAAGTCCACGCCATTCCTTTTTGCAATGCGCCGGAGGCCGGCTGAATCCACGCCACTCAACTCCTCCGCAACATCTGCCCCCCGTCCGCCTTTTTTTCCAACAAGCCACTGGACCCACGCGTTGTCATGGTTCCGCCTGCACTGGCCCTGCCTCCAAACAAGGTACTGCCTTGCTTCTGCGGCGCCCTTGACTGGAATCACGCGGCAGTCGAACGCGACCGGGGACTTGATCCTGTTCCCGAAACGCTTTTGCGCCTCTTCCAGGAATTTTGAGGACGCGATGCCCGCGAACACCGAGTCGATTTTTTCCACGCGCCGGAAACCCGCGCCAGCGGCTGTCGGGAAAAGGATGCTGATTTCGTCGGAAAAAACGTAGGCGAGCGCGGGCTGGAAGGGATGGAAGAACGCGGCCGCGGTCCCGGCCATGCATTCGTAAAATTTTTTGTCAAAAGGCTTCTTCAAACCCAAGCCCGCCGTTAGGCCGTGGAACTTCCAGCCGTCCAACCTGATGAAAAACGGCCCGTTTGGCACCTCGGCCGCGGAGAAAACCTCGTTTTTTTCAAGCGAACCCGACGAACCCGCTTGCCCCCGGTTTTTTGCCATGGTTTAACTACCGACCGGAAGGCATTATTTACCCTTGCGTTGAATTCATTGCATGGCAATAAAAAGCAGGGCGAGGCGCAGGCGCGTCACTGCATCGCGCTTGAGGCACAGGGCGAAAGTCAAGACCGCGGCAAAAAGCCCGCGCAGAAGGAAAACCTGGTGCTAAGCAGCCGCCGGCCCCAGTTCATTTGAGAAGTTCTCTTGCCTGAGCAGCAGCCTTGCCCGCGTCCATGCCCCACGGTATCGCGATTATCTTCACGCGCGGCGCCTCGCCCGCGGCTGCCAAGAGCCTGAGGAAAAACCCGACGTCAAAGTCGTGCAGGGAAGTAAGCTTCTTTTCCTTCAGCAACTCAAAATCGTCAATGATTTCGACGCGGTTGCCCCGCAAGCCCTTTGCGACGTCAAGGATGAACACGTTGCGCCCGCCGTCAGCGGCCTCCAGCACGTCGTCGACTGACCGCGCTTCCGTGAATTCAACGCCCGCCGCACCCGATGCGCTGATTTTTTCCGCGACTTCGAACGCCAGCGAATCGCCTTGCGCTGCCCGCGAGCCGAAAACCAGCACGAGTTTCCCCGGGTTTTTTGCCATGAAAACGTTTTTTTAACCCCGCTTAATTAATTCAACCGCCGGCGCGGCTTGAGCGGGTGGCTTGATGGATGAACGGAAAGGAATACTGTTCGCGGCAGTGACTGCGCTCGTCAGCGGCGCTTCGATTTTCATAAACAAGGCCGGTGTCGCAGAATTCGATCCCTTCCTGTTCACGGCGCTCAAAAACGCCCTTGTGGCAGTGCTCCTGCTGTCAATCATCCTCCTGTTTTCCGAATGGAAGGCGCTCAAGCGCCTGGACGCGAGGCAGTGGAAGTACCTTGCTGCAATCGGCGTCGTCGGCGGGTCAATTCCTTTCCTGCTATTTTTCTGGGGCCTCAGCCTCACCAGCGCAGTCAACGCCTCGTTCATCCACAAGACAATGTTCTTGTTCATCGGCGTCCTCGCAGCGGTTTTCCTGCGCGAAAAAATGGAGAAAAAATACCTCTTTGCCGCAATCGCGCTACTTGCCGGAAACGCCCTGCTAATAGGCCTTCCCGGCTCACTGGACTACGGCGCCCTCCTCGTGCTCGCGGCAACAGTTTTTTGGGCAGTTGAGACAATCATTTCCAAGCGCGCCCTCTCCGCCCTTGAAATCCCGCCGCGCATAGTCGCATTGGCGAGGATGGGCTTCGGCTCGCTCGTGCTGGCCGCGTTCCTGTTCGCGACAGGCCGCATGGAACTCCTGGCCGGCTTGAGGCC
>JAPLXB010000023.1 GCA_026396285.1 Microcaldota archaeon
CCGGTTTCCATCGCGTCCTTCAAGATGATTACAAGTTCGTTGAGCCCGAGAAGGCGTCCCCTCAAATAAGCCTCGTGCGAACTCTCGTCTTCAACCATGTAACTTTCAGGCAAAAAGCATTTAAAATGGTTTCCAAACGCCGCGCCACCGGTTCGGCGTTTTGTTTTTTAACCCGGCCGGGCACCGGCTCGCCGTGCACCATCCTCCTGAAAAAGTCAGTGAAGCAAAGCGGTTGCTGGACAGAAAAGGACTTCGTGCAGTGAGGGTCCTGCCCCTCGGGTGAATTGCGCCCACTGGCCGGCTCAGAGTTCGCCGACGCGGCGCTTCTTCATCCTCTTCATTCTCTTGCGCTTCTTCTTAATCCACTTCCAACGCATATGGCCCGTTAAGGCGAGTCTTTTCCATTCAGAAAAGAGCCGCATTCTTCTTCCACTTGCGCGGTCGAGAACCCATTTTTCTTTTCCTCCTTAAAACGCGTTCAATTTCGTCAACGATTTTACGAGCAGCGCATTTAATATCTTTTTCCCAAAAACGAAGAACCGTCCAACCGCGTTTTCTAAGCTGTTGATTGATTCGCTTGTCTCTTTCTTTCCATTTAGGCAGGGAATGCCAATAATCCCCATCGCAGAAAACCGCTATTTTTTCATCTGGAAACGCCTTGTCTGCGACACAGATGCTGGCTACGGGGTATTGCTTGTAATGGCCGATTTCCCTGGCGGCGAGCTCTTCCTCAATAAGTCTTTCTATCGAAGTGTCTTTGCCAATAAGTCGCTTCGATATAGAAAGTATGATGTTTTTCCGGTGGCTAGCTGACTTCGGTTTGCCCAAACTTGCTTCCGATTTAGTCATCGGGCGCATTCCAAATTCACGCATATAGCGCAGCAATGTTTTTTTATGAATTCCAAATTCCTTGGCCAAAGTAGCTATTGAACGTCTTTCAACAAAATATTTCTCCCTCAGTGCCTCTTCGGTTAGTCCGATTGCCTTGCGCTTTTTTTCACGGCGCAAACGCCAAGATTCGTTTATATTTCGCCGTCTGATGCGGCAGGCATTGAAATTTTTAAGTAGCGTTTTAACATCATGCCTGCTAAGAACCGCAAGTTCCCGCAAAGATTTGTTCTCAAACCAATATGCTTTTTGCAAAAAATCTGATGGCAAACTTACTTTTTCCATAGTGGTAAGAAGGTTCGTACCTTAAAGCATATTTCTAGACCTTCTTTCCAGTGGCTTTTCCAAACGCCCTGCACGAACGGTTGCCCCTCATTTCGCGCAGGATTTCCAACAGAATAAGGTTCTGGACAGTGGCTTGCCCGCTTCTGCCAGCGGTTTTAACCATTTTTTCAAGGGCGCGGGCGTCCATTTGCATCCAAAACAACCAGGAACCGGCATTTTTTAATGCTTTGTTTTTTCTGAGTCTGCTCTGTTTTTGTTTAGCAAAACTAAAAAGTTCTTTCCCTGCTTGGTTATGCATGAGTGAACCGCAGGAAACCGGCAAAAAACTGGCGGTCTTGGCCAAGAGGGACTCCCTTTCCATCCTCTGTGAGCTCAGGGACTCGCCGAAGAGGTTCTCGAACCTGCCGGGAAACACGGACACGAGGAGCAGGCGCCTGAGGGAACTCGAGGAAAACAAACTCATCGAGCCCACGATAGTAAGCCAGAGGAGGCGCGGCCGGCCTATTGTCGCGTACAGGATAACGGAAAGGGGAACCGTCGTGCTGCGGGACGCCGAGGCGCTTGCAAAGGAGTTCTAGAAAAGCCCCGCCTCTTTCATGCTGTAAAAGCCGTCCCCGCCGATTATCACGTGGTCGAGCACCTGGACGCCCAGAAGTTTGCCGGCGAGCGCCAGGTTCTTCGTGGACTCGACGTCCTCGTCGCTGGGGGAAGAATCGCCCGAAGGGTGGTTGTGGGCCAAAACTATTGCGGCGGCGCCGCGGTCGAGGGCGGTCTTGAAGATTTCCCTCGCGCTGAACGCGTTCGAGTCCAGGGAACCAACAAAAAGTGTTTCCTCGCCCATCAAGCGGTTGCGGGAATTGAGGAAAAGCACTTTCAGGTGCTCGCGCGACAGGCCCCTGAGGGAACTTTCAACGATTTTTGCCGCGTCGCCGGGAACCCGCACGAACGATTTTTTGTCCACGGCTTCTTCCGCGGCCCTGCGGCCCAGTTCGAAAGCGGCCGCGAGCCTCGAAGCCTTTGCAGGCCCGATGCCCCGCAGGCGGGCGAGTTGCCGCACTTCCTTCCTCGCGATGTCCGATAAACCGTTCTTCGCCGCCTCCTCCCCGAGTTCAAGCGCGCTTTTTCCATTCACGCCGTTTCCAAAAACAAGGGCAACCAATTCAGCGTTGCTCAAGGCACCCGGCCCGAGCCGCACTATCCTCTCCCGCGGCCTTTCATCAAGAGGAATTTCCTTGATTAACATTATTACAACCAGCAGCTCCGCTTGGTCCTGGGAGAATTTTTCAACCCTTTACGACCTCTTTTATTTTCTCCTTCGGTGCGGCCCTGAATTCCTCGGCGGTCTTGATTCCCGCGTTCCACAACCGCCTCGCCCTCACGCGCCCGACGCCCCTGATGCGGCACAGTTCCAGCAGCTCCTCCTTAACGCCGTGCATCAGGCGCCGCTCAATTGCCTTGGCCGCCGAATAAGTGCCCGTCTGGTTTGAAGTGAACGCCAGTTCCCTCAGCGCGTACGCGAGCCATTCCGCGATTTTAACGCGGCCGTGCAGTATCCCCGGCGGGAGGCCGTAGTCGGACATCACCTTGTCCTCGGTCTCCTCGTTCATCCATGCCGCCAGCACTTTCGCAGTCTTGTATTTGGCTATCCCGAACTCGTCACCAAGCGCCCTTTCAAGAGTGAAGTCGTCCAGCGACTTTTCCATCTCGTCAAACAGCGCCTGCTCCTCCTTGCGCGACACCGAAACCAGCGGCCGCATTTCGGTCGCGTTCGCCAATTCCATCAGCAGGCCCATTTCGCGCGGTTTCCTGCCGGAGATGATGAATTGCATGAGCGAATGCGCAGACAGGGGGTCGACGTAGAGTTCTGAAACCCTTTTACCCAGTGGCGTGCCGAACAATAGCGCGGCTTTTTCGCGCACGAAATCCATTTCTTTTAGTTCTGCCACGATTTTTTCGACGACTCCCAACAGTTCGCCCGATCCGCCGGCGTGGAACGCGTAAAAAGTGTCGTTGAAGAACTCGAACAATTCCTTGAAACTCTTGCAGTAGCCTGATGCGACGAGCGCGAGGCAATGGGTCCTCAGCACCGGCTCGGAGGAAAGCCGGGATTCAATGTCCTCGAGCGGGCCGAAAACGTATTTTTCCTTGACTTCCGCGACTTCGTCGGGCGCGCACACTAGCACGCCGGTTCCCGCCGAATCATACCTCGGCCTCCCCGCCCGTCCAGTCATCTGGGCGCATTCCAGCGCGGGAATGAACTCCGAGTAGGCGCCGTTGAACCTCTTCAAGTCCCTCACGATCACCCAAGAAGCCGGATAGTCAATGCCCATCGCGAGCGTCGTGGTGCACACTATTACCTTGACTGCCTTGTCTTTCTTGAAGCCGGCTTCGATGAGGCGCCGCTGCGCGGACTCTATGCCGGCGTGGTGGAAAGCGATGCCGCTCCGCAGGCAGTCGGAAAGCATCCGGCACTGCTTAGTCGGATACTGAAGAGAATGGAGCGCCTTTTCGGAAAGGGCAGCCAGCAGTTTCCTCTCATCATGGTCCAAAAAACCCTCCACAACGCCTTTCAAGGCGCCGGCGGCGGCCTCGGCCTTTTTCCGCGTGTTAACGAAAACAAGAACCTGTCCGCTCGCGCCCCGCGCGCCGCCTGAAAGGCATTTTGAAACCAGCTCGTCCAGCACCTTACCCTTCCCCAGTTTCTCGCTGCGGTCCGCGAAGTCTATTCTCCTGCCGGGGCACACGCCCAAAACAAGCTTCGTGGGCCGGTAGTCGCTGACCACGAGCTGCGCCGCAAGCCATCCCGCGACTTCCTTGGCGTTTGGAATCGTGGCGCTCAGCGCGAGAATGGAGCAACCCCTCCTGAGCAGTTTGGTCAAAACGATTTCAAGTGTCGCACCCCGCGAATAGTCGTTCAGCAGGTGCGCCTCGTCCACCACGGCCAGCCCGACTGTGTCAAGCCATTTGGCGCCGTGCCTGGTGAGGGAATCCATTTTCTCGCTCGTGACGACGACTACGTCAAAAGCATGCAAATCTTCCGACGACGAGTCCAAGTCCCCCGTACTTATCCCGACGCGCATGTTGAAGGAGGAAAGGGCCTGGGAGAATTCCTCGAATTTTTCGCTGGCAAGCGCCCTGAGCGGGACGATGTACACTGCTTTTGAGCCAGTTTTCTCGAAATTGTCGGCCATTTTCAACAGAGCGAGCAGCGTCTTGCCCGACGCAGTGGGTGCGGAAACAACGGCTTTCCCGTTCCCAAGCACCGCAGGCACGGCCTTTTCCTGCATCGGGTTGAGGCTGGCATAACCCAGTTTCTGCAAAGCGTCCTTCAGCCACGTTTCCTGCAGTTGCATGCAAAAAACCGGCGGAGGCGGTTAAAAAACAAGGGGGCCGCGGCGTTTCCAGTGGCCGCGTCCCCGGCGAATGAAAAACAATTATATAACCTGAAGTACTGCTGCATGCATGAAAACCGCAAACGCCGCCGCATTCGCCGCCTTCATTCTGGTGCTGGTTGCCTTCGCCGCGGCGGACATCGCAATTCCGACAATCACAAAGGTCTATTTCGACAACGCCGGCGCGCCCTATGACGGAAGCGTCAGTTTCACGGTAACGTGCTACGGCTACAGCTGGAAACCAGGGCCTGCTCAGGACAAGGCTCCCGGCACCTACGAGCCGACTAATGTCTTCAGCTTCACCGCGGACTGCCCGCGCTATGGCTGCGAAGTGGCTGAAAATTACTACCTCAACTACCGCCACCTCGACTGGTGCGACCTCAACGGCACAGCCGCCGGAAAGGACTTCTACATCCACGACTACTCCGGCCGGCCGGTTTCCGACTGCAACGAGGACTTCATGAACCGCGCTTGCACCCTGCGGTTCAGCATCCCGCCCGGCACGATTACGCCGGGGCCTTCGGCCACGCCGTCGTCAACGCCGCCAGTCCCGTCGCTCTATGCTTCGGTTACGCCCGCTGTAACGCCTGCGCCGCAGAAGAATTTTCTATCGGCACTGTTCCAGCAAATCACCTGCTTCATCCTCGGCTTGTTCGGCCAGCGTTGTTGAACATGGCAATAGAAGAACTGTTCCTCAAGGCCCTAGTCCTCACCATCGTAATTGAAACCGCAGTCATAGCCGTTGCTTGGCGTGCCGGCCTCCTTCCCTCGCGCCCGAAAACAAGGCTTTTGGAAATCGTGGCCGCGGGTTCGCTGCCGTCCGCGCTCACGCTTCCTTACCTGTGGTTTGTGGTTCCGGCTTTCCTCGGGGGATGGAACGGCATCCTCGCAGGGGAACTTATTGTCGCCGCCGCCGAAACGCCGCTCCTCGCCGCCATCCTGCGTATTGACGCCAAGCGCGCGCTCGTGCTTTCAATCGCGTGCAACGCCGCCTCGTTCCTCGCCGGCGGGTTACTAATCCAGTTCCTGTGACTCTGCGCGGTGGGCCGCCTGCTCATTCTGACGCTTCGGTTTTCTGCGCGGGCTTTTCCTCCGGCTTCTCGCCCCCTGCTTCGGGGGGCGCCGGCGCCTTGGGCTTCGCGACCCGGAAAATGACGTTTTTCACTACTTCCGTGGAATTGCTGAGCACGATTGTCTTGGCAGTCCGGTCTATGGCAAAGGCCCGGTTGCCGCCGAGGGCGGCGATGAGCTTCAACTGCCGCTTCTCGTCCGGCCCGTGCTCGATTATCAGGTTGCCGCGGTCCGAAACCCTGATGTCCGTGACGAATTTTTTCCAAAGATTGGACTGGAGGACTGAAATGAGGTCGACTTCCTTCCTCGGCCGCTCAACAAGTTCTATCGCGGGTTCGCGGAGCGCTTCCGCGACGCGCTTGCCGCGCTCGTAGTTGTAGAGCTTTATGTCGCCGTCGCCGGTGACTTTCGCGCGCTTGTATTCCGCTGTGATTTTCCTCCAGTCATACTGGGCGGCGTGCTTCGCGGAAATCACTGCCGGCGTCTTTTGCAGGTGGGACTCGAAGTTGGTTATGGCTTCGTCCCTGGCGCCGCGGCCGAGCATGAAGCCCATTACCGCGCCCGTGGCCGCGCCGATTCCGGCTTCGACTGCGGTGGGGATTATTTCCCCGAGCCGCGTCGGGGGCGCGAAGGCGGCTTTTGTTATCAGGATGCCGGCTGCGTCGACCCCGCCAATCACTTTGACGAGCCGCATCAGTTCGTGGCGCGCCCCAACCACCTTCTCGATATGGTCCTGGACCGCTGGCGTTAGCGCCTCTTTTGGGATAATCAGCGTTTTTTTCTCCTGCCTCGCGCCTGCAGCGGCTTTTTCTCTCCTGAACCAGGCCATGGACAAAACTGGGCAGCGGAATATTTAAGCGGTTGCCAACGGAACCGGGTGCATGGTTCCAACGCCTTCACCGGCAATTACTTGGAAGTGACTGCGCGGCGAATCCTTGAAAACAGTTTTTTCAACCCGCTCCCGCCGGACCGGTCTTTCACGGGCTCCGGTGTCGCCGCACTCCTTTCTCCTGAAATAGCCTGCTTCAGCGCCTCCGCCGACGGAATCTTGTATGCCCACAGGCCCGCGTCGACGGCGTAGACCTTGCCTTCTGCGTCTTTTCCAAAATTGTAGGCCTGGCCGCGGAGCCCGGAGCGGCTTTCAAAAATGTCGTGCAGCTCTCCCATCAACCCGTGGCGTTTCAGGAACCCGGCTAGTTTTTGGACCGGAACCCTGGTTTCCTTAACTGATTTCACTATTTCCAGCCTGGGCATCACTGTAAAAAGGCGGTATTGCCTGTCCTGCCCCTTTCCCTCCGAATAAATTCCAAAGACCGTGTCGGGGTGGAAGTATTTTTTCTCCGCGAGCAGCCGGTGGAACCGCGCCATCTGCACCGCGTGTTCGCGCGCGGCCATTTCGTTCTCGTATTCCGAGACCGGGAACCTGAACTGAAGGGAGTGGAATTCCCCGCCTCCCAGGTCTTTCAGAAACGTCGTGCCTTTCCTGTCGACAAAAACATGGGTGTATAATTTTTCTGTAGCCGCGAGTTTACCCGCATTCCAAGGCTTTTCTTTTTCCACAGCCACACCCGTAATCAAATGCAGGGGAAGGGATTTGAACCCTCGCAGGCACTACGCCACAGGATGTCGCAAAACGGCTTTCTTTTGGTGAAGTTTTTCTTTCCCAAAAGAAAAGGTTCTCTGAGTCCTGCGCATTTGACCAGACTGCAGCCGTTTCCTACACCGGCGATGGCGAAGCCATCGCCCAAGCAGTTACGGCCTCTGCCACCCCTGCGCGGAATTGTTTTTGTCGCCCGGGTTTAAAACCGGTTTGCCGCCGGCGCCGGCGTGCATGCGAAGGGTTAAAAAAATTTCGCGTGAAAATGCATTCCGCTGTTCACTGTTTTTGGCGGGTGAGTGGGTTGAAGAAGTCTGACTATTTGTCGAAAAAGCTTGAAACGATAGAAGTCGGTAGCAAGTCCGTTTCCGAACTCCTGCGGGCGATGTCAAACACCGGTTTCCAGGGCAAGCAGTTGGGCAACGCCCTTGACGTGTGGGAAGCCATGGCTTCGGACCCGAAGGTGACTATTTTCATGGGCTACGCCGGGTCAATGAGCACGACCGGCCAGTGGAAGATGATTAAGTGGCTCATAGAACACCGTTACATCGACGTCCTAGTTTCAACCGGCGCCAACATTTCCGAGGACATTTTCGAGGCCATGGGAAACAAGTACTACCAGGGCACCCACACCGCCGACGACGCGGACTTGCTAAAGAACCAGATTGACCGGTTCTACGACGTGTACGCGGATGAAATGGATTACCGGCGCCTCGAGGGCTTGATTAGGGAATTCATTGAGAAGAAGGCCGAGAAGGGGCTGAGTTATTCGTCCGCGCAGTTCCTCCACGAGTTCGGGAAGTTCCAGGAGGATAGGAAAATCCACAGCATAAGCGCGGCCGCCTACAAGGAAGGGGTGCCGATTTTTTCGCCCGGCATGGCGGACAGCGGATACGGCGTCGCAGCGTTCCAGGCGTTCAAGAACGGCGTCTCGCTTGACGTCAACCAGTTCAAGGACTTTTACCAGTTGGGCCGCATCGGCGAGGAATCAAAGGACACTGCCGTCGTTTACGTGGGCGGGGGCGTGCCCAAGGACACGATACAGCTGGTGACGATAATGGTCGACTTGTCGCGCGGCGGGGAAACTGTTTACCCGCACAAGTACGCCATACAATTGACTGCCGACAGCCCGCAGTGGGGCGGGTTGAGCGGGTGCACGTTCGAGGAAGCCGTTTCATGGGGCAAAATCGGGGAAAAAGCGAAGCGCGCGGTGTGCTACTGCGACGCCACGATCGCGCTGCCTCTGCTGGTCCACGGCCTCAACGAGCGCCTCGGCGGGAAGAAGAGGAAGCCGGCCCAGGACTTTGCCTGGATGTGGAAGGACTGAACCGCGGAGCCGGGTTGCCTGAGCAAAGGCAAGGGTTCTGCCTCAGGAGGAATGCCTTTTCGAAGGCTTTTTTATTACTGCCGCGCCTAGTGTTTTTTGCTGTTTTCTAAAAGTGGGTTCATGAGCATTCCTAATCCCTATTTGTGGAAGAACTACAAGCAGCTGGCCGTGATTCCGGCGGTATTGATACTGCTGGCCGCTTTTTTCATATTCACCAGGGGGATTCCCGCGGGCGTTGACCTCAAGGGTGGCATCCTGATATCAATCCAGGTTGACGGAGTCGTCGACGCCGCATTGCTGAAGCAGAAGCTTTCAGCCTTTTCCAAGGACGTTGAGATACGCGCCTTCTCGGGGCCGGCCGGCTCCGGGTACGAGATAGAGCTTGGCACAAGCGAAAACCTTGCCGCAGCCGAAGCAGGCGTCAGCGCCATAAAGGAAATGGACTTGGAGCTCGTGCGCCAGGAGGCCGCCGCGGGTTTCGCGAACCAGAGCGCGGACAAGGCGGCTGCCGAGGCGAAAGTCAAGGACATTGGCGCGAAAATCCTTGAAGAGACGCGCCGCGTGCTTGCGCTGTCCGGCTCGTCCCGCGACCCCGGCACCGAGGCGCACCGCGCCGCGGCAGTCGCCGAGGAGGAGTTCAGCACCGCGCGATCCGCGTACACGCAGAAAATAATGGCGGCGGTGCGGGAAGCGGTGCCGGTCAAGGCGTATTCGCTCAAGGAAATAGGCGCGAGCCTCAGCAAGTTCTTTTTCTCAAAAATCAGGGAAATACTGGTTTACTCCTTCATTCTGGGCGCAATAGTCGTCTTCCTCGTTTTCCGCTCGTTCGTGCCGAGCATCGCGGTCATTTGCGGCGCAGTTGCCGATGTTTTAATTGCACTGGGCGGAATGAGCGCGTTCGGCATCCCCCTCACCCTCGCCTCCACTGCGGCGCTCCTCATGCTCATCGGGTTCTCGCTCGACACTGACATCCTTTTGACGATGCGCGTGCTCAAGCGCACCGAGGGCACGATGTACGAGCGTGCGTACGGCGCGATGAAGACCGGGTTCATGATGAATTTCGCGGCAATGGCCGCCTTCGGGGTCCTGGCCGGCGTGGCGCTGCTGCTCAACGTGCCGACTTACTACCAGATTGGCTCGGTGGTGCTCATCGGGGCAGTCGCGGACTTTGCAGCCACGTGGGGCATGAACGCGGTAACAATCCTTTGGTACGCTGAGAGGAAGGAGAGGACGAGAGCCGGTTTCAAGTGATTCGAATGCGATTGTTTGAGGAAAAAAGGGTGTTGTTCGCAATCGCCGTCGCGGCGCTAGCGCTGCTCCTGATTTTCATGAGGGATTTCAACCCCACTACCGTTGACTCGAACTTCGGCATAGAGTTCATCGGCGGAGTGAGGATACCAATAAGCCTTGAAACCGCGGTTGATGCGGCAACCATGGGGTCAATGATTGACACGATAAAGCTCCGCATCAACAAGTACGGCCTCTCCCAGTCGGTTGTCCGTCCCTTGGGCGACCAGGAAATAATAGTCGAGATCCCGAAGGCCGAGTCGTCAGTGATTTCCAGCGTGGAAAAAATCCTGCGCGAACAGGGGAAGTTCGAGGGGATAGTCGACGGCAGGGTGGCGGTGAGCGGCGCTGACATAATGGTCAACGCGGTCGGCGGCGCCGGCTCCGAGCGCGTGGAAGCCGGTGACGGGAGCACGCGGTGGGAACTGGATTTCGCGGTCACGCGCGAGGGCGGGGAGCGGTTCGCGAAAGCCGCGATGGGTAAGGCGAACTATCCAGTGTACATGTTCCTTGACAGGCCGGAAAACGCGGCGCTCATACTTTCCAGGAACGAAATGAACGCGACCGGAATGTTCGTGGACAAGGCGGTCGCCGAGTCGCTGAAGAAGGAAGGCGACGACATCACGCTGCTTTACGCCGAGGACTTCAACGCCAGCGGGTTCGCTAAACTCAACAAGACCCTGGTGGTCATCGGAAAGACGACGCTCAAGGAATTTGCGGCGGTGTCCGGCGGCCTGGCGTCGCTTGGCTACGCGGAGCCGAAGCCCGGCGAAGAGGGGGGAGCCACCCGGAAAATAATAGTCAAGTCAGACGACCAGATGGCTCCGAAACTCTACCAGAGCGGCGTCGAAAGCGGAATAACCGAATGGCGCGCCATCGGCCTCCTTTCCGCGCCGACCCTGAGCCCGGGTCTCGCAAACGGCTACGTCACCCAGTTCTATTCCATCACTGGAGGGGCGGCTGGTGACACGCCCGAGCAGCAGAAGGCCAATGCGGTAAAGGAGATAAAAGAACTTAAGTCCGTGATTTCCGGAGGCAAACTGCCGGTCAGCACAATAATCGGCAGCGCGTACACCGTCGAAGCCACCCTCGGGCGGCAGTTCCTCACGTACAGTTTCATCGCAACAATACTGGCAATCTTCGCGGTTTCAATCGTGATAATGGCCCGCTACCGCATTCCAAAACTAATCGTTCCAATCGTGCTCGTAAACTCCGCGGAAATCCTCATACTGTTCGCGCTTGTCGGGTCGTTCGGGACCATAGACCTGGCGGCGATGGCAGGAATAATAACGCTCATCGGGACCGGGATAAACGACCAGCTCGTGATAACCGATGAAATGCTGAGGAAGCGCGAAACCGGCGAAGCGGTCAGGACCGAGGAAAGGGACGCAAAGGAGAAGCTGGGGAAAGCGTTCGAAATCATTTTCACCGTCGCCGGGGTTTCAGTGGTGTCGATGCTTCCGCTCCTGTTGTCGGGCATAGTTGAAATGATGGGCTTCGCGCTCTCGTGCATCCTCGGCGTGCTGATTGGAGTCGGCATAACGCGGCCGGCATACGGCGCGGTAATGGAAATGATGTTCGGCAAGCGCGACAAAGCCGCCCAATAGGCCCGCGGGCGCTTAAAACAGGCTTAAAACAAGTTCAGGCCTTTTCCAAAAGCTTTTTCCCGAACTCGGCGCGCGCAACAAGCTGCTTTTGGAACCGCTGCAGTTCCTCCCCCGAAAGCGTCTTTTCCAGGATGAACTTCGCGTACTCCTGCGAAATCTTGGAAGCGTCGACGATTATGTTCTGCGCCTCGTCCAACGGAAGCGTGATCTTGTTCGGCTTAATTATCTCAACCGCGATCGGGCCGTACTTGAGGGCGACATTCACCAAGTCGTTGAAAGCGCCAACCAGCACCTTGACTTCGGCGCACGAAGAGTAAAGGTTCTCCGATTCAAGCGCCTCTTCCACCTGCCCCCTGCAGTAAATCATTCCCTTCTCCTTTGAGAGCTTGGCAACAAGTTCCACGAGTGAGTTTTTCACCGCCTCGGCGTCCTTTCCGTGGGCGTCGAAATGCACCACCGAGAGCACGGCGCCGCGCGAAGTCGCCTTCTCAACCAGCGCCTCCAAGTCTGCATCGCTGTATTTCCTTGACTCGCCAATCAATTCGCCCATTCAGACCCTCTCCAAAAAACCGTCAACCACGCGGTACCTGTGCCCGTTGTCAACCGGGCATTCCAAGAGGCCGTCATCGGTTTTTTTCAGCCGCACGCCGAAGCCCTTCTCCGAATAACAAGCCTGGCAAACTTCTATGATTTCGTGCCCGCTGACCGTCAAGAGAAAACCCCGAAAAAACACGAGGAAAACTTTTGGGCGCCGGCTCAATAAAAAGCCTTTGGTTGCCCGCAGCCGGAACGCGCCGAAATCCGCCCGGGCCTTGAAGCAAGGGGTAATAAAACGCTCTTGGAAAATGAACAATGAAACAAAACGAGGCGCAAGCGCATGGCAGACGCGTTTTCACTCCAGTGGCTCATCCAAGCAATCATTTTCATCCTACCCGCGTACGTGGCCAACGCCGTCCCAGTGATTTTCGGCGGAGGCGCGCCGATAGACTCTGGGAAAAAATTCCTCAACGGAAAAAGGCTCCTCGGTGAGGGAAAAACCTGGCGCGGGCTCCTCTCAGGCATTGCCGCCGGCTTCCTCGCAGGCGCGATTCTCGCATTTACTGTCCCGGCCGAGTACGCGTACGGCCTGGCAACCAGCCAAAGAATCGCCCTCGCGTTCCTCTTGTCAGCCGGCGCCCTCGTTGGAGACCTGGCCGGCAGTTTCGCAAAACGCAGGGTGGGCCTGCCCCGCGGCTATCCTTTCCTGCTCATGGACCAGCTTCCATTCCTATTTATGGCGCTAATATTCGCCTTTCCCGTCCGCGTACTGTCCCTTGAAGAACTGGTTTTCCTCGCAGTCATCACTCCCGTCCTCCACGCCGTCGCCAACCGCATCGCGCACTTCCTTAAACTCAAGAAAGTGCCGTGGTGAAACCAAGTGGCCAAACCGCCGGCAAAACAAGGCACGCACACAAAGGCAAGGGTTTTCGGCCTCGCGCGCCACGAATGGGTGTTTTTCCTAAAGTTCGCGGCCCTCTTCGCAATCCCCTACTTTTTCATCCACTTTGTTGACCTCGGCCCGCTCACGGCATCCATCGCAGGCGCAGAATCGGTTTTCCTCTCAGCCGCCGGAACCCCCGCGAGAGCGGTCGGTTCAACAGTGTTGGCCGCAGGCAGGGAATTCGAAATCGTCGCGGACTGCACGGGCCTCGTGATGATAATCATGCTCGCGGCCCTGTTGTGGTCAACGCCGGTGAGGCGGGAAAGGAGATGGCTGTTTTTGGCAGCTGGCGCGCCCTTTCTTTTCGTTTTCAACCTTCTGCGCCTGTTTTTCACGCTGTGGGTCGGCGCCGCACTGGGCGGTTTGGCAGGCGAAGCCGTCCACGTGGCTCTGTGGTTCGTTGACGCGGCGGTCGTAATCGCGCTCTGGGCTAAGGCAGCCGAGGTTTTTTGACCCCCCGTTTTCCGACAAACGCATTTAAACACGACGCGGGCAAAACATTCACATGGCGACCAGGGCGCCGATTTTCCATTTGACTCCGGAAGCCGGCAGGCGGCCGAAACTCGAGATAATCGGAGTCGCCCACGCCGGCCCCTACACGCCTGCCGACCGCCCGGACAGGCGCTACACCAGGGCCGCGTCTTCGTGGAGGGAGGAATCGGGGACATTTTTCCAAGAAAATACGCTTGGATGGGCAAGCCGATAGAACCTCCTCTGGTGCGGAAGATTGCAGAAGACGCTCTCGCCAGAGACATTGCGAAGTCAGTACCGGAAGAACGTGCAAAAAAAGGCAGGCGCCTGCTAAGGCTTGCTGCAGCTGGTGGGAGTAACGCAAGCGCCTTGGCGCGGCTTGCGGCGGCGGATTGGAAGCGATACTTAAAGAATTTCTGGAAAAAAGAAGTGCAGACAAAACCGCGCACGCGCGCAGAGGAGCGGGCAGACACCAAAGGGGCTTCTAAGCTCTTTGGCGCAGCAACCTCGCAGATAGTAACCATCAGAAGCCTTTTCATGGCCAGCGAATTCCTCCGGCACAGCAGGGAACAGCACGCGCCAATGGTTCTAGTCACCGGGGCGGGCCACGCCAGCCAACTCCACCGCTTCATAGAAAACCCGCGAATGGCGCTAAATTACATCAGGCTCATACGTGGGCCGCTTCAGAAACTGCCCGACCTCAACCAGCTAGAAAGGAACGACCTGGACAAGCTGCTGAAAACCGCCGAAGACGAATTCACCGAGCTCCTAAGGGAAAAGCAAAAACCGGCCTCGCCCCAGCAGCGGAAGCCGTGACCGCGGGCTTGGCGGCGCAAGAAACGCATTTTAATCCCGGCAGCTATTTTCTTCAGTAGCCCCGTCGTCTAGTGGACAAGGATAACAGGCTCTGAAGACCGCCGGGGTTGCGCTTCGCGCAACCGGGGTAGTCGCGGAAACCTGTGGACGGCAGTTCGAATCTGCCCGGGGCTATCTTGTTTTTATATCCTTGCGGAGAATTTCTTCCAGTGATGACCAGAGGTATTTCTGAGCCCAAAACTGCTGGCGAACGCTTCGCGCTCGCGGTGTAGTTGGGGGCAATGATTGGAAGAGAGTCTACTGAATCCCGCTTGTACCAAGGTGTTTTGTTGGGGCACGTGAAGCACAAGAAAATTTACCTGCAGTTCGGCAAGGGGGTCTGGCTGGCAACCGCTTTATTAATAATCGCCGTAATATCCACCGCCGTCTTCGTCGCGGTGGAGAAATACGGGGTTTCGGACGCGTTATACGCGGTTTTATGCTCGATTTCATGGGCGCACTGCAGCGCGGCCTACGCGTGGCCAACGAAGCTGATTTCGCTGGTCATGGCGTTCAGCACGTGGACCGTGCTCGCCGTGCTCATGGAGTCTGGCGTGGAGTCGTTCATGAAAATTGAGTTCGGGGGAAACAGGATGAGAAGAAGAATAGATGAAATGAGGCAGCACGTGCTAGTGTGCGGGTACGGCGCCCTTGGGAAAACCGTGGCCGAAGCGCTTGAGAACGAGGGCGTGGACTACGTGGTAATCGACCAGGATCCGCGGATATCGGCCAGGCTGAAGGATGCCGGCGTCCCGTGCGTGGAGGGAAGCGCCCTTGACTTGAAGGTCCTGAAGGAAGCCGGCGCGGACAAGGCGAGGCTTTTCATAGCCGCCCTCGGCACCGACGCGGACAACGTTTTCCTTGCACTCACTGCAAAGGAATTGAACCCCGGCGTCATGATTGCAACGCGGGCCTTCACCGAAGGCGCGGTGGCAAAGCTCCACCGGGCCGGAGCCGACATAATAGTTATGCCGGAGATAATCGGCGGCCTGGAACTGGCAAGAGAGGCGCTGAACCTCGAGGAAAGCCACGTCCAGAAACTGATTTCCCGCAGGCCCGGGACGTTCAACCCGAAGAAACTCCCGCCCAACCCAAAGTACCAGCAGCCCACCCAGCCACCGAAATAGGGAGTGTGGAAAAAACGGGAAAAAGGGAAGGGAAAAAAAGGAAACGCGGGTGAAAAGCCCGCGGCCAGTGAAATGCTATTTTTTCTTCTTTTTCTTCTTCATCGCGCCGCAGCAGCCGCAAGGCATCGGATTCACCCCCTTCTTGGTAAATGAGTGGCTGCGTTTTTTAAAACGATTGCAAGCGCGGCGAGCCGGCGGTCACGGAGTCAAGCGCGTGCGGTCGCGCGGGAACAGCGCGGCCTCGCGGATGTTTGACAGGCTGCAAAGCGTCATCGTGAGCCTTTCCGCGCCGAAGCTCCACCCCGCGTGCGGGATCGCGCCGTAACGGAATGCGTCGATGTATGATTCGAAGGATTCCGGCCGCAGGCCCTTGGCCTTCAACTGCTTTATCAGGAGGTCGGGGATGTGTATCCGCTGGGCGCCGCTCGCCATCTCAAGCGACCGGTAGTTCAAGTCATACGACTTGGTTATGGAACCATCCTCCTCGTACGGCATGGAATAAAACGCCCTGACTGCCGTCGGCCAGTCCTTGATGATGTACGCCTCCTGCCCGACGAGTTTGGTGATTTTCTCGTTCTGCTCGCGCGTGAAGTCCTCGCCCCACTTCACAGCAACGCCTGCCGCATTCAATTGTTTTACGAGGTCGGAGTACTTGAACTCGGGGACGCTCTTGATGGGCACTACATTTGAGCCAAGGGTCTCCAATTCCGCCTTACAGTTCTTCGCCACGCTGTTGACTATGTGCATGAAAACGTCGCCGAGGATCTTCATGGCGTCGTTGTGGTCGCACCACCCCATTTCAATATCCATCTGCGTGATTTCGTTCAGGTGCTGGGACGTGTTGTGCTTCTCCGCCCTGAACACCGGCGCGACCATGAACACCTTGTCCATGCCACCCATCACCGCCAACTGCTTGTACAACTGGGGCGACTGCGCGAGGAACGCCTCTTTTTCAAAGTAAATGACTGGAAACAGTTCGGTCCCGCCCTCGGTCGCTGAGCCGACTATGGTCGGGGGATTGATTTCCTGGAAGCCCAGGTCGAGAAGCTTCTCCCTGAACGCGCGCAGGATTTCGCTGCGGACCCTGAACACCGCGGTGGTTTCAAGGCGCCGGAGGTCAATGAAGCGGTTGTCCAGCCTGACATCCAAGTCCGCGGGCACCTTGCCGGTCACCTCGAAAGGCACCTGCTTGAGCACCTTGCCCACGATGCACAACTCGACGGGAACGATTTCCCTGCCGCCGGGCGCAATCTTTGAAGCCTTGACCTTTCCCTTGACCGTTATAGCGGTTTCCTTCACGAAGTGCTTTGCCTGCTCCAGCAGCGCCGCGTCGCACTCCTTTTTCTTGAGCGTAACCTGCACGAGCCCCGTCTTGTCCCTAAGGATGACGAAGTTCACTCCCCCCAAGTCCCTTATCTCGTGGACCCAGCCGGCGAGCAAAACGTCTTTCCCATCCATTTCAGGGGTTACTTCACTTGCGTAATGCGTGCGCATCATCCAAAACCACCGCACCTTATTTTTTTCGCCAAAACCCTTTAAATTTTGCGCGAGTGGGGGCGCTGAGATTTGAACTCAGGTCAGCAGCTGTTCCGCAGTTTTTTAGTGCAGGGTTTTTTCCGCAGAAAAAAAGCGCCCCGAAGCTGCCAGCATACCAAGCTAGCCCACGCCCCCGCAAAGAAATGGCTGCGCCGGTTATTAAAATGTTTTACCAAATTGATTCATGTTGCACGAGGACGTGGCGAACGAGGCTCTGAGGAAAACCCGTGCCGGCGCGCGCGGCCCCGAAGAGCACACCGCGCGGGCCGTGGGCGAGGCGGCGGCCGCGGTGGCGGAAAAACTCGGCGCGCCCTTGGAAAAGGCCGCGCTGCTGAAAAAGGCTTACGAGCGGGGCACGAGCTTCCATTGGGGTTTGATGAACGCCGAATCCCCTGAAAAAGTCGCCGCCGTGGCCAAACAAATCCAGGTATACTTGCGGTGGGTCGATGTGCTTTCAAAAAAGCGCACAATCGCGCCAGACCGCGAAACCTCGGCCATGATCGACAAGCTCGATTATCTCGCTGACAAAGCGATGCGAAAGGAACAACTCAGCGAAAACGAAGACCTCCTTTTCAGGACGCTTTCAAGCACGATGGCCAGCACGCCTATAGCTCTCCAGATTTCAAACATCTTCGGCGACGCAAAAGGCCCGGTCTTCCAAAAATACATGAACAAAATCACTTCACTCGTTTTCAAGAAGGCGAAAGGCATCTGGTCCGCCCATTGAACCCGCCGAATCGGTTTTTTATTCGCGCCACCCAATTTCTTCCGGGCCCGTAGCTCAGCTTGGATAGAGCGCCTGCCTTCTACGACGAAAGCCGCACGCGCGGCGGCGTAGCAGACCCCTGCGGGGGCGAGGAAAGCAGGATGTCGTGGGTTCAAATCCCACCGGGCCCGCTGAACCTTTTTGCCGCGGCAAAAAGCGTCACCAAAAAGGCTAGCCCATTTTTTTCTTGAATTCCTCGACCATTTCCACTGGCGCCGGGTCAACGCCGGTTTCCAGGGCCATGTAGTAGGATGCCCAGTCGCCGACGAGGGTGGTTGAAAACATTTTCTCCAAGACGGTTTTCCCCTGCATTTTGACGAGGTGGACTGGCAGACCTTTTTTCTCCATCAAACCCTTCATTATCGCCATCCGCTTCTTAACGCGCGGGTTGTCCGCAGGGTCCTCCAGGAAGATGAAGGAAAACGGCGCGCGCGGGTTGGTGAACCCGACCATTTCATTGTGGTTCAGTTCCGGGAACACGTTCCAAAAAGCCGGGGTTTTCGCGTTTTCGTTGAACTTTATCTTGCACGTCCTCGCGACAGGCCACCACGCCGTAGAGGAATAAATAACTGGAATGCGGTGCGCTAGCTTCTTTCCCAGGGTTTTTCCCGCTTTTTCAAGCCCCGGGTTTTTTTCCGCGAGCCACGCGCCCAGCCTAAGGAGTTCGCACTTCTTTCCTTTCACCATGCCCGAGTTTTCGAGCACGCCCACGAACGAGGAGAAGAAGTAGCCGGTGGCGCACCTTGGCTGGACCGCGTGCGGGACAAGCACAATGGGAACGCCTTGTTTTTCAGCCCTTTCCGCGAGTTTGCCGCCGTTGGTTACCGCAATCGTCTTCGCCCCTTTTTTGAGGGCGGGCGCCAGAGACGAAAGCGTTTCCTCAGTGTTCCCTGAATAAGATGAGATGAAAACAAGCGTCGAGGAATCGACCCACGCCGGCACGCCATAGTCCTTGTGGACTGCAGTGTTCAGGTTTGGGAGGTAAATTGACAAGAGGTCTGCTGGAAGGGTGCTTCCGCCAACTCCTGAAAACAGGACGCGCTTCGCCTTCTGAACCCTGATTTTTCCGGCCTTTTCCAGGCCTTTCGCGAACTGGCACGGGAAGGAAACGAGTTCTGCACGCATTTCATCAGGCATTTGACCAGCGTATGCATTAGTGGAAACCGTTTTTTAACCTCTCGTGGAAAAACAATCATGCTGAAACTAAGGTGCGCGCCCCTGGACCTGAAGTACGACGACTTGGCGCAGGAACTGTTTTTCGAGGGCAAGAAACTCGTTCCCCAGACCAGGCTCCTCGGCCAAGTGTATGACGCGCTCCACGACGAGCTGTTCGCCGCAGTGGCCGACCAGAAGACGCCATTGTATTACATGTACCGCGGTGTTGCGAGGAAAAGGGATGAGGAGAGGATCAGGAAAAGCGGCCTCAGGTTCGACGTCACAGTCATGCTCCCGATGCTGTTGGGCAAGGAGTTCAACAAGACGTTCGGCCACTACCATGAGAAAATCCGTGGCGCGGAAGTTCCCGAGTTGTACGAGGTGCTCAGCGGCTCCGCCCACTTCCTGCTCCAGACGCGGCGGCCCGGCTCAAGCGAAGTCGACGAGGTGAGGCTCGTCAAGGCAAGGGAAGGCGACAAGGTCATTATCCCGCCGGGTTTTGGCCACATTACCGTGAACCCGTCGAAAACAAAGGCGCTCGTGACGTTGAAAGCCGCCGATAAGGGCCTCGTGACCGACTACCATGCGTTCATTGAGAAAAAAGGGGGAGTGTACTACGATTTGGTGGACGGGCTTGCCGCAAACCACGGTTACGAAAAGCCGCCGAAGGCCAAGGTTTTGAAGCAGATTGAAGTCAGGGACTTCCCGAAACGGAAGTGCATTTACCGCGTTTTCCTGGAAAACCCGGAGCGCTTCCAGTTCCTCACCAGTACGGAAAACGCTGCCGGCGCAGCCGAAGCTGGGAAGAAAAACTGAAAAGAACGAAAAAAGGGCATTTAGGTGCTTAGTCCATGTCGCCCATGCCGCCAGGCCCGCCGGGCGGCCCCGCGGGCGCCCTGCCCTTGCTGGCGATTATGTCGTCGATGCGGAGGATCATTGCAGTGACTTCGCTCGCGCTCTGAATCGCCTGCTTCTTGACCTTCATCGGCTCTATGACTCCGAGGGCCTTCATGTCGTGGATTCGCGTGCCGAGCACGTCGACGCCAAGCATCTTGCCTTCCTTTTTCTCGTGTTTTGCCCTCAGTTCCACGAGCGTGTCAATAGCGTCCATGCCGCAGCTTTCAGCCAGCGTCCTCGGAATAACTTCCAGCGCCTCGGCGAACGCCTGGACGGCCAGCTGTTCCCTGCCGCCGACTTCCACAGCGTACTTCTTGAGCCTGGTGGCGAGTTCCATTTCAATGCTTCCCCCGCCTATCACGGTCTTGCCCTCGTCTATTGCGCTCGAAACCGCGCCGATGGCGTCCATTATCGCCCTTTCGCCCTCGTCCACTACGTGCTGGGTGCCGCCGCGCACGAAGATTGTAACGCTCTTCGGGTTCTTGCACTGTTCCACGAAAACCATCTGCTCGCCCGCGATTTTCCTCTCCTCGACGACGCCGGCGTTGCCCAAGTCCTTTGAAGACAGGTCGTCCATTGTCGTCACTATCCTCGCGCCAGTCGCCCTCACGAGCTTTTCCATGTCGCTCTTTTTCACGCGCCTCGCGGCCAAAATGCCCTTTTTGGAGAGGTAGTGCTGGGCCACGTCGTCAATGCCCTTCTGGCAGAACAGCACGTTGCAACCGCTTGCAGCCACCTTGTCAACCATTTCCTTGAGCATGTTCTCCTCCTGTTCCAGGAAAGCAGTCATCTGGTCGGGCGAAGTGATGCTTATCCGGGCGTCAGTCTCTGTTTTCTCAATTTCCATTGCCGTGTCCAACAGCGCGATCTTGGCGCCGTTAAGGCGCTTCGGCATGCCCGGGTGAACGATTTCCTTGTCGATGAGCACGCCGTTGATGAGCGTCGTATGCAGGATGTCCCCGCCCTGCTTCTTCTCCACCTTGATGAAGTCCTTGTCAATCAAAATCTTCCCGTCCCTCGACTCCGCAACCAGGGTCACGGCCTTGACCACTATTTTCGCGAGCACGTCCTTCGCCTCGCCCGCGCCCGTGGTCTTTGAACCCATGCTGATGCTCGCGATCTTTTCAAGGTTCCTGATGTCCTTGACGTCAATCGCGTCGCTCAATTGGCCCAGGTAGTCAATGCACTTTTCGGCCGCGTTCCTGTAGCCATTCACGATTGTCGCGGCGTGGATGTCCTGGTCAAGGAGCTCCATGCTCTTCTTTAACAGCTCGCCCGCGAGGACCACCGCGGTCGTCGTTCCATCCCCAACTTCTTGGTCCTGCGTCTTGGCGATTTCAACCATCATTTTCGCGGCCGGGTGCTCCACGTTCATGTTGTCCAAAATCGTGGCCCCGTCGTTGGTGATCACGATGTCCCCAAGCTCTGACACCAGCATTTTGTCCATTCCCTTCGGCCCCAGCGTGCTTTTCACGGCCTGCGCCACCGCGTGGGCCACGGCGATGTTAATCCTCTGCGCGTCCCTTCCGAATATGCGCGAGGAACCCTCTGGCAAAACGAGAACCGACTGTCCACCCAACTGTGCTTGCTGCATTCAAACCACCTCTTAAACGAAACTGATTACGCCTTGTTGATTACCGTAACCAATAATCAAAATGAGCATTTTAACTATGCAGTTCCCTTTTTAAAAATTGTTCGCTAGCCAGAATGGCGTCAGCGCGTCGGCACGCGCATCCTGCCAACTTTAAGCCCCAGGAATTTAGTGCCCTGCGGCTTGCTGGTCAGCACCACGTTCCCTCGCCTGTCGACAAACGCATACGGGTATTTCGCCGCCAGTTCCCCCGCGGCCCGGGAGCAGCCGGAGCCAAGCACTTTACCTTCCTTGAAGCTTTTCTCTATCTTTTTCATTGCCTGCCTGACCAGGCGGTTCGCTTGGCCCAGTGCCAAATAGGACGCTCCTGAAGCCATTCCGAGGCGGATTGTCCGCGCAGTCTTGAGCTCCCCGATTTTCTTTCTCAGGTCCGAATGCAGTTCCTCGTGCCTTATGACTAATTTTTCAGCTGGCATGTCCAACCACCCTGCGCCAAGTAGCTCAGGCGCCCGCCGGTTTTTATTCCTTGCCCGCCTAAACACCTGGTCAAAACAGGGACCTTTTCAGGTGGAAACCGATGGCGCGCAGGATACTCATTACCGCGGCACTGCCGTACGCGAACGGCCCGCTCCACATAGGCCACCCCCGCAGCACCTATCTTCCGGCAGACATTTACGCCCGTTACTGCCGCCTGCGCGGGTATGATTCGGTCTTCGTCTGCGCCACCGACGAGCACGGCACCCCCATCGAGGTGAAGGCGCAGCAGGAAGGCAAGCTTCCCGAGGAGTTCGTGAAAACTTACCGCAAGAGGCACTTGGAGGACTTCAATGCCCTCGGAATCGCGTTCGACAACTTCTATTACACGCACTCGGACGAAAGCGCCCGATTGGCAGTGGAGTTTTTCAAGGCAGCGCAGGAAAAGGGCCACGTTTTCAAGAAAACCGTGGAGCAAACGTTCTGCGAAAAATGCGGCCGCTTCCTCCCGGACCGTTTTGTCAAGGGCGAGTGCCCCTTTTGCGGAACCCCTGGCCAGTATGGGGACGCGTGCGAAAAATGCGGGAAAGCCTACCACTCGGGGCAGTTGAATAACCCTGCGTGCACGATCTGCCGCTCCAAGCCGGTCCGGCGCGAGGTCGAGCACTATTTCTTCAAGTTGAGCGCGTTCAAGGACTTTTTGAAAAAATACTTCGCCGAGACAAAAGGGCTGCCGCAGGACGTCCTGAATTACCTAAAAACCTGGCTGGAAGACCTCCAGGACTGGGACATCACAAGGGACGGCCCGTATTTCGGAGTCAAAATCCCCGGCGAGGAAAACAAGTTCTTTTACGTGTGGTGGGACGCGCCAATAGGCTACATTTCCTCCACGGTCAACTGGGCGCAGCGCGAGGGAAAATCATGGGAGGCTTATTGGAAGAACAAGGAAGCCGAGCTCGTGCACTTCATCGGCAAGGACATCGTTTACCACCATTTCCTGTTCTGGCCCGCAATGCTTTCCGACGCGGGGTGCCAGCTGCCGGCCCGCATCCCAACCAGGGGTTACCTGAACGTGGAGGCGGAGAAGATGAGCAAGAGCCGCGGCATATTCATCCTCCTCAAGGAATTCCTTGAAAAATACGAGCCCGACTTCCTCCGGTACCACCTGACTGCAATCACGCCGAACAGCGTTTCCGACGGCAACTTCGCGTGGAAGGAATTCCAGACAAAAGTCAACAGCGAACTGATAGACTGTTACGCGAACTTCGTCTTCCGCGTGCTGTCCTTCATCAACTCAAAATTCGATTCAACCATCCCGGAACCCGCCGGGTTTTCCGAAAGGGACACCGAGTTCAAGCGCCTCACCGAAGCCCTTGCGGGCGAGGTGGAAATCGACTACGAGGCAATGGAGTTCAAGGCCGCGCTGGAGAAAACAATGGCTTTCGCCAAGGAATGCAACCGCTACTTCAACGACCGCGCGCCCTGGAAACTCGTCAAGGAAACGGGCAAGACCAGCGAGGCCCGCACAGTGCTTTATTTGAGCGCGAAGGCGATTCTGGCGCTCGCGGCCGCGTCCGAGCCAATCCTCCCGTTCACGGCGAAGAAAATTTTGGCCCAGCTCGGCATAGCGAAGGCGAAGTGGGGCGATTCCTCCCACTTGCGGCCGGGGCAGAAAATCGCCGTTCCGGAAATACTTTACGAAAAGATAGAGGACGAGCAGATTGACGACGAGCTGGCGAAAATAACGCCCAAGGAAAAGCCCGCCTAGTTCATTAAAAGGCGTCTTGAAATATTTTCAGGAGGTGGCCGGATGCAAAAACTCTTGGAATTCATTGGGAAAGCCCGCGCGAAACCGGTTTACTTGGAGCCCTGGGAAAAGAAAGGCAAGGCCATTTCCCGCGGAAGGCTGTCATTCAACTCCAAGAGCGCGGCGAAATCACTTGAACTCCACAAGGGGCTGGAGCGGCTCATAGCCAAGGAAGGGCTGTCAAAGCACTTGGAGCCGGTGCGCGGTTACTCGAGCGCCGGGTTCAGGGCAAGGGGCGCGGTCAAGACGCTGGTTTCAATCGAGCCGAAGACGCCGCGCGGGGAAAAACTACTCCGACAAGTGGCAAAGGCCCTGAAATAAGCGAAGCCAGCAACAGTAGAGCCTGACTGCTACGGGTGTTACATTCTTTCAGTGGCAGGGTGGTCCCGGCTTTCAGCGGTACTCGTGTTTCCGCGGCGCGTAAAAGCGGTCTTCCTTCGTCGGGTCAAGGGCCACGAGGGGCTTGGGCCCGCCGAGCTTGGAGAAAATGCTTGAAAAAGTCTCGTAGTTCTCTATTATCGCCTTCGCCTGCTTGCGCGAAAGGAAACGCTTACATTTCCTTGCCATTCCCCCGGCGAGTTTCTGGCGCTTTGAAACCTTTGACAGGGCGTCCTCGAACTCGCTTTTCTTCGGGTAAATCTTGCGCGCGGCAGCGAGCGCGCCCCTTATGAACCGCTTCCCTTCCTTGAGCTGCTTCTGGGAAAAACTGGTTTCCCTGGTTTTCAGGTACCTTTTTTCGCGCAGGACAAACCCCACGACAAGGTCAAAATCCTCCCTTGAAAGAGCACGCATGAAACCATTTCAAGCACCTGCTATATAAGAATTGCGCCTACCAAAATATTGGGAAAAACAGCGTTTTTCCAGCGGATTAACTGCAGGTGAAGCGATGAACGAACGGTTGAAGCGCCTCGGCGCAGCACGCAACCTCTCCGGCAGGGAAGGCGAGCGCTTCGTCGGCAGCATCCTAAAACGCGTTTTAAGGGACGCCGTCCCGCTGGACCGCAAGGGCGCGGACTTCCTGCTCCCCGGACGGAGGGGAAAAAAGCCGCTGTTCGTAGAAGTCAAGTCAACCTCAGACATCCGGCCAGGCAAGAGAATCATCCTCAAGACCCGCGACGGAAAGTGGGTGAACAACGTGGCCCACCACGTCATAATAGTCACGAACGACTGCGTGTATTTCACGGACGCCGGCAGCCTGAGGCGCTATGTCGCGGAAAATTTCCATTCATTCCATTCCTTCAAGCAAATGCGGGCAAGGAGGCGCACGGGCATAGTGAACATTCACGTCCCCGTTGACCGCCTCGAGGAAGAAGGCGTCGCTGCAGGCATCAGCCGCGGCCGCTTGGACAAAATCGCGAAAACGGTGCGGGAAATGACTGGCCGCGAGTCCCTTCCGGCGCATACGGAAATAAGCCGGCGCGCGGACTCCGCGGCGAATTCTGAGATGAGGCTCGCGGTAAAAGCAATTCCGCCGGCGAAGAAGTTCTTCCGGCCAATAATCATTCCATTCAAGGGAAAAAAGTGAGCGGAAACCCCGTTTCCGGGCCCGTCAACGATACCTTGGCCCCCGCCTTCCGCGGGAAGAGCCGCGCCCGCCGCCACCGCCCCAGGGCCTGCGCCCGCCAAAACCGCCGCCAATCCCGCGCCTGCCCTGCCACGGCCTGCCCCCGAACCGCTCCGGCCTCTCGGACGCTTCCTGCACGCGCGGCTGCGGCAGCGATTCCGGGAGTTCCCTGTCCTCGAGCTTTTTCCCAATCAGGCGCTCGATGCGTTTCAGCGTCTCGAACTCCGGCGGATAGCAAAGCGTTATTGCTTCGCCGACCGAGTACATCCTGCCGGTCCTGCCGATGCGATGAATATAGTAGTTGATGTCGTGGGGCAGCTCGTAGTTGAACACGTGGGAGAGGCGTTCAACATGGATGCCGCGGGCCGCGATGTCGGTCGCCACCAGTATCGGCGTTTCGCCGCTCTTGAAGCCCTGCATCGCGCGGTCGCGCTGCGCCTGGCTCAGGTCGCCTTGGATGCCTTCTGCTGGCACGCCGTTCTGGTTCAATAAGCGCGCGAGTTTTTTGACGCCGTGCTTGGTGCGGCAGAAAATGAGCGCCTTCGTCGGCTTCTTTTCTTCCAAGAGGTAAAGCAATGCCGCCAGCTTCTGCCCGGGCCTGGGCTGGTAATGGTATTGGGCGACGCTCAGCGCGCTCTTGTCCTCCGAAATGAGCTTGACGTGCTGCGGGTAACGCAGGTGCCTTTTCGCGAGGCGCATTATTCCCTCTGGGAGGTCCACGCAGAACAGCATCACCTGCTTTTTTCCAGGAGTGAATGAAATGATTCTTTCAACGTCGCGGCTGAAGCCCATGTCCAGCATCACGTCCGCCTCGTCCAGCACCAGGAACTGGATGCGCGAGAGGTCGAGGGCGCGGCGCTCTATCAAGTCAAGCAGCCGGCCCGGGGTCCCGACGACTATCTGCACCCCTTTTTCCAACAACTCGATTTGCTTTTCCAGGCTGGAGCCGCCGTAGGCGACGAGCACGCGCGCATGCGAATACTTGCCGATGCGCCTGAAGTCGTTCCCGACCTGGATGGCCAGTTCGCGCGTCGGAACCATCACCAGCGCCTGAACATCGGGCCTGTGCCACGCTTTCTCCAGGATTGGTATCGCGAACGCGGCCGTCTTTCCAGTCCCGGTGCGCGCTTGGGCAATGATGTCGTCGCCTTTCATGATGATGGGGATAGATAGTTCCTGGATTTCGGTCAGTTGCTCGAACTTGAGTTCCGCCAGTCCCCTGGAAATCGTTTCGCTGAAAACATTTGCCACCTGGATCAACTCCTTAAAACCCGGTAAAAACCGCGTTTAAACCATGCTCCAGCCGGGATTTGAACCCGGGTCATCGGCTCGAAAGGCGTATACCCCTGCGTGGGTCGGTATCCTTGACCGAACTAGACGACTGGAGCGCAAACAGTTTTGCGCAGCCCTGTTTTTTATCACTTTAGTTCAACGGTGGCGAGGTCCTCGTAGACCGGGCCGCCGGGTGTCAGCGTGCTTTTCTTGAAAGACGCCGACGCGGCGCGGAAAAAGCCGAACGAGTGCGTCGCGTACTTTTGCCCCAGTGCCTTCAGGGCTTCGGTGTTCATCGCCGACCGCACGCGCGCAATGGTCAGGTGGCTGATGCATTCCCTTTCACCGCCAAGTTCAAGGAGGTGCGCGAGCTTCTCCTGGAGGGGACACAGTTCCCCGCCCACGCATCCCGCCCACAGCACCCTTATGTAGTCGTTGTTCGGGAAAAAGCCGAGGCCCCTTACTTCAAGGTCAAATGCCGGGAAATCCAGGGTCTTGAACGCCGCTATTTTCCTCGCCGCCTCCTCTTCGCTGATTTCGCCGAGGAACGCGAGGGTGATGTGAGCCTGTTCCGGTTTCACGAACGAAGCGTCTATGCCCAACGCTTTCGCTTCCAAAACCGCGTGGGAAAGATTTTTCTTCACCTCAACGCCTATTTCAAGCGCGACGAAACAACGCATTTCCCGGCCACCTGAATTTTTTTTCACGCAATTGCTTTTAAACAACCGGTTACAAGGGAAATAAGGGGATTGAATATTATAAGGTGTTTTCGCATGCGGCCGGCCCTAGCCTTTTTCACTGTTTTCCTCACGCTTTTGTCGTTTTCCGCCCTTGCGGCGGCGTCCCACGTGGTAGTCTCTTCGCCGGTGAGGATTGAGATGGTGGCAAACGACAGCAGCGTCGTTGACTTGGGCACAGTCGGCCCGGGCCAGAAAGTGGAGGTTTCAGTCGCCCGCAGCACGGGCGAACTCCATCCGTACTATGGGAAGGAAAAGTTGTGGGACCGGCTGGCCGTCGTTTCCGACTCGCTGCCGGCGGGATGGGAGGCCGTGGATTCCCTGGTTTACGAGGACCCGTTGAAGGCGTTCGTGATTGTCGGCAAGAACGCGCCGGACGGCGAATACGTGTTCCAACTGACTGCAGTGGACGAGCTTGAAGGCACTGCGCCGCAGACGATCAGCGCGAAGGTGACTGTTTCAAGGGACGTTCTCGGCTTTGAGGCCTTGACGCCGGTCGTCACGGCAGGAGGGGGCCAGCCAGCGATTTACTCGTTCCGTCTTTCAAACACCGGGAGCGCGAGCGACGTGTTCGAGATAAGCGTTTCCTCGGGCCTCCCGTCGCGGTGGACGTTTTCCAAGCAGTTTTTCGTGCCGTGGAATTCCTCGGTTGAGGCGCAGTACGAGGTAGTCAGCGAGGAGTACGGCCGGTTCCCGATAAGGTTCAAGGCGGTTTCGTTGTCAAGTTCCGAGATTTCAAAGGAGGCGCAGGCAGAGCTTGTCTCAGAATCCTCACTCTACTTGGAGGCGAGGGCGACTTCCCACGGCATACTCCTGTTCCCGTCCGTGGAGCAGGCCGTGTATTCGCTGATCGGATTCGTTGCCAACGTCATGGCCTATTTCGTGAAGTGACTCAACCGCCCGGGGCCCATGCGGTTCGCCGGCGGGGCCGGCCGCGCCCGCTGCGCTCGGGGATTGAATTGGTTTCCTTTCCGCCAGCGTCAGCGGGTTCAGGCAAGGGGTTCCAAGTGGGTGATGTTGCAGCGCTTTTCCTTCCCCTTCTCGTCCCTGACCGTGACGAAGTTGGAGTCAACGATTTTCGTTATCGTCACGACAGTCCCCGCCTTCCTTCCCTTCGTTTTCACGTATTTTTTACCGACTTCAATCGCAGGCACTTGAATCACCCTACTAGTTTTGTTTTTTCTTCAATGATTTTTTTTATCTTCCGGGGCCACTTGTTTTTCTTTTTTTCGAACGGCGCCTGGCGCGCGGCCGCGGCAATGATTTCCGCGACTTTTTCGGCCGTGACGCGTTCGGTGTTTATTTCGAGGTCGCACACGTCCATGTGCCTCTTCAGGTTTATTCCGTACAGTTTCTTGTAGCGGGTCATGTCGGCGGCGTCCCTCGCCTTGACGCCTTTCACGTCAGGTTCCTTGCTTTCGCGCGCCGCGATTCTCTTCGCCCGCGTCCGGGGAGGGGCGCTGAGCCACACGCGCAGGTCCGCGTCGACGAGCCACACGGGCAGGCGCGAGCCGATGACGCAGTCGCCGACGGCGAGTTGCACGAGTTTCTTGTCGAGTTCGAGGT
This sequence comes from Microcaldota archaeon, assembly GCA_026396285.1. GTDB lineage: Archaea > Micrarchaeota > Micrarchaeia > Norongarragalinales > JAPLXB01 > JAPLXB01. Next base: position 28,753 of record JAPLXB010000023.1, read on the forward strand.
CGAGCGCCGGGAATTCCCTCTCTGCGCGCGCGTGGAGTTCCTCGAAAGGCACTCCTTTTTCGCGCGCCAGGTCGTGGAACGTGTAATTGATTTTCTTCAGCCCGAGCCTGGCCGCCACCAAGCCGGATACTGTCGTGTTTCCGCAGCCGCTTAGGCCGGATATGGCGATTATCATGCAGACCGCTTCGCTTGCCCCGATTTGTTTTTCCGGTTTTACTTGATTTTGAGCATGTCCAGGTATTTCCAGTGGCGGATGTCCATGTCCTTTTTACCCGCCGCCCCCAGTTCAAGCCGCGTCTTTTCCTTGATTATGGCCTGGGTGCATTTGCCGCAGAGCACTCCGCCGAACACGCGCTGCGGGCGCTTGCCGGTCTTGGCGATTTTCGCCGTCCCGTGGACGCCCATGCGCGGCATCCCGCCCAGTATCGCGCCGCATAGCGCGCAGTGCGCGTGCGCTGGCTTCTTCGGCTTCAGCATGATGATTTTCTTCCCTTTTGGACTCCTCCGCACCCTTTTCTTTGCGCTCGTGCTCCTCATTCTCGGTTCAGGCATTCTGCCCCACCTCCGCGCCGGCCGCCGGCTTGTGCTTTTTCTCGAATTTCCTTGAATAAACAAGTTCTATCAGCAGGCCCCAGAATATTGACGAGACGATGAAGAAGCCGCGCGAGCCGTAGGTGCTTTGGGAAAGTATCCTGAGCGACAGTATCTCATTGACGTGGAGGCCGAACGGCAGGGTTATCGTGAAGGACGGGAAGTTCTGCTGGAGCAGCGTTATGATTATGAAGAACAGCGGGAGTATGATGACGCTGGACTTGAGGGGCAGTATCATCATTTCGGTCATCATGCCGCTTGTCTGCTTCTCGCGCGCCTGGAGGCGCTTGAGCGCGGCCTCGTCCTTTTCCTTGAGCGCCTTGTTGTACTCCTTCTGGAACTTGGCGACCTCTTCACGGATTTCCTTCTGCCTCTTCCTGTTGCCGAACCTGCGGGCAGCCTCGAACGTGACTATGGAGAAGGCCAGGGACCACAGCATTATCGCGAAGGACTCGTTTATTCCAAACCACGCCATGCCAACCACTTTCCGCTAATTTTAGCAATTTTTCCGGTGCCTATCCCGTGAACTTCTTGAGGACAGGGTACATCTCGAATATCTGCTGCTGGGCCAGGTCCTCGTAGAACCGGTAGAGTATGCCGACCGTCAACAGGATTCCGGTTCCCGTCCCCAGCGCCCCGGTTATGTCCGCGAACCACGCGAGAATCCCCACGAAAATGCTGCCGAGGATTGTTATGACCGGGATGTACCTTTCGAGTATTTTCTCGATGATGCGCGGGTCTGCCCGGAAGCCGGGTATCTGGAGCCCCACGCGCGTGAGTTGGGCCGCAACGTCCCTTGCGCCCATGCCGGTGGTTTCTATCCAGAACCAGCCGAAGATTATGCACAGGATTATGAGCATGATTCCGTAGACGAAGACGTGGATTATTTCATTCGGCGTCAGGATTGACTGCAGGTAAGCGGGGTATCCGCCGGGAATGAGGAGCGGCGAAGGCAGGGCAGTTGAATAGTACGCGATGCCGTCCACGGGCTGGTTGTTCTGGTAGTTTCCAAGCAGCGGCAGGCCGGCGTTTGCCATGAACATGCCCATCAACTGGACGTTAAGCATAACCGCTGACGCGAGGATGACCGGGATATTGGAAACGTACAGGAACTTTATCGGATACCTTGCCCCGAGCCCCCTTGCCTTGCCGTACGCCAACGGAAGCTCTATTTTCATCCCTTCAACGTAAACCGTGCCGAGGAAGACTATTATGGTGAAGATTATCGGGACAATAGTCCAAATCGCCGTGATGACGTCGCCTGCCGCGAAGTGGTAAAGCGCCTGCGGCACCAAGCCGGCTGGCACTCCTGTTGCCTCAACGGCGATGCTGAACGACCCTATGGCCACCGCCTGCGTGACTCCGGCGGCGATGAACAGGCTTATCCCCGAGCCGATGCCGTATTTCTGGACCACTTCGTCAAGATAGAGCAGTATCAGGGAGCCGAAGGCTAGCTGCAGCATGACAAAGAACTGGGCCATGAACGCGCTTCCGAACAGCGGCGAAGCGGTAGATGCGGGAATGTAGCCCGACCACACGTAGATTATTCCCTCGAAGAAACTCAGCCCGATGGCCAGCATTTTCTGGAGGCCCTGGAACAGCTTCTTGTTCTCCGGCTTGGACAAGTCCAGTTGGATGAGTTTGGCGCCGACCGCGAGCTGGAGGAAGATTGACGCAAGCACTATGGGCCCGATTCCGGCGGTGATGAGGGTGCCGGTCTTGCTCCCGAGCAGGATTTCAAGCCTCTCGAAGCGCGCGATGCGCGACGCATCCACGCCGATGGGGTAAATCTGGCCCAGGATGTAGAAAATGAGCAGCGCCGCCAGCGTCCACGAGAGCTTTTCCTTGAGCGCGGGCGCGCGATCGGGAATCTTTACTTCGGGAAGCATGCTTGTTATGGGCCGGAGCGCTTCAAGCAACTTGTTTCACCAGTGCATTCCTGTTTTCCGATTTTTCAAGCGCCCGTCAAAGCGGCTTACATGACTGTCTTGGCGGTTCCGCCGGCTTCCTCTATCTTCTTCTTCGCCGACTCCGAGAAGCCGCCTGCAGTGACGTTCGCCTTGAACCCGATTTTTCCGCCGCCGAGCACCTTCACGCGCCTGCCGAGGACGATGTTGTACGCGCCGCCTTCCTGGGGCCACTTGCCCGCCGCCGCCTGCCGGGCGAGCCTCTCAATGGAGACGTTTTCAAAAACCGAGCGCGTCGGGGAGACAAAGCCCTTCGGCCCCGCGGTTCCCTCCCTCTTTATCTGCTGGAACCGCTTGTGCTTGTGCAGGCCGGCCCTTCCCCTGCCTCCCTTGCTTCCCTTGCCCCTGCGGTTCTTCATGTTGCCCGCGCCGTGGGTCCTGTTGCCCAAGTACTTTTTCTTCTTCCTTTCCTGTCTCCGCGGCATGTCAATCACTTTCCATTAAAATCCGTTAAAACCTGTCTTCGGTTTTTTTCACAGCATTCTCATTACGAGCTCGTTTATTTTTTCTCCCCTGTAACCGCATGCGCCGGCCGGATAAAGCCTTTTCGTGTCGTCGAACCCGCCCTTCGGCGGCTGCAGCCTGAAGACCTTGCTGAGGCCCGGCACCACGCCCAAGTCAGTCATGCCTTCGCCGAGCGCGCGTGCGAGTTCGCCGACGCTCTTGAAGCCGGTGTGGGCTGAAACGTATCCGTCGTCCAGCCGCTTGCCGCCCGCGAGCGATGCCTTTTTGCCAAGCAGCGCGGCGACTGTCGCCTCGCTGGCTTCCCCCCACGTGGCGTAATCCTTCGCCTTCACGAGCATGCCGTCGACCGACGCATTCTGCCTGACCAGCACGCAGCTGTGCTTGCGCGTCATGCCGAAAAGTTCAAGGGTCCTTGAAATAGTCCTCCTGAGCCCGCGCGTGCCCCTCACGCGCACTACTGCGAGGAGCCTGCCCCGGTTGCCGCCCTTGCCGTCCACGGCCTTTTCCTTTTTCGCGTTTTCCTTCGCTTTTTCCCCAGCCAATTCAATTCACCGCTTCCACTTAAAAAAATCCGCTTCAAAAACAATCATTCGGTTTTTTCTGCGGTTGCCGCTTCCGCCGCGGCTCCTGCCCCCGCGCCTTTCTTCAGCCTGTTCATTGACTCAAGCGCGCTGATTGTGGCGAGGACCGTGTTCAGGACGTTCCTGGTCCTGCCCCGTGCAAAAGTCCACGCGTCCCTGACTCCCGCGAGTTCAAGCACCTTCTTCGCCGCCTTGCCCGCGACTATGCCGACGCCCCGCGGAGCAGGCTTGATGCTTATTTCCGTGGTCCCGCTCCTGCCGGTGACGCGCTGCATTATTGAATGGCCGGTGCCGCACCCGCATTCCCACGAACCACACCCGAGCTGCACCTTCATCACGTTCTTCTTGGCGTCAACAATGGCTTCGGCGATGGCCCGCCTCGTGTCGGGCGCCTTGCCGACCCCTGCGCCGATGTAGCCGTTCCCGTTGCCGATGACCACGACCGCGCGCATCTGCTGCTTCCTTCCCGATGCGGTCATGCGCTGGGTGCTCCTCCTTTCCAGCACCTCTTCCCTCAGGTCCGGGAGAAGTACGTCGATTATCTGCGGTTCAAGTATTTTCTTCCCGCTCTCGAACACCTGGTCGATGGAAGTTATTTCCCCGCCGGCGACCTTTTTCCCGAGTTCGGTCCTCGGCAGCCATTCCTTTTGTTCAGCCATCCCCAAACCCCCCGTTAAAACGCCATTCCGTTGCAACCGTCAGTCGATGTTACATCCAATTTTTTCATCCGTTTAAAGCAGTTTTCACGCGGTTATTTTTTTCCTCGCTTCCTCGAACTGCGCCGCGCAATTCAGGTGGCTCCCCTTTATCCTGTCCTCGGACGGGATCATTTCCGGCGCGTGGCTCGTCTTGAGGCCCGCGTCAAGCGCGCCCTTGAGCGCCGCGAACACTATGCTGCCCTTGCTCGCGGTCTGGCGGCCTATGTCGAGCACGAATTCGCCGACTCCCTTCGCGCGCGCCTTTTTCGCGGCGGCGATTCCCGCCAAATACGCGGAAGGCGTGTTGCACTTGCCCGGGAAACCGATTTTCTTCAGTTCCATCGTGGTCGCGGACGCGATCGTCTCATCGCCTTTTTCGCCGAACTTAACGAACTGGACCGTGACGTACTTGTTGCTTTTCCTGACGACCATGCGGGGCTTGCCGCTCTTGAGCAGCGCGAGGCGCTTCGCGTAGTCGGTCCTTCCCTCGCGCCTCCGCCTGAAGTTCACGACATGCATTCTTCCACGCGCCCTAGACAATCCAAAACACCTTCAGTCAGCATTCACTTAAGCAGCTTGTTTTCAGTTAGGAACGACCTGAGCCCGGCCACGTCCTTGAACGCGTTTCCCTTCACCATGCGGTAAGCCCGCCTGTACGCGCCTTTCTCCAGGCGCGCCTTGACTTTGGCGAGGAACTTGCGCTGTGCCCTGGTTTTCCTCATCCACATGATTTTCCCGATGGCCCGCGAGCCCTTGCGGCTTCCACGGCCCCTTCCCGAGCGCTTTTTCGCCATCCCCGCAGCAGCCTTTGCGCGGCCGACCCCGGACTTCGGCAGCGCCAGCACGGTGCCGCTTGCAATGAGGCCCCGCACGTCGTCGCGCGTGAGCGCCTCGCCGGCCTTCTTGGCGTCCATTATGCGCACGCGGCTCTCGCCCACTCCCATGATGGACGCAGCCAGCCGCTTCACGGTACCCAAACCCATTTTTCACACCATCAAACGTTCAATTGAGGACCTTGATTCCGAGTTCTCCCGCCGCCTTCCTTATCTCCGCCGCCTTCCTTTTCCCCACTCCTCCGGCGATGCGGGCCGCGAAAACCGTCCCGCGCCTTGCCGCAACCGCCTTCAATTCCTCCGGGCGGCTAACACGCTCTTCCGCGAGGCCGCTGGGGTGGAGGCCGCGCGTTTTTTTCATGCTCCTGTAACCGATTTCCGGCTTTGCTCCGGCGTAATTGAGGCCGACGCGCTGCTTGCTGTCTATTCCCCTGGGCCTGCGCCACGCGCGCCCGACTTTCCTGATCCTGCCGTAGTTGGCCCTCACGAAACGCGGGTGCCTGCGCCTTTCCCGCCCCGTTTCCTGTCCACTGTTTCCTTGTTCAGACATGGTATACGCCGTCCTGGAAGACCCTTTCGTCTTTTTCCCTGATTTTTGAAGCCTGGATTATGTTCGCCGCAGTCTGGCCCACGTCCTCCTTGTCCGAGCCGGAAACCGTGATTTCCTGTCCGCTGACCGCGACCTTCGTCTGGCCGACTATCGCCGCGTGCCTCGCGAGCTTTTCGCCGATGAAATTCTTTATCAGGACCTCGCCGCCCTTTGCCTCGATGCTGATCGGGAAGTGGGCGAACACCACTGCGAGCTTTTTTTCAAACACTTTTGTGACGCCTGCGGCCATGTTTTTCGCGTGGGCGGCGACCGCGTTCACGAGCGCGCGGTCCCTCCTCTTTGACCCGGTCTTGGACGACACGACGACCGCGCCATTCCTGGCTTCAACCCCGATTTTCTTCGGGTCAAAACCCTTTTGCAGTTTTCCGAGCGGACCGCTTACTGTCAGCACGCCCCCGGCCGCTTCAGCGGAAACGCCCTGGGCCAGCCTGACTTCGGTGCTGGCTTTTTCAACTGCCTTGGATTCAGCCTTTTTTCCAGCAGTCTTTTCAACGGTTTTTTCCGCCATAATTGACACCATCATCATTAACCGTGGTCAGTACACGTAGCACAGGAGCTTTCCGCCGACTCCCTTTGCCCGTGCCTCCGAATGGGTCACGACCCCTGCAGGGGTTGAGACGATGAGCATCCCGATGTTCCTGGCAGGCAGGAACCTCTGCTCCCATTTTTCCCACTCCTCTTTCTTCACCGAGAACCGCGGCTTCACTACTCCGCAGTTGTTGACCTTGCCGACGAGCTTGACGATGAATTCGCCGCTCTTGCCGTCGTCCACGAACTCGAATTCGCCCACGTAGCCCTCGCGCTGGAGCACCGACAGGACGGTCCGTATGACTCTTGAAGCGGGCCTTATCCGCGCGTCGGGCTTGCCCTTCGTTTCCGCGACTTTTATCGCGTTCATCGCCATTGCCAGCGTATCCATTCCCAAACACCCTTGCTACACCGAAAACGGCAGAGCCGTTTTCCAGGCATTTTTTCCTACACCGGAAGCGGCCGCGCCGCTTTCCAGCCAGTTCACATGTATTTCCTGAACCCGATTTGCTCGGCGCGCTCGCGGAAGCACTTCCTGCACATCCGCAGGCCGTATTTCCGTATGAGCCCGCGGCAGTTCCCGCAAATGCGGCACATCCTCTTGCCTCTCCTCTTGTGGGACATCTCGATTTTCTTCGACCACTCCACTTTTTTCGCCATGTCCATCAACCACTCGCGACTGTTTTCACGCTATTTCCGCGTTGAAGTTTTTTTTCACGAATTCCTTCGCCTCTTCCGGGCCCACGCGCTGCTTGGGCGGCACCTTTTTCCTCGCGATGCGCCTGCACGCGATTCTTGCTCCCGGCCTGGAGAGCGTCACACACACGTCGAAACCCAGCATTCCTATCTTGGAATCGTATTTCATGCCAGGGAAGTCGATGTATTCCTTGACGCCGAACGAGAAGTTGCCGCTGGCGTCGAACGACCGCGCCTGGATGCGGGAATCAACAGCGTCCAGCGCCTTTTTCAGGAACTCGCCGGCGCGTTTCCCCCTGAGCGTCACCTTGACGCCGATGAGGTCGCCTTTCCTCGTCTTCCACGTTGGGTTCCTATCCTTCGCCTTCGTCAGGACCGCTTTCTGGCCCGAGAGCCTCTCCAGCAGGTCCTTCGCGCTCTGGAGGCGTTCCCTTGACTGGCCTGCCCCGACGTTGAGCGTCAATTTTTCGAGCCGCGTTCCATTCATTGCCATGTTCCTGCACCGGCGGCCGCGGCCGCCAACCCGTTCACTTGGTCTTGAACCCCTTTTCCACGACGAACACGTAGTTCTTGAGCGTGATTATTTTCTTTCCCGCGGCGTCAAGCGCCACTTCGTTCGCCCTGCTGCCTTCGCGTTCAAGCATTTCCTGGAGGACTCCCGTCTCTCCCGAGTGCTTTCCGTGGGAAATGTAGCACGTCGCGCCCTTTTCGAGCCTGAGGAAGCCGTCAATCTTCTGGCCCGGGACCCTTAGTTTTATCGTGTCGCCGGCGTGGAAAACATCCTCTTCTTTTTCAATCAGGTAGCTGCGCCCGTCGTGGAGGCACAGTTGGATCCTTCCCTTCTTGACGGTTTTCTTGTCGGTTATCTTGCAAAGCTTGACGCCCGCCTCTTGGGCCGTGACTTCCACCGGCTTGAGCGTCCCCTGCGCCAAAAGGATGCGGTAGTGCTTCCCGCTGCCGGGGATGCTGACTGCGTCCATGAACCCTACCGGGGTGGCGGTGTCCCGCACGGCCTTTCCGTCGACGAGGATTCCGCCCGCGTTGGCGAGTTTCTTTGCGCTCGGCATGTCTTCCGCGACGTGCAGGACGTCCCTGAGCAGCACGCCGATGGCGATGCTTTCCGACTTCCTGTGCGCGCCAGCCAGCGGCTTCTTGACCCACTTTATTCCCTTTCTAGGGATTTTTGCAGCCCGCGGCGCCGCGAGCCTCTTCATATGCCTGCTTTTGCCGTGTCCAGCCAATCAAATCACCAAAATTTCAAGCGCTCTTCTTTTCTTCCGCCTTCGCGGCCGGCTGCTGTTCAGTTCTTTTCTCCGGTTTCCTTTCCGTCTCCAGGATTACCGTAATCGAGGGGTTTATGGGGACGAATACCTCCTTTCCCGCCTGCTTCTTCACCACCGCGCCCTCCACTTGAATCGTGCCCTTGCCGAGGTCCACGCCAACCACTTTGCCGGAAAGGCCGGCGAACTTGCCCTTCATTATCTTCACGCGGTCGCCCTTCTTCGCCGCCAGGTTCCTTTTCCCGAACGATTCCCTGAGTTCCCTGCTCAGGTGGGCGTGGATGAAGTGCCGCCTCTCGTGCAGCGCCGCATCGTAAAACGCCTTGCGCTTCTTCCTAGGCTGTTTTGAAACGTTTTTCGCGAACTTCATGGAAAAAACCCGTCAGCATAACGTAGCAATGATTTTCACACGACTGCGGCGGCTATGGCCACGACCTTCGGGAAGCGCTCCGCGACTTCGCGCGCCACGCAGCCCTTTATCTCGGTCCCTTTCGGGAGCCCGGCCTCGTCGATGAGCACGCACGCGTTGTCTTCGAACTTGACGCGTTCCTTGCCGCGCCTTATTTCCTTGCGCTGCCTCACGATCACGGCCCGTTCTATCTTCTTCACAATCTCGGGCTTCCCTTTCTTGACTGAAACGATTATGATGTTCCCTATCCCGCCCGCGGGGTACCTGCGGAGCCTCGACATCGCGCCAAGCACGCCGATGACTTCAACGATTTTGGCCCCGCTGTTGTCGTCGCACACGAGCCGGGTTGCGGTCGTCACGCCTCTCGTCACGCGGGCAGTAAGTCCCTTCATTTCACTCCACCTGCTTTCTTCGTCACGACAAAGGCCTTGGTCCTGCTGAGGCGCCTGCATTCCTCGAGGCGGACCCAGTCGCCCTTGGCTATCTGGATGCAGTCAGGAACGTGGGCGTGAATCTTGCTCCTGCGCTTCTCAAAACGCTCGTATTTCCCCTCCTTCTTGACGTACGGGATTTCGACCACGGCTGTTTTCTTGGCCTTGGTACTCACTACCCTGCCTTCCAGTACCGTGCCCTTGGTCTTCAGCGAACCGTGCATCGGGCACCGCGGGTCGGCGCACGCGGCCTTGGATTCGGTTTCATTTGCCATAATCATACCACGCTGTTTCATACCGCGGAACGTTCCCGCACAGCCCTGCCCCTGCGTCACCGCATGAGCCTAGCAAGCTTCTTCGTCCTGTCCTCCGGCCTGTGGATGAGAAGGCTTCCCGGAACCTCTTCCCCCTCAAAGAGGAAGACGGAACCTTTTTTCAGGATCCTTTTCCTTCCGCGGCGAGTTTCCAGGACGAACGTGTTCGCGGTTTCGTCCAGAACTGTCCCCTCGATACCCTGTACGCCTTTGCAGGAACTTGCGGCAACGCGCACCTTTTTCCCGATGAATTCGCCCAACGCGGCCAACGGGATTGTCTTCTGCATGCGCGGCGCCTGCTTTCGGCGCGCCCCGGGACGAGGCCCGTTCCCTCCAGAATTCTTTTTTTGGAGCATCAGCCTTTTTTAATAATCTCCTTCGGGTACCCCAACACCGTGAGGTACTCTATCACCCTGTCCACGTGGTTCCCCTGCAGCACCGTGTACCCTTCCTTGCAGCTTCCACCGCAGGCGAACTTCCTCTTCAATTCCTTCGTGACGCGCTCCAGTTCGTCGCCTGACAAACCTTCGACGATGGTCACGAGCTTGTTGAACTTCTTCTTGGTGGCGTATACCCGGATGCGCTGTGCAGTCTCCTTTTCTATCGCCTGGCACGCGCAAATTTCCTTAGGCAACCCGCACTTTGAACAAATCTCACTCATTAAAATTTAACTCCTCAACAAAGCAATTAATTCTTCCCGAAACGCATTTAAAATGCTTTTCTTGCCCTCGCTTATTTGCCGGCCCCCCGCTGGCCCAGTATAGTCTTGATTCTGGCCACGAGCTTCCTCATTTCCCTGTATTTCCCGGAGTTCGCCGGCTTTCCTGTCGCCTTGACCAAGCCGCGCTCGCGCGCAATCTCCCCCTCCAGTTCCAACAGCTTGGACTCGAGCGCGTCCCTGGACATTTCCTTCAATTCATCCAAACGGATTATCGCCATTTTCAAGCACCTTTCGCTTCCGCACCGGTTTTCTCGCCTGCGCCCGGCTTTTCGCCAGCGGCCTCTCCGGAAACATCCGCCTGCGCCGCTGCGGCCGCGGCCCCGGCTGACTGGATCTGGGAAACGTCTATCCTGTCCGGGAACACCGTCCCGGGCTGGACTATCTTGACCGTGATGCCGATTGCGCCTGCGCGCGGGTAGGCCGTGAAGTGCCCTTTTTGGACGAGCCTCATGATTTCGCCGGATTTCTTCAAGTAACCGGATCTCACCTTGAGCACTTTCGCCTTCGCGCCTTTCCCGATGACTTTTCCCGCAACCCTTATCTCGGCGCCGATTGCGCCGCCGCCCATGATTTCCTTGAGCGCGAACGCCATCGCCTGCTTGACGTTGCCCCGGATTTCAATCTGGCGCGCAATCTTTTCGGCCACGAGCTTCGGGTCCAGGTCGGGCCGCGGGACTTCCACGACCTCCAACTGCGGGTTGTCGACGCCGAAGTGCTTTTCCAGCACCTCGCACAATTCCTTTATCGCCTTGCCTTTCTTGCCCACGACGATGCCGGGGCGCCTGACGTGGAGCGTTATCCTTGTCGCGACCGGCGTCTTCTGGATTTCTATCCTGCTCACTCCCGCCTTCTCAAGCTCTTCCTCCAGGAACGCCTTGACCCTGAACTCGCCGAGCGCTTTTTTTATGAACTTTCTCTCAGACGCCATTTCCCTCAAACCTCTTTTGCCGCCGCCGGTTTTTCAGCCTTCGTTTCCGCCGCCTGCCTCGGCTTTTCAGGTTGCTTTTCAATTTCCTGTTTCGCCGCAGCGGGTTTCGTTTCAATATTCTTGTCTGCCCCGGTTTTCTTGCCGCCGGCCCTGCCGCCCTTTTTTCCGTTGTTTTCGCGTTCGGCGAGCACGACTTCCGCCCTGCATGTGACGTAATCCGCCCACGTCGCCTGCTTGCCGTACCCGAGCGTGATGCCGCTGACCCAGAACTTGCGGTACCTCTTGGCAGTGGTCTGCTTGTAAGCGGATGCGCTGGCGACGAACAGCTTCTTTTCATCCATTCCCTTGAAGCGCGCGTTGGCTGCCGCGTCGGAAACGAGGCCGAGCATGATTTTCGCCTCTTTCTTGGGATACCTTCCCCTCCTTCCGCCGAGTTCGCTCCTGTGGCCGCAGCCCTTGTTGAAGCGCCGGTAGGGAATGGCTTTCTTGAGCGCAATGCATTCCTCAAGCAGTCCCTTCGCTTCCTCCACAGGTTTCCCGCGTATGGCGCCGCACACCTGGCTCAAGTCCTTGTACGAGGCGTTCTGGTCGTGCGCCTGCGCCTTCGCGACCTTGCCTTCGACGGAGGCCGAGTAATGATACAAACCCATTCAAACCACGTTGATTTTTTTCACTTTTCTTGGATTTTCATTTTTTTATTGCTTCAATTCCCTTTCATTCGCGCTTCACTGTTTTTTCTTCGCCAGGGCCTCGGCGCTTTCGCCGCTCCAGCCCCAGTTGCTCTTGTCGACCTCGGTTATGACGACGGTCGTCTGCTCCTTCGGCACCCCGAGTTCCTCGAACACTTTTGTGACGCCGGCGATGATTTTCACCTTCTGTTCCGCGGTCCTTCCGGGCCACATCTTCACTTCCACCACCGGCATGCCATTACCCCGTTTTCCATAATCACCTTACTTGAGTTCCACTGACTTGCTTCCTCTCGTTGCGCCGATTCCCGGACCGGACTGCTTGACGAGCTTGCATGTGTGTGAGAACTCGCCGAGCCTGCGGCCCAGCATCTCCGGCGTCGGCTTCACGTCCACCCACTTGTTTCCGTTGTGGACCTGGAAGTGCATCCCGACCATTTCCGGGATGACGACCATCTGCCTGAAGTGCGTCTTCATCATCTTCCCCTTTGCGCCATTCTTCCTCATTTTTTCCAAAAACTTCTTGAACTGGAGCCCCATGCGCTTGAGCGCCCGCCGCGAATGCGTGCCGACGAGGAGGATGAACTGGTCCAACGGCATCTTCTTCAGTTCCTCGAACTCCTTTCCGCGGTATAAAAACTTTTTAGCCAAACACAACACCCCGTTATCATCGCATGAATTGAATCAAGTTCATTCCGCAACCTTGCCCCTTCTCCTGCCGGTCCTCCTCGCAGCCACCTGTCCGGTCTTTGCTCCGGGCGGAGTGCTCCTGCTGACCGTAGTGGGACTGCCAAAGCTCTTCCCGCCGTGGGGATGGTCGTATGCGGACATGGCTGTCCCGCGCACAATCGGGTAATACTTGTTCCTAGCCCACATCGCGTGCGCATGCGTCCCTGCCTTCTTGAACGGCTTCTCCAGCCGCCCGCCGCCTGCCGCTACCCCTACGGTAGCCCTGCACGACGGGTTAAGGACCCTGACCTTTTTTGAAGCGAGCCTCACTGACACGCGGCCGGTTTCCTCGTCCCTTGAAACCACGTATGCCGCCGCCCCGCCTGCGCGCGCCATCCTGCCGCCGTCGCCCGGGATCGCCTCGACGTTGAATATCGGAGTGCCGTCGGGAATGCTTTCCAGCGGAAGGATTGAACCGGTCAACAGTGCGCCGCCGCGGCCGACTTGCACGCGGTTGCCGACGCATATCCCTTCCGCGGCAACGTTGTACACTGTTTCCCCGTTTTCAAGCACGATTTTCACCACCAGCGCCGTCCTGCCGGGGTCGTCGACGAGGCCGACCACCTGGCCGGCGAGCGTGCCGCGGTTTTCGGCGTCGTCCAGCTTCCTGTAAACGATGTCCGCGAAGAAGCGGTGGCTGGGCGCCCTGTACGTCGGGCTTCCCTTCCCGCGCTTTTGTTGCGTCAGACGAGTCCCCATGAAAACCACTTTCAAATCATTTCAGCGAAAATCATTCAGTCAACTACGCCCGCATCAGATTATCTTGAGTTTCGACGCCACGTCCGCAGCCGCCCCCGGCCTTGCAAAACGCACCATCGCCTTTTTCCTCCCGTCCGCCGCGATGAGCATGGTGACGCGCGTCACCTTTTCCCCGAACAGCTTCTCCACTTCCTTCCTCACTTCCGGCTTCGTCGCCTTCAGCTCCACGACGAACGTTATCCTGTTCTCGCGTTCTATGCCGCCAGTCGCTTTTTCCGTCATCACAGGGTAGAGTATAATCATTTCAACCACTCAATAAAACAGTTTTTCCCGCCCCATGAGCGCAAGCGCGCCCTCGGTCCACGCCGACAGCCTGCCCGCGCTCCCGCCGGGAGCCAGGTGCTCTGCGCGGAGCTTCTTCACTTCAACCACTTCTACGCCCGGGATGTTGCGCGCAGCCCTCCAAATCCCCTCGTCCTTCGCCACAACGATGAGCACGCTCTTTGGGGTGGAGTGCCCGCCTTTCCTCAGCCGCGAGCGGCCGGACCTCATCCGCCGCCTTTCCCGCGCGCGCTCCAAGTCCTTTTCCAGGCCGATGCTTGAAAGGACCTGCTTCGCCTCGCTAACCTTCTTCACGCGCTGGATGGAATCGTCAACGACAATCGGGAGCTTGCGGCCGTCAAACGCGTGCCCGCGCGCACCCACTGCACCGGCGTTCGCAGTGGCCGCCACCGCGCTCCTCATCGCCAGGTTCATTTCCTTTGCATTTATTCTCTCCGCAATCTTTTTCCACGGCTTCGGCGGATGCGCCCGCCTTCCCTTCACCGAATGCGGGACCATGCGAACCTTGCCCGAGCGGCCTTTCGCGATTTTCTCGCGCGGAAGCCTTGAGCGGCCCGTGTTAATCGTCTGGCGCCACGCGTGCCTGCGGCCGTAGTATTCGGCGCTCGTCTGCATGCCCGACAAAATGAAGTTGCCCTTCGGCTGGAATTTGAGGGAATTCTCTGCCAAAAACGCCCTATTGATGACGTCAGGCCGGTAGGTCTCGCTGAACTGGGGCGGGAGCTCGACTTCCTTCACCGCCTTGCCATCCAACCCGAACACAGCCGCTTTCATGAACAATTCACCAAAAAAATTACCAGACGATTTCCTTCAACACCGGTTTCCTCACCGCCCTGCCGGACAACGATTTCCTTAACTTCAGGAACCTCTTCGCGGGCCCGGGCACGCTTCCCTCCATGATTATGCACTCGCTGCGGGGCACGCCGTACCAAGCGAATGCGCCAGGCCTCGCCGCCTCCTTTGCCTCAACGATTTTCATGACGCGCTTGTTCCTGTCCGTCCTCCGGTGGAAACCCGTCTGGCCCGCGCGGGGGATTGTGTAAAAAACCTTGGCCTGCCGTTCGGCGCCGATTGAGCCGCCGTGCCTCCTTGACTTCGTGGCCTTCCTCGGGTTCAGCGCGACCCCGAACCTTTTCACAATGCCTTGCCAGCCCCTGCCGGTAGTCACTGCGACGACGTCAACGTACTCGCCCTCGGCCAAAACCTGGGACACCGGGACTTCTTTTCCAAGCACGCTTTTTGCGTACTCGAACTGCTCCGCAGGAGTCGCGCCAGCGACCCCGACCTCGAACAATTCCGGCGCCTTCTTGCCGAAACCAGTTTTCGCTGGCAGCGCGCACGCCTTGACGCGGATTTCCCTCGCCTGGCCGAGCAGGCCCTCTATTTTCTTCGCGTCACCCGCCTTCTTCGTCAGCGTAACCGTCCTTGAAAGTTCCTTCGGCGCACCGGCAGCGATTGATTCGCCGATTATTTTGAGGCAGCCGGCGTGGTCTGCGCCGTATGCGACTATTGAGTAAACGAAAAGCGGCGGCACCTCGACGAACGTGACCGGTTTCGTGATTTCCTGGCCCTTGGTCGGCGACTCAGAGTCGTCGGTCATTACCACGTGCGCCATCCCGACCTTGTACCCGGCGAAACCAAGCAGTCCCTTGCCCGTGGTCGGCCAGCAGCGCATCCTTGGCACTAGCGAAGCCGCCCTCTTCCTCGGGCGCGCGGCAATGGAGCCCCTTCCGGGCGCGTGCTTGCCCACTCAACTCACTTGCAAAACCCGGTCCCTGCAAAGGCAGGAATCGGCTGGTACCATCGCAATGCCCGTTTTTGAAACGCCGCGGCGCAGCCAGTTCAGTCTGTCCTCACTTTCTTGGCCAACGGCGGGGTTTCCTTGAAAAGGACTTTTCCGCCGCAGTACGAGCAGCGGACGAACTCCATTTCCTCGTCGGAAAACCTTTTCCCGCACTTCGGGCAAACGTAGTAAGACAAGTCCATCCAACTCCAACCGGTTCAAAACCGGGTCCAAGAACCAAAAACCTTTTCCAAAAAACCCATGGCCAATTGCAAAAAATTCCAAAAACAATTTTCAAAAAAACAAAACTTTCCCAAAAACCGTTTTCCCGCTTTCGCCTAGAATCCCCATACGAGGAACGAGCCCGCGAGCCACGCGACCGCCACGACCCCGATGCTTTCCACAATCGATGCCTTGAAAAGCCACTGCGCGGCCCCGACAGCGACGACGAGGACGGCCAAACCGGTCCAGATGTCCTGGTTGAGCATGTAACCCAAGCCCGGCATGAGTAAAGCGAAAATCACCGCCAATATTATTATCGCGGCCCAGCCGTCGCCACCGAGCACGAGCTTGGCGGCAATCCACACTGCTATCACGAAGACGGCGAACAGC
>JAPLXB010000024.1 GCA_026396285.1 Microcaldota archaeon
CGGTTATTTCCTGTTTCCCGTACTCCTTTTTTTTCCCGCGCTCCACCTTGCCGCCGACCGCTTTTGCAATCAGTTGGTGGCCGTAGCATATGCCGAGGACCGGGACTCCGAGCGAAAGTATTTCTTCATCAATTTTCGGGGCGTCGTTTTCATACACGCTCGCAGGACCGCCTGAAAGGATTATGCCCGCGGGCTTTTTTTCCGCAACCGCGGCGGCAGGCGCGTCGCACTGCATTATCTCTGCCTTTACGCCGAGTTCCCTCACCGCCCTTGCGATGAGGTGGCAGTACTGGCCTCCGAAGTTGAGGACGACAATCATGCAGGGCACCGAAAACTAGGGAAAAGAGGTTCTGGGCGGCCGCGCTTTTAACCCTTACACAACCGGTTTTTCAATGCGGAAGCTCGAGACCATCAGGGCGCCGGAGACTACCAGCACTATCGGAACCAGTATGGGGTCGGGGTAGAGCGACGCCGCGGCAATCACGATGATGGCGCCTACAGTGCTCGGCATGCCGTAAAACGCTTTTTCCTTCTGCAGGTTGAACAGCGCCAAGCGGATGATGACGCAGCACAAGTAAACCAAGGCGGCGAAAAACCCGGCAATATCCGGTCTTACTGCGAGTGCAATGACTGCCGGCGCAGCGCCGAAGGACACAACATCGGCCAGCGAGTCAAGTTCCCTGCCAAAGTCATTGGCGCTGGGCTTCTTGCCCATGCGCGCAACCATGCCGTCAAGGACGTCAAAAATCACTGCTGCGAAAACCAGGAGCCCGCTCCCGACGTAGCCGAGCATCGTGGAATAAATTGCGAGGAAACCGCACGAAGCCGCCGCAAGGCTGAGGAAATCCTTCGGCTTCAGGACAATGAGCTGCCTCAACAAGCCGGCATCCATGGTTTCGTTAGCCGGTAAAGGATTAAAAACCAGTCGCGGGGGTTAAAAAAACCGGGGGCACTATTTTTCACGGGCTCGTAGCTCAGCCTGGTGGCCTTTTCTTTTTGGAAAAGAAAAGCTCCACAACAAGAAAAAGTGGGGCCTTCTCCGGCAATGGAAAGGGTCAGGCAATTAGAGCGCCAGTCTTATACGACGCCAAGGGACTATGTGCCCTTGGTTTCCAGGCGAACTGGTGGTCCTGGGTTCGAATCCCAGCGGGCCCACTCAAACGGAATCGGCGATGCCGAGGCATCGCCCACCTGGCGCGGAGGAACCAAGGTTCCTCCCCTTGACCCCGCTTCCTTTTAATTGCGGCTTCTTCTTTTTTTCCATGAACGTTGACGTGATTGCGCGTGGAAGGATTTCTGAACTGCTCGAGTTAGCGAAGCAGATGTGGGGCAATGACAAAAAACTTTCACGGCGCTATGTGCAGCTTGCGCGGAAAATCGCGATGAGGCACCGCATAAAATTGGGGAACCGCTTGTTCTGCAAGAAGTGCGGCGCCGTTTTCATCCCGGGCGCGACCGTGCGCGTGCGGCAGAGCCCGCGGCAGAAAATGGTTTTGTACACCTGCACCGAATGCGGGGCAGTCAGGAGATTCGGCCGCAGCTGACGAAAGGCGCCCGTTGGCGCCCGCTTTTTTTCAATGGCCTTTAGGCGGAGACATGCTCCATTCGAACGTGAGGACCGCGAGCACTGCGAGGAGCATTCCGAACTGGATGTTCCTCTCAATGAACAGCATGTATGCCGCGAGTGCTCCTGCGAGGAGGCCGGGGCTGACTGGGAACGGGGCGAACGCTAGCGGGTCACTCGTTTTCGTTGCGCCCGCTGCACCCACGGTTTGTGCTAGCTGCATCAACCGGCATCGCCCCTTCTGTCAATTTTGAATGAGGGGCGCAGGTACGAAGTGCAAGCCGTGTGCTGGATTGCCTCCAAGGGGTTGCCTTCTTTCCTGCGCGTGTCCGTAAAAAACACAATGTTTTTTCCGGACTGCCTCGCGAGAAATGGGTTTACACGCCAATAAAAAGTTTTCGTTTTAACGGCGTTGTGGTGTGAAAAGCAAACAGGCTGTTCTTTTTTGGTAAAAAGTTGTCCAAAAACAAGTTTTTTAAACATTTGTGGCCCGTTTATTGCCATGACAAAGAAAAGCATCTCAACCGCCGTGTCGGAGATTTTGGACGACATGCAGTACCTTCACCTGCCGTTCACCCGCGGCCTCGTCAACTGCTCGGGAGTCGCGAGACTCATAACCCCGCTGATTGAGGAAAGGACCGGCGCGAAGCCGGGAATGGACGCGGTGATTGTCGCGGTCAGGCGGTATGCGCGGACGCTTAAAAAAAGCGGGAACCCTACGCTGGAATCGGTGATTATGCAGTGCAGCGCCGTGCTGCGGACCGGCCTCGCCGGCTTTCACATCAAGAACTGGCACAACAGCCACTTCATGGCCGGGCTGTCCGCGCTTTTGACGGGCGAAGTTGACTGGGATTCCGGGGAGAAGGTCTATGTTTCCCAGCGCTCCGGCGAAATGTACATCTGCTCGAGCACGAAGTTCATGCCGAAAATAATCGCGCTCGCGACCAAGCCACCGACCGAGCTGGCGCACTACCAGGAAAACCTCTCGCTCATCACGATAAACCACCCGCCTGCCGGCCATTCCACTCCCGGCGTGTTCGCGTTCTTCATCAACCTCCTCGCGCAGGCGAACATAAACGTCTACGAGATATTCTCCACCTACCGCAAGTTTTCGCTGCTCATAGAGGAGGAGAATGCGCCCAAGGCGTACGAGCTGATTAACAAGGCCATAGTTCAGAACAAGAAACTCTTCGGCCACCAAAAGCACGAGCCCGTGCCAGCGATCCAGCGCGCCTCCCCAATGTGGTGAGTGCGCAGCCCGCGACAACTGCGCTGGCGCATCCGACCCGACTGCTGCGCCTCATTTTCCAAGCGCTTTTTCATAGGCTTTTTTCATTGCCAGTGCGTCTGCCTCTATGTTAGGGCTTTCTGAAATTATCGTCCCGGCATAACCGTTTTCCGCCAGGACTTCAGCAAGGGGCTTGAACGGCGGGCTCTGGGAGTCAATGGTCAAGTGGTTTTTTTCCCCACGCCCGGTGAATTTCACTCCAGTGAAGTGGGAGTGGAAGCTTTGGACAGCGCGCTTGCCCAACTGCTTTTCAAGGCTGTCAAAAATTTTCAAGTAGTCGTCTTTTGACTTTATCCAGCCCTTTCCTTCCCTGCAGTGGACGTGGGCAAAATCGATTGTAAGGTTGACTGCGTCTGTACCGAACTCGTGGCAGAGCCGGGCGAGCTCGTCGAGGGACCCGAATTCGGCGATCCCGCCGGTGGTCTCGGGAGCAAGCACCGCATTAAGTTTTTCCACCCTGATTTTTTCAACGAGTTCGCCGAACCTTTTACTCATCTCGTTATAGGCCGTCGCCGCATCCTTTTTCCCGTAGTAGCCGGGATGGAACACGACGCGCCCTCCGCCTGCGGCGCTCGATATCCTGGCGGTCTGGATTATCCTTTCCCCGCTTGCGCGCGCCTTTTCCGCGTCTTCGGACACCAGGTTGACGTAATATGGGGCGTGGGCGCTCAGGCTCACGTCGGCTGCCCTGGCTTTTTCCCCGCACTGCCGCGCGAGGTCCAAGCCCATTTTCGCGCCGCGTACTAGTTCAAACTCAAAGGCCGATAACCCGAGATCATGAACACATTGGATTCCTTCAATTGAGCCGCCGTCGCAGGAGCGGGGTATTCCAGCTGTCCCGAAGCGTATTTTCATAAAAGCCACTTGCACTACCAAGGACAGTGTTTTTAAATTTATTCCGCGCTTTAACACTTCTGGCAGTTAAGGGGGATTCTGGAATGGTTTCCATCAAGTACCTTGGGCACTCGTCCTTCACGATAGAAGTCAACGGCAGGGTTGTGTTGACCGACCCGTGGCTTGACCCGCGGCCGAGGAACGTGCAGCGGCTTGTTCCGCCTGCAGCGACATCCGACCAGATTCGGCGGGCGGACGTAATCCTGGTTTCCCACGAGCACTACGACCACTGCGACGCGTTTGACATAGGGACGATAGTCAACAGGACGTTCGCGCAGGTGGTTGCGCCGGACTCGGCGCTGAAGAAGCTGGACATCCCGGAACGGAACAGGGTGCCTGCGCGCGAGGGAGACAAGTTTGAACTGATGGGCGTGAACATAGAGGTTGTCGAGGCGCGCCACCCCCAGTGCTCGCATGCGGTAGGGTATATTGTGCGGGGAGAGGGCGGCAGCGTTTACTTCGCCGGCGACACGTACCAGTTTCCAGCAATGAACAGGATAGACGTTGACGTCGCGATACTCCCGATTGGCGGGACTTATACGATGGACATGCTTTCCGCGCTCACGGCGCTCAAGCAACTGCGGGCCAGGTTCGTGGTGCCGATGCACTACAACACGCTCAAGGAAATCCGGGTGAGCCCGCAGGAGTTCGCGAGGCGCGTGAAGGAGACGACGAAAGTCGAACCGGTTGTCCTTAGCGTGGGCGAAGGGTTTTCAATCTGATGCTCGTTGTTTCAAATGGTTTCAGGTGGTTTTCGTGATTAGTGGCGGGAGAATAATCGGCGTTGAAGCAAAAAAACTTAAAGAAGGCAAAGTCGGCGGGATGGCCGTGAACATAGGAATCGAGGACGTGCGCGTCGACGGCGACAAACTCGTCATAGCCTACAGCTATGCGGTGGACTACCAGCCGGAACTGGCTACGATGTCAATCAGGGGCGAAATTTTCATGGACGAAAAGAACCGGCAGGATATTGTTGACAAGTGGAAGAAGAACAAGCAGTTCCCGCCTGAAATGGCCGAGGACATGCTTAACGCGATAACCTACGCCGCGAGCGCGGTCGGGACGCTCCTTGCGTTCGCATTGGGAATCAACGCGCCCCTTTCGCTACCGCGCGCGAGGGTGGCGCAGCCGCCCCAGGCGCCGCCTGCGCAGCAAAAGAAAGCATCCTGATGCCGGTGCCTACTGCAACAAGCATAGCCCCTTCGTAGTAGGGGGATAAAAAAATAAATGCCCAGCGGCAACAGCCGAAGTGGCCGCGCCGCCGTGCATTCGCGAATCGTTTCCAGGTCTTCAGCCGAAGAGCGCGCTGAGTCCCGCGGCCGCTTCAGCTTCCTTTTCGGCCTCGCTCGGGCCCTCTTTTTTCTCCTCTTTCTTGGCTTCGCCCGCGGCAGGCGCAGCGGCAACCGGCATAGCAGCCTGCTTGATCGCCTCTTCGATGTTGACGCCTTCAAGGGCCGCGACAAGGGCCTTCACCCTCGTTTCGTCGACTTTGGCGCCAGCGCTCGAGAGGACTTTTTTCAGGTTCTCCTCGCTGATGGGCTGCTTCGTCGAGTGGAGCAGCATCGCGGCATACGTGTATTCCATCGTCATCTAAACCACCATCCAAATTAATTTCCATTTTTTGAACTTTTTTCAGAGCCGTTCCCGGAAAAAACGAAGGGGCGAAAATTTTTGCTTTTCCTGCTTCCTTTACTGTTGGCCGCCTTCAGGTGCCGGGGGAGCCGGCGCGCCCTCGGTAGGCGTAGCGGTTTGTTCGCCGAGCTTGGTTTTTTCGGAAATCGCCATCGCTTCCCGGTACGCTTTTCCGACAAGGAGCGGGATCGCCTCTTTTTCGTAGAAGCCGGCGCTGACTGCAAGGTTTAGCGCCGCCAGGTGCGCTTGGGATATTTCCTTGAACACCTCGGCATCGTCTACTGCAAGGACGTCCGGAAGGTAAACAGTGCCTTTTTCCCATATCGCGGTCACCGCAAGCCCGATTTCCATCGGCTCTATCCCGAGTTTCGTGAGCGCCCTGGCGACGGGCTCGGCTATTGCCTCGCCTTTTTTAGCGACTAAGCAGTCCTTTACAATCACGACCTTCGGCCCCTGGATTTTCGCTTCTATCTTCGCCTGCTTTAGTTCGCTCAGCACCGGGCCGGGCGGCAGGTTGGTTTCGCCTGCCGGGACAATGAGGTCCATCGGGGCGATTGAGCCCGGTTTCGCAGGGGCCTTGCTCTTGTTCTGCGAAATCAGCTTGTACAATTTGAACGGGCTTAGGTCGGTGAGTATGAGCGCGGTCGCGCCCTGGAAATGGCTTTCAAGCCCCTTGAGCTCGGGCCTCGCCTCTCCGATTGCTTTTGTGAAAAGCGTGGTCCTGGCGACGACTACTTCCGCCTTTCCACGGAGCTTCTTTTTCATCGCGTTGAAGTGCCGCGAAGGCAGGTTCTGGAGCGTTGCCACCGCTACGACCGGGTGGCGCTTGAGCGCCTCGCCGATTTCCTTGACCGCCTGTTTCTTTTCGCCGCGTGTGACCAATTACAACAACCTCGCGGGCTTTCCCATCGTCGTCTTCACGTAAACGCTGTAAAAATTGTGTTCAGAAATCTTCTTCTCGACAGCCTCGAGGACGGCGGAGATGTTTTCAACCAGCTCCTCCTCCTTCATTGTCTCGGTTCCGACCGGGCAGTGGACGCTAGGCAGGAATTTTCCCCTGCTCCTGACCGTTACCGTGCGTTTTATTGAATTCACGAGGCCGGCGAGGTCCGCCCCGGGCATTATGGGCTTGGGCAGTTTTCCGCGGCCTCCGAGCACTTGCCCGAGCTGTTTTCCCACGACCGGCATAAGCTGGGGGGAGGCGAGGAGCGCGTATCCGAGGAGTTCACCCTGTTTTTTCTTGTCAGAAGCGTAAGCCGGGATTTCGGCGCCCGATATCACGAGGTCGGCGTGCTTTTTCGCATCCATTGCAAGCTGGCCGTCTGCGAAGACTGCGACGCGTTTGTTCCTGCCCGCGTACGGGAGGACGACGTCGAGGCCGAGGCGGTTTTCCGCCTTCTTAAAGTCCACGCCGGTGAAGTTGACCGCCAGGTCCACGGACTGGGTGAATTTCCTTTTCCCCTTGTCCTCTAGGCACGCGTGGACTGTTTGCTCTATCTTCTTCTTTTCAATCAATTGTCCGTCCCCTCCTGAACGCCTACCCGGGCGCTGGCGACCAGCGCTAGAGCAGTTCTTCAGTGCATGCGGGAAAAACAGCGAAGAGTTTTGGGACAACAGCCTATTTTAAGCTTTTTCTCCAGCTTGTTTTTTCTTCCATTCCCGCCATTTTTCAAAAACCTTCCGCACTTCCGGGGCCTTTTTCCGTGCAATGGCCTGCATCCTTTCGTCAGCCGGAATTTCCTTGAACACCGGCCAATAAGTGAACTGGTTCATGTGGCTAACTTTTAGAGGAGGAATCTTGAGGGCGTAAAGCAGGTGGTAAACGTTTTTTGCCGAAAAGAACTCGGCGGTTTCGGGCGAGTACCAGTGCTTTTCCTCGAGCTGAAAGCGGTGGAACAAGTCCTGTATTTTTTTAATGGTCTCGGGCCGCAGTTCGCCAACGTTCTTTCGATAAGTTTTGAGCCCTTTTTCCCACGGCGTTGATTTTTTTAATTCAAACAATTCGCCCTGCCCGTGCATTGAAACGGCGGGAACCCGTTTTTTTGGCGCACTTTCCTTTTGCGGTCCGGTTTGTTTGCGCCCGAATTTCCTTGATGGGAACAGTTCTCCTTGCCTGGCCATGGCTACCTATCGCTTTTGGTGAATAAAAAACAGCCCCACCGCGGGGGTTCATTCGGCCTTGAGTTCGCCGCTTTCAACGAGCTTCATGGCTTCCTTGGCTTCCTTTCCCTCGACGGTCGCGCCCATGCTCTGGCAGGTCCCGATTACTTCCTTCACCAGCGCCTTAAGGGTTTTTGAAAGCGAGCCGGGCTCCTTCTTTCGCGCAATCTCGATCACTTGCTGGAATGAAAGGTTCCCAATGGGCTTCTTTCCCTTCGCCCCGGCTTCCTCCTTCACCGGCTCGGTTATTCCGAGCTCTTTTTTCACCAGCGCGCTAACCGGCGGCGTGCCGACTTCTATTTCGAACTGTTTAGTGTCCTTGTCCACGGTCACCTTGACCGGGACCTGCATTCCCGCGAATGACTTCGTCTTCTCGTTGATTGCGGCAATGATCTGGCCTATGTTTACTCCGGTCGGCGCGAGCGATGGGCCGAGCGGCGGCGCAGGAGTCGCCTTTCCTCCTTCAACGAGAGCCGGGATAGTAATCTTAGCCATTGAGCCATCACCTACTGGGGAATCACTTTTATAGTGTTGAGTTTTATCGTGACCGGAATCGGGACAGCGACTTCAATCAATTCAACGGTAAGCTCTTCCTTGTCCTTGTCTATCCTCACGACCTTCGCCTTCTCCCCCTTGAACGCGCCCGCCACGATTTCCACGAGGTCCCCGCGGTTTATCACGATTTCAACGGGCTTGCTTTCCAGTAGTTCCGCGATGTCGCCGATGGCCATGCTGCTGTGGAGGGCGCCCTTCACGTGCGGGACGTTCGTAATGAGTTTGCGTGCCTCCAGTTCGTCCCCGCTTTCAACGATGAGGTATCCCTTGAGCCGCGGCGACACGATGAGCGCCTTGAGCGCGTTGAACTGGCGCTGCTCGGCCGCCTTGGACTTGTCCTTCTTGATTTTTTCATGCAACAGGTCCGCCACTATGCTTTCCTGGCCGGCAGTCACTCGGTAAGCGAACAGCATTTCAAACCACTTCAGCTACCCCTGATAAAGTACGCGAGCATTGAAATCACGTAAGCGATTACTCCTATTGCCGCCATGCCTAACGCCGTTGATGCGGCGATGTGCTGGAACTCGTCGCGCTTCGGCTTATGGGTAACGTTCAGCACGCGCTCGGACTGCTTCAGGAAATTCTGGAGCATCCACGGTATGCGCGCAAGGCCCTTCGGTTCCTCAACCTCGTACAACAGCATTCACCTTAACCGAATGAAATATTGCGGAAAAAAAAACACCACGCGATAGGGGTGTGTTACGGGAAGAAAATGGTGCTCCGGGTTTTTAAAACCCGCGGCCGCCGCGTTTCACTCCATGAAATCCAAGTCAAGGTACTCCTTGAGCTCCTCGTCCTCGCTCTTCCTCTCCCTGGCCCCTGAAAGGACCGTAAGGACCATTGACTTGTTTTCAAAACCTTCCTCCACTGCCGCGCCCCAGATGACGTGCGAGTCGGGGTGAATCCTGGACGAAATGCTCTGAACCACGGCCTCTGCCTCGGCGAGGGTGAGGTCCGGCCCGCCGGTGATGTTGACGAGCGCTTTTTTGACTTCGCTCAGGTCGCAGTCAATCAACGGCGACGAAAGCGCCTTTTCGGCGGCGTCCAAAAAGCGTTTTCCCGGCTCGCCGTCCTCCACTTCGCCCAAGCCGATTACCGCGCTCCCGCTTTTTTCAAGAATCGTCCTCAAGTCGGCGAAGTCCAGGTTGACCAAACCGGGTTTTGTGACGAGCTCGGCGATTCCCTTTACTGCGTTGGCGAGCACCATGTCCGCTGCCTTGAACGCCGCGTTCAACGGCAAGTCAGGGACGTACGTCAGCAGGCGGTCGTTTGGAATCGCGATAACTGTGTCCGCGTTTTTCTTCAGTTTCTCCAAGCCGTCCAGCGCGTTTTTCGCCCGCTGCGGGCCCTCTGAAGTGAACGGCATGGTGACAACCGCGATGACGAGGGCGCCCCCCGCCTTCGCGGCCTCCGCAATAACGTGGGCAGAGCCCGTGCCAGTGCCTCCGCCGAGGCCGCACGTAACGAAAACCATGTCCGAGCCGATGAGGAATTTTTTCAAGTCCTCTTTTGACTCCTCCGCCGCTTCTTCGCCGACTTGGGGCACGCTTCCTGCGCCGAGCCCCCGCGTGCGCTTTTTTCCCAGCAACAGCTTCCGTTCAGCCCTTGTCTTGAGGAGGTGCTGGGCGTCGGTATTCATGGCGAGGAGCGTCGTTCCCTCGACGCCGATTTCACTCATCCTGGTAATCGTGTTTGAGCCAGACCCGCCGGTTCCGACGACGAGTATCCGCGGCTTGGTCTGCTCAAGGAAGGCCATCAGTTCCCCGTCGTCCCCCGAAGCCACGGGCTGGGGCGCCATGACCTGGATTTGGCGGCTGCCGAACAGTTTCTCGAACTTCTCGAGTTCCGGGCTCATGCGGACTCCGTTTTCGCCGGGCAGCGGCTCCGCTGCTTACGGCCTATTCTCACTTTCGATGGGTGATGAGAGCAATTTCTCGGCGTATAAAAGCGTTGCGCTATGGGGCTGCCTTTAATGAGTACTGCACCAGCTATTTTTTTGAAGCCTTTTTTGAAGACTGCCTCAGTGCTTCCTTTAGTGCGGCTATACGGGCCTGGATTGAACCCTCTAGTCTCTGCCGGTACTCTTTTTTTGAAACTTCGCCGGGCTGTTGAGTGTGATATTTGACGAGTGCTTCTACGCGGCTTTTTGACTCCTGAACCGATTTTATTTCTTGAGCGATGACCTTTTTTGCTTCCTTATTCAAACGGCCTGTTTTTATGGATTTATCCAAGTCGGCATGCGCTTTTTTCAGCGAAGCAGCTAGTGGGGCAAAATCCGGCTTGTTCTTTACGAGTTCCAAATTACTAGCGTGAAAATCCCGCGAATTTTCCAACGCCCTCAGGACAACCGGGTGAAAAGCACCGCGCCTTTCCGGAACCGCCATTCAAACCACCAATCAAAGGGGGCGGACCGGGTATTAAAGTCTTTTTAGAATCGCCCGTGCTGGACCGTCTGCGAGCGCTTTTTTAATTCACGGCAGTGAAGCTTTCGTGATGCAATGATTCCGGCTGTCGAAAAAGCTTTCCGCCAGGTGAAGGCGCTTAAAATCCAGGGCGCGGAGGCGGTGGCGCGCGAAATGGTCAGGGCCCTGGCAGAGGAAATGAAGGCAGTAGAAGCCGGCTCGCGCGAGGATTTCCTGCGGCGGATGAAAAAAACCGCGGTGGTTTTGACGTCCGCGCGGCCTACCGAGCCCGCGCTGCGGCACGCGATGCGTTTCATGCTTTTTCAGGCGAGGAAGAACCCGTCGCAGGACGCTGGAGAATTGAAGAAGGCGGTTGCGCGCGAGGCTAAGGCGTTTGAAAAAACCGCATTGGAAAACAAGGCGAAAATCGCGTTGTTCGGTTCAAGGCTCGTTCCCCATGGCGCTTCCGTGCTGGTGCACTGCCACAGTTCAACGATTGTCAGGGTGCTGAAGAAAGCCGCGGATGACGGGAAACGGATCCGCGTTTACTGCACCGAAACGAGGCCGCGGTACCAGGGGCGGGTGACTGCCCGGGAGTTGGGCGACTACGGGATAAAAACCACGCTGGTGGTTGATTCCGCGGCCAATTACGTGCTTTCGCGCATGAAAGACACCGACGTCGTGCTGGTTGGCGCGGACGCGATCACCGCGACCGGCGACTTGGTGAACAAGGTCGGGACGTCGCTTATTGCCGCGGCGGCCAACGAGCACGGGATACCGTTGTACTCGTGCACCGCGACCCACAAGTACGACCCGCTTACGCTCTATGGCGTTCCGGAGTTGATTGAAATGCGGCCGCGGGAGGAGATAATTGACAGGGGCATGCGGGGGTTTGGGAAAGTGGATGTCCTTAACCCGGCGTTTGACGTTACGCCGGCGAGGCACGTCGCCGCCTACGTCACTGAAATCGGGGTGCTGCCGCCCCAGGCCCTGGCGACGGCGGTGTGGAAGGAGTATGGTTTGGACAAGGAGGAACTGTTTTAATTCGTTTGCACCGAAACCTGGTTTGAGCAGGAGTTTTGGCGCATCGGTTCGGGAAATGTTTTTTGGGAGTTGGTTTTGTTGAAGAAACTCGTCGCCCGGATTTATGAGATTGAACAGGGGCAGAACCAGGTCGTACTCAGCGAGAAGGACGCGCAGGAACTGTCCCTCGAGGTGTTTGACCGCGTGTGCCTCCGCACGAACGGTAATTCCATCACCGCGATGGTGGGCCATTCGGAGAGTTTCGTCAAGCCCGGCGAAATCCTGCTTTTCTACGAGGCGGCAAAGAACCTCAAGGCCTATCCGGGGCAGGAGGTGGGCATCGAGCCCGCGCAAAAGCCTCCATCCATAGATTACATACGGAACAAGCTCGACGGAAAGACGCTTTCCAACTCGCAGATCGGCGAGATAGTCTCCGACCTTATGAGTGAGAAGCTTTCAACGGCCGAGCTTTCCGCGTTCGTTTCAGCTGTCCACATCCGAGGCCTCTCCCCGCACGAGATTTCTTCTCTCGCGAACGCGATTTTCAAGTCAGGCAACCACCTCTCGTGGAAGAGCCGGAGGATTGCGAGCATGCACAGCATCGGCGGGGTCGCCGGCGACCGGTCTACGATGTTGGTCGTGCCGATAATAGCTTCGGCGGGCATATTGATTCCAAAGACGGTTACGAGGGCGATAAGCTCGGCTTCGGGCACCGCCGACGCCATGGAGGTGCTGGCGCCGGTTTCGCTGACGACGCCCGAGATAAAGAAAGTGGTGGAAAATACCGGAGGGTGCATCGTGTGGGGCGGGGCAGTCGACTTGGCAGTCGCCGACGACCGGCTCATCAAGATACGCAACCCGCTGCGCCTAGACCCCGAAGGCCTCGTTCTTTCCAGCATACTCGCAAAAAAGAAGGCGGAGGGCGTGAGGCACGTGCTGATTGACGTTCCGCTCGGAAGGGGCGCGAAGGTGGAGGATATGGACAAGGCCCGTTTCCTGGCCCAGAACTTCAAGAACATAGGAAGCCACCTGGGCCTGAACGTGAAGTGCATAATTTCGGACGGCGCGACGCCGCTCCTGAGGACGGTAGGGCCCGCGCTCGAGGCAAGGGCAGTGCTTGAGATCCTCAAGGGCGGGGGCGGTGCGGCGCTCGCGGAGAAGTCATGCATAATAGCGGGCATGCTGATTTCGATGGCCGACGGCGTGAGCGAGGAGAAGGGAATCGAATTGGCGAAGAGGCAGCTCGGGTCCGGCAAGGCGCTGAAGAAAATGCGGGAAATAATCAGCGCGCAGGGTGGGAATCCGGACGTCAAGCCGGAGGAAATAGAAATCGGTGGCGTGACAAAGTCGTTCTACGCCGCTGAGGACTGCACCGTTTCCCACGTGGACAACCGGAACCTGGCCATGATTTCAAGGGCGTTGGGCGCGCCCGTGAACAAGAAGGCCGGCGTCATCCTGGCTTGCGAGAGGGGTGACAGGCTCAAGCGCGGGCGGGAGCTCTTCCGCCTCGTGACGACGGACAAGGCGAAACTCGATTTCGCGGAGTGCCGCCTAGCGCAGTTCCCGTTAATTCAGATGAAGCAGATAATACTCGACAAAATCTAGGCTCTTCTGGTGATGTTGTTGATAGAAGTGCGTTTCCATGGGCGGGGCGGACAGGGCGCGGTGACGAGTGCCGAGTTGCTGGCTGCCGCGGCTTTCCACGGAGGCAGGGAGGCGCAGGCTTTCCCGTTCTTCGGCGTGGAACGCAGGGGCGCGCCCGTGCAGGCGTTTTGCAGGATTGACGAGAAGAGGATACGGCTGCACCAGAACGTTTACGAACCGGACTATCTCGTGGTTTTGGACGACACGCTGTTTTCCTCGGTCAACATCTTCGAGGGGTTGAAGGAGAAGGGCGTCGTCCTCATCGCGAGCAAAAAGCCTGCAACCGACTTCAAGGCGCCGAAGCCGTCGCAGAAAGTGTTTACAGTCGACGCCTTCGGCATCGCGCGCAGCGTGCTAGGCAAGCCGATAGTAAACACCGCCGTGCTGGGTGCCTTTGCGAAAATCACGGGCCTCGTTACCGTCGACAACGTGAAGAAGGCGGTGCTTGAGCATTTCCCGCGCGAACTCGGGGAGAAAAACGCGCTCGCAGTGCAGAAATGCTACGATTCAGCCTGAGCGCCCGTGCTTATTTTCCGAACTCGCGCCTGATTCTAGCGAGCAGTGACTCGGTGCGCTTGCCCGGGACGAGCGAGTGCCTGAGGACGTCGTAAAAGTTGGCTACCGGCACAATCCGTATCTTCTTCATCTTCGCTTCGTCCAGGATGACGTCGCCCTCGTTCGCCTGGGGCACGAGGACCGTGGCAATCCCTCCCTCAATCGCCGCCTCCACCTTGGGTGTGACGCCGCCGACAGGCAGGACCTCTCCCCTGACCGACAGCGAGCCGGTCATTGCAACGGACTGGCGTATCGGAATGTCTTCAAGCGCCGAAATCACGGCCGTGGCGACGCTGACGCTGGCGGAGTCCCCCTCGACGCCCTCGTGGGTCTGGAGGAACTGGACGTGGATGTCGTAGTTTGAAATGTCCTTGCCAGTGTGTTTCTTGATTATGGCTGAAACGTTTTCAACAGCCTCGCGAGCGATTTCCCCGAGTTTGCCTGTGGCGATTATCTTGCCCTCCTGCTTGGATGAAGCCGGCGCGATTTCCGCGTTTATGGGCTGGATGATGCCGGCGTCGCTCATGACTGCAAGGCCGTTGACTTTTCCGATGCCCTGGCCCTTGGTGACGAACACGCGGTAGTCGCGCCTGATGTCAATGGCCTGCTGGGCCGCCTGCTGCTCCAGCGTCCTTGACGGGGCGCGGGCGCGCTCAACGTGCTTTCCCGTAACTGTTTTCGCGCCTTCTGTGCGCGCCAAGTCTCCTGCTGCGCGCACAAGGCCGCCGAGTTCCCTGAGTTTTGGCGTGAGCTTGTTTTTCCTCCCCGCCTTCCTCCGCGCGTCGGAAATTATTTCCTCTATCGCGCTGCGGTCAAAGTGCGGGATTTTGCCGTCCTTTTTCACTTCCTGGGCGATGAACTGGACGAGTTTCCTCCTGTTTTCCAGCGTGTCCTCGGTGGAGTCCTCCATGAACACCTCGTACCCGTATCCGCGTATCCTCGAGCGCAGCGCGGGGTGCATGCGCTGGACCGCCTGGTAGTTTCCTGCAGCCACGAGCACGAAGTCGCAAGGCACCGGTTCGGTGCGGACGAGCGCTCCGCTCGACAATTCGCTCTGGCCGGTTATCGGGTATTTCTTTTCCTGGAGCGCGGTGAGCAGCTCCTGCTGCGCCTTCGGCAAGAGGATGGCTATCTCGTCGATGAACAGCACTCCCTTGTGCGCGCGGTGGATTGCGCCCGCCTCTATGCGCAGGTGCGCGGGCGTCCCGAGGCCACCTGTCTGATAAGGGTCGTGCTTCACGTCGCCGAGCAGTGCGCCGGCCCTTGCGCCAGTCGCGTCCACGAACGGCGCCTTTTTCCTGCCCGCGTTGTCCACGATAAGTTTCGCAGACTCGGCCAGAACCGGCAGCCTCATCCTGCCGAGCTGGGCGCCGAACATCACTGCGGCGCCGACGACGAAGAGCGAAATAAGCAGCGCGGCAGTTATCACGTCTCCGAAGTTCTGCCTGCCGAAGAAAAGGATGAAGAACGATGCAAGGAACAGGAACGCTATCATGAGGACGCTCGCGTCCCCGCCTGCAACCCGGGCCTGAGCCTTCTGGGCCTCCATGATTTTCCTTCCTTCGCCGGCCTTGACCACGCGCACGCGGGGTTTGTTCTCGTCCAACGGGTTTGCCACGACGAGCACGTCTTCCAGTTCCTCGGTCGTGAGCAGTTCGGTCATGGCCTGCGCGAGCATGCTTTTCCCGGTGCCGGGCAGGCCTACGAGCAGGACGTTCCTCTTTTGGGCGGCGGCCTTGCGGGTGATTTCAACGGCGTTCGCCTGGCCGATTACCTGGTCCACGAGTTTTTCCGGCACCTTGACGTCGGCGGTGGTGGTTATCCCCTTCAAGTAATCCGGTTCGGTGCCCTTGCCTGCCATTGGAAAAACCTTTTCAGAAAAAACCCGGTCCCCAGCACGCTTGCCGCAGGATTCAATCGCTTTTGAAAAACTTGCCTTTTCTTTATTAAATACGTTATCCCGGCGGATACTTGTGTCGCGGCCTTTCCTGCTTGCCGGATAATCTTGAGAACACCAGTATGGCGAACGCGGCGATGCAGGCGGCCAGCACTGCGCCGAGCGCGAACTTGCCGTACCACGCCACGACCGCGCCGGTCTGCGTCGGTTCGCCGACGCTGAGCGCCGCCATCATCGTCGCCAGCGCATATGCCGCGAGGAGCACTGCCAGGAACTGATTTTTGACCGTCACGTGCGCGAATGGAAAGCGGCGGATGACGTGCAGCGTGGTGTATACGCTTTTCGCCAAGCCCCTTGTCAAGAAGACGAATGCAATGGTGATTATGCCGACAACGACAGCAATCCACAATAATTCGCAGGAAACCTTGCCTACGACAGGCACATCGTACTCGCACTGCCCGCCCCATATTTCAATCGGCCCGCCGGCGCACTCACCCCTCGCTTCAGTGAGCTTGTCTTCACACTCCTTTTTTTCCTTGCCGCGCGCGTCCTCGCAGTTTTTCACGCTCTCGTCATAGCATGGGGCCGCGCCCGGCGGCGGGCTTACTGCCGGCGTTGGGGCGGCGCTCGGCCGCGCAGTCGGCGTCGGGGTAGGCGGGAAAGGAACGAGGCACGGGAGCGCAGTCGGAGAAGGCACGCCATACGGACAGTATGGAATGACTATCGGCGGCGCGGTCGTCGGGACAGGAGTGGCTGTAGGAGCAGGAGTGACTGTAGGCGTGGGCGTCACTGCCCCGATTCCGGCGAAAAACGAATCTGATGCCCAGGAGCTGCATGCGCCGAGGGAATCGCAGGTCCTCACGCGCCACGTGTTGTAAGAGGGGGAGCCGAGGCCGGAAACGTTTTTCGGCGACGTGGCGTTTTCAATCGGGTCGCTGTTCAACTGGAACTCGTCATGGGCCGGGTCGCCGTCGGAATCGGTTCCGGAAGCCCATTGCAGGGTGGCGTTGGTGTCCTGCGTGTCCGGTTCGCTAACGAGCACCGGGGAAGAGGGGGGATTGTTGTACACGGAAAACGTGTTGTCCGCCCAGCCAGAGCAGCACCAGTTGTTGCACGTCCTCAAGCGCCACGTGTGGGACGAGTAAGACAAGCCGGAAACGTTTTTCGGCGACGTCTCGTTTGACACTGTCCCGGCGTCGAGTTGGAATTCGTCATGAGTTGTCAGGCTGTTGTTGTCGGTTCCGGACGCCCATTGAAGCGAGGCACTGGAGTAGTGAGTGTTCGGTTCCGCGGTCAGGGCTGGCTGGTCCGGTGGCTGGCAAATAATTATGTTCACGTAGGCCGCGAAGAACTGGTCGGCGGTCCCGGAAGCGGTCCCGGACGCACCGCCCTTTGAAGCGTAGCAGGCGACGTTCCCGCCAGCGGGAAGGTTGAGGTTTGCGACCACGTAGTAACCGCCGGAGTCCGTGGCCATTGTCCCGCTGCAGCCGGTGCCGGAGCAGCCGAGGACGTAGACGCTTACCGAGGCGTTTTTGACAAGCGAGCCGGTGACGTTGAAGACGTATCCCTCGGCGGTGCCCATGTAGATTGCCGAAGCCGCGTGCGCAATGAGGATGATGACTGCGAGCGGCGCCAGGCCCGTTAAGCGCATGGAATTATTGGATACGGTCTTCTTTTAACCGCTGCGGAGGGCGGTCCGGTTGTATGCCAGGAGCGTGCCCGCAGGGTCGGTGGCGTAAATGAACTGCCCCTCGCCCATGAAAATTTTCGTGAACGGGTTTTGGGCCGCGCGCGGGCTGTACAGCACGAATTCCTGGGAGGACGCGTTCCATTTCATCAGGTAGCGGAAGGCGCTCTCGTTGAAGTAGACGGATATGTTTGACGTGAACTCGTACGGGTACGCAGGCGCGTTCCATCCCTGGGACAGCGAGATGTTCGTGTCGTTTGCGAACGGCCCGCCGAGGTAGAGCGTCGCAGGCGAGATGAGATAAACGAAGTAGCTGCGGTTCATTTCCAGGTAGGCGAACGGGTTTTGGGCCGCGCGCGGGCTGTATATGCCGAATTCTTGGGCGGACTCGTTCCACTGCATTACGTACCGGTAGTCTATTCCTGCAAGGACCGACTGGACGGATTTGTTGGCGGGCTCGCTGCACATGGAAAAGAGGTTCCAGCCGGGCAGCAGGTCTATTTTGCACGCGGACCAGACGAAAGCCCCTACAAAACCCTGCGCGCCGGAGGCGCAGGCCGCGAGCGCGAGCAGCACAAGGGCGCCGGCGAGGCGTTTGTTTTCCATGAAAGTGTTTAAAACACGCTCATAAAAATCAATTGTGGTCCCATGATCCGCGTCGTCGTCTTAGGCTCAAGCGCAAGCGCACCCTCTAAAGACTGTTTTCCAAGCTGTTTCGCCGTGAAATACGGGCCGGTGCTCCTGTTCGACTGCTGCGAGGGAGCACAGAAGCAGATGATGCGCTACAAGATAAGCTACTCCCGGACGAAGGCGATTTTCCTGACGCACCTGCACGCGGACCACTTCCTCGGCGTATTCGGCCTCGTGCAGACCATGAACCTGAGCGGCAGGAAGGAGCCGCTGCAGATTTTCGGGCCGCGCGGGACCAAGAAATTCTTTGAAACGATTTTTTCCCTGCGCCACCTCGCGCCCCAGTTCCCGGTGGAGGCGCGCGACGTTTCAACAGGGAAAATCTTTGAAGAGGACTTGTTCGAGGTAAGGCCGTTCGCGGTCAAGCACGCCGGCCCCTCGCTCGGCTATGTCCTGGAGCAAAAGCCCTATAGGCGCTTCGACGAGGAAAAGGCGCGTAAGGCGGGGATCCGGGGGCGGCTGTTCACAGACATACAGGAGAAGGGAAGGGTAACCGCCGGCGGGAAAACAATCGAATACGACGACGTGACCTACGTCCAGCAGGGGAAGAAAATCGTTTACACCGGGGACACGCTGCCGTGCGCTTCCATAGCCGGGGAAGCCAAGGACGCGGACCTCCTCGTCCACGACGCGTGCTTCGCCGACGAGGACAAGGAAATGGCCGCGGAAAAGAAGCACGCCACCTCGCGCCAGGCCGCCGAGGCAGCGAAAAAGGCGGGGGCGAAAAAACTGCTGCTTACGCATTTCAGCAACCGCTACGACGACCGCAAGCCCCTCTTGGAGGAAGCTAGAAAAATCTTTCCCGACTCAATTCTTGCAGAGGAAGGGCTTGAACTCCTGATATGAGCCCGCGAAGCGCGGCACCGTGATTGCTTTGGACAAGAAAATGCTTGAAAAAAGGGAAATGCAGGTCGCGGCAGCCGCGGGCATAGTCATAATCCTGTTCCTAGTCTTTTATTTCGCAGGATACGGCGTACTGAATTATTTCACGACTGGCGACTGGACCGGAGCCTACAACGTGGACGGCCTCAAAATCTACAGCGCCGAGCAGCCGCGGGCCGCGCTCGCGAAAATCCTGTCCGGCAAATCCTTCCTCATAGAGGAGCAACTGTTTCCCAACAAGGGCGATGAACGCACAATCGCGGTCGGCATAGTCGGCGCGGAACTGGCGTACGCACTGGCCGCACACAACAAGTCCGCCAATGCCTATGGAACCGTGGATGGCGTGCCCTCTGTCAACTGCAACGCCAACACGAGCAACTGCACCGGCTCGAACATCATGGTCGGAATAAGCGACTGCAATTGCATGCGCATCAGCGGCGACAAGGTCGAGATATCCGGCGGCGCCAAGTTCCTCCGCGACAACGCGGTCAAGTTCTACGGAATCTTTCAACTTGTGTTGAATGACATCGCGCCCACGCCGCTGCCCGCGCCAACTATTCCGGTTGTTTCGCCTGAGGCCGCAACGCCGGAACCAACCGCGCCCGCGTGCACTGTTGACTCAAACTGCTCAACTGGCGGGCCGTATGGGATAATATGCGGGCCGGCAGACCAAGTGGGCAACCTCAGCACCGAAGGCGAATGGAAGCCGGAATACAAGTGCTTTGAAAAGGAAGCCAACGCAACGTCATGCAAGTGCATGGCCGGAAAATGCAGGTGGGAACGCACGCCCGCGTTCTGCGAGTGCGGGAAAAGCTACAACAAGACGTTCACAGGCTGCTAGCGCCGGCCGCAAAACACCGTTTCACTCGAGGTACTTGAAGTCCACTTTGCAGCCCTCGAGGCGGTCAAGCTCGGCAACTGTCTTGTTCACGTGCTCCTGCGCCTCCTTGACCATGTCCGGGGTCAGGTGCTTGAACCGCCCCTGCGGCTTAAGGTATTCTTCCAGCGGGATGAATTGCTTGGGCCTGTAAGTCCTCTTGAACGCGCCGTCCTCTATTTCAAACAAGTGCCACATCCCCGACTCAACGGCCTTTTTCGCGATGTCTATCGTGAGCGCAGAATCGTGCCTCCACCCTATCGGGCAGTTCGCGTAAACGGTCACGAGGCGGAATCCCTTCTTTTCCTTGGCTTTCTTCAGCTTGTTCTTGAAATCAACCGGGAACCCGATGTTAGCAGTCGCCACGTAGGGAATCCGGTGCGCGGCTGCAATGAACGACATGTCTTTCTTCCACTCCCTTTTGCCGGCCACTTCCTGCGGCGACGTCGTGGTCGCGGCATGGAACGGCGTCGCTCCCGAGCGCTGGACGCCGGTATTCATGTAGGCCTCGTTGTCGTATATCACGAACATCATGTCCTCGTTGCGTTCCATCGCGCCGCTCAATGCGCCGAAACCTATGTCGTAGGCGCCGCCGTCGCCAGAAAAACCGAGCACGACGCCTTTTTTCCCGAGGGCCTTGAACGCGCGGGAGACGCCCGACGCCACCGCGGGCACGTTTTCAAAAAGCGAGTGGAGGTACGGCACGTTCCAGTTGCACGACGGATACATTGAGGAAACGATTTCCATGCACCCGGTCGCGTTAACGACCACGACGTCGGGGCCGACTGCCTTCAGCATCTCGTCGATGGCGATGGTGCAGCCGCAACCGGCGCACGCCGTGTGCCCCTTTAAGAACCATGGATTAGCCAAAAAACCACCAAGCACCTACAGCCAGACCGTCCCCTTTTCGCCCCTTGAAAGCATTTCAAAAACTTTTTTCACGTCGCCGAGCTTCACGTCCCTGCCGCCCAGGCCGCAGACTATGCCGAGCACGTCGGTTTTCAGCGCGGCCTTCAACTCCGTTGCCAGCGCGCCTTCGTATCCGTAGCTCGCGTCCTTTTCCATCACCGCGGCTTTCTTGCCACCAAGTGCCTTTGCAAGGGCTTCGGCAGGGAACGGCCTGAAGCACTTTATGCGCACGAGGCCGACGCGCTCGCCTTTGGCCCGCAGTTCATCTACCGCGATTTCAACGTTTTCAGAAAGGCTCCCCATTGTGACGATTACGCGCTCCGCGTCCGAAGACTGGTATTCCTCCACGAGCGCGGCCTGTTTCCTCCCGAACGCTTTTCCGAACTCTGCCGCGACCGCCTCAATGGTTTTCGCCGCAGCAAGCATGTCCTTTTGCTGCTGCGCCTTCGCATCCATGTAGTACTGGGGGTTCATGTAGGTCCCGAACGCGAGCGGCTTTTCAACATCAAGCGATTGTTTGGGCTTGAACGGGGGGAGGAACGCGCTTATTTCTTCTTTTTCCGGCAGGTCAATGGTGGTTATCTCGTGGGTGAGGTAGAACCCGTCCATTCCCACCATAACCGGGAACGAAATTGTTTCCGCTATCTTGTACGCCTGGATAACCGTGTCAATGACTTCCTGGTTGTTCTTGCAATACAATTGTATCCAGCCGGTGTCCCTGGAAGATATCCCGTCCTGCCAGTCGTTCCATATGTTAAGCGGCGCGCTAAGCGCCCTGTTGCCGACGACCATCACGAGCGGGAGCCGCATGCCGGAAGCGTTGTGGAGCACTTCGTTCATCAGCGCCAGCCCCTGCGACGCCGTTGCAGTGAACGTCCTCGCGCCAGCAACAGACGCGCCGACTATGGCGCTCAGCGCCGAGTGCTCGGACTCGACGGGAATGAATTCAAAACCATACTCGGGTTGGATTCTCGACAGTTCCTCGGGCACGTGCGTGCTCGGGGTAATCGGGTAGGCTGCGACGACTTGTACGCCGCACCGCGCGACAACGTGGGCGACGGCGATGCTGCCCTCGATTATTTTCCTCACTGCCTACCCTCCTTTTTCAGGGCCCTGATCACTTTTTCAACATCTTCCTGGGATTTCGGCTTAAGTCCGATTTTTTCAAAAAACGCCTGCCTCTCAAGCTTCTTTTCCGACTGCTTTACTTCGGTGTAAATCTTCACCAGCCATCGCAGGTCGTCAACCTGTTCCTTTGTCAGGTCCCTGACGTCTATTCCCTTGAGCCAGTTGTAGACGAAGAACGCGTTGCGGAACCGGTACACGCCGACGAGCACGATCGCCATGAAAAGGACGTTGGTCACCTCAAGCGCCCACGGGATGCTTAGAATCCCCATTTTTTCAATGACTATCAGTTCCTCGTGCACGGTGAAGACGAGGAAACCGAGGCCGATTATCTCAAGCGGCTCCGCAAGGTTCGTGTTCAGGAAGAAAACGAAAACGCGGTAGGCGACGAAAACAACCGCTATCCCCATGACTGCGCTCGCGATGTTAAACAACAGACTCAATTCAACCAAGCAAATCCCCTCGCCGCCTCAGCGTCATTTGTTTTCAACCATTTCAATCGCCTTGAACGGGCACACCTGCGCGCATACGCCGCACCCCTTGCAATAATCCAAATCCGGTTCGGCCTTTTTAGACCCGATTATCATGCAGTGGTCGGGGCAGAATCCCTCGCAGGTGCCGCACCGCGTGCACTTTTCAGTCACGTTGGGCCACTGGCTCCGCCACGAACCCGTCTTCACCGTCGTCCCGGGCTTCACCACCAATTCCATGAACAAAAAAAGCGCGCAGTGTTTTAAAAACCGTGGCCGGAACCCGGGGCGGACGGCGCATGACGAAAACGCGTCCTGTTGGTGCCGCCGGTTACGGCCCGATTGTCGGGAGATAAAACAAGGGCAGCAGCGCGAGCGCCAGGAAGTGGAAAAGCGCGAAATACGTTGCCGACGGAACCGCTGAAACAACCGCGTTGAAGAAACTCAGGCCATGCGCTTCCCTCAACGCGAGCGACGCCAGGTAAACACCGTACAGGTACGCCAGCAGCGCGAGCGCGATGCCGGCCAAGCCGAGGGGCGGGATGCTGATGAAAACCATCGCAAGCGCGCCAGCGGGCGCGTAAGTCGCCGCGACGAGGTTGAACTGCGTCCAGTAACCCCTTCTCCCGCCCAAGAGCCACGCGACAACCCACGCCAGCGCGTTTGCAAAGAGGGCGCCGATGAGGGCGATGGGCAGCGTGAACGAGATGGTTGCAAGCAGAATTGTCTTCGCGGTCGTGAACACGAACGCGTCAGTCAGCGCATGCTGGACGAGCGCGCGCCACGCTATCCACATCATCCACAGGACCGCGTTTGCCGCGATTACGCCGAAGGCAAGCTGGATTGAGCCCTCTGCAGGCGAAGCGGTTTCACCCAGCGCCGCAAGCGTCTCCGAGGGCTTGAGAACTATGCCTTTCCAGAGCCTTTGCGGCGGTTTCATCAAACCGAGAAGGCGGCATGGTTAAAAAAACCGTTTCAATGCCGCCGCTGGCGACGGGGAAGGTTAAAAAAACTCGCCCGGCTCTTTTTGTTGATGAACGAGAACGAGCGCCTGCTCCTGGAGTCGCTGTCAAAGGAGTTCGAGAGCGCGGACCAGGTTGCGGCAAAATCGGGTTTGGCGAAGAGCGCCCTCATGAGCGCTGCCGCGGCCTTGGAGGCAGAGGGACTGGTTGAAGTGAAAAAGAAGGAGCGGAAGCTCGTTTCCCTCACTCCCGAGGGCCGGAGTTATTTTGAGAAAGGCACGCCCGAACGCAGGCTGTGCGCCGCCGTCAGCGCAGGAAAGGAACTGGAGTTTGGGACGGCGGTGAAGAAAGCCGGGCTTGCCGGGCACGAGGCGCCGGTTGCGCTCCAATGGGCCGTGAAAAACGGTTGGGCGGTAGTGAAAAAAGATGGCGGGAAGACCGTTGTTTCCTGTTCGTCCCTCAAGGAAGGGGAGGTGGAGGCGGCGCTCAAGAAAATCGGGGCAAAGCAAGTTGGCGCCGAGGCTGTGGAAAAGCACGTGCTTGAAATTCTTGAGAAAAGGAAACTGGTTGAGTTCAAGGAAGAGAAAGAGATTTCGCTGAGGGCTGCTGCGAAGGGCGCGGCCGCGCTTGCGCGGCAGGAGAACGTGGTTTCCCAGCTGACTCCGGAAATGCTGAAGACCGGCGCGTGGAAGGGCAGGAAATTCAAGGAATACGACTTGAAGACCGTCGTTGCGCCCGTGCAGGCCGGCGGAAAGCATTTTTACAAGGAGTTCATCGGCCGCATCAAGGAGCATCTAGTGAGCATGGGTTTCGAGGAAGTCCAGGGGCCGTTGGTTGAGACTGAGTTCAGGAACATGGACGTGCTGTTCATGGCCCAGGACCACCCGGCGAGGGAAATCCACGACATTTTCATGCTCGAGGAACCGTCCAAGGGAAGCCTGCCGGACAAGCTGGTTGAGCGCGTGAAGTGGGCGCACGAAGTCGGCGGGAAAGGGTCAAAGGGCTGGCGGTACAAGTGGGATCCGGCTGTTGCGGCGCGGCTCGTGCTCAGGTCGCAGACCACTGCAGTGAGCGGCAGGAGGCTGGCGCAGGGCGTTAAGCCGCCGTTCCGCATGTTCTGCATAGGAAAGTGCTTCAGGCCGGATGAAATCGATTGGAAGCATTTCATTGAATTCTACCAACTGGAAGGAATCGTGGTCGACGACGGGATTAGTTTCAGGGAACTCCTCGGCTACCTGAAGACGTTTGCGACCAAGGTCTTCGGCGCCAAGGAAGTGGGTTTCGTGCCATCGTATTATCCTTTCACCGAACCGAGCGTAGACCTCGTGGGCAAAATCGGCGACAAGTGGGTGGAACTCGGCGGAGCGGGGATGTTCAGGCCCGAGATGCTTGAGGCGCTTAACGTCGGCGTGCCGGTGCTTGCATGGGGCCTCGGGCTGGACCGGTTCGCGATGCGCACGCTCGGGGTAAAGGACATCAGGGACTTGTCGGGCAGCGACATGGAATTGATTAGG
The DNA here is from genome assembly GCA_026396285.1 of Microcaldota archaeon. Taxonomy (GTDB): domain Archaea; phylum Micrarchaeota; class Micrarchaeia; order Norongarragalinales; family JAPLXB01; genus JAPLXB01. Next base: position 24,731 of record JAPLXB010000024.1, read on the forward strand.
CGTAAATGAAGGATTTTGGCGGTTTGCATGGTTTCGGTGTCATTCAACAGAAGCGCGTTCGAGCGCCTCGTCGGGAGCGAACTGTCGCAGGCGCAGCTCAAAGAACTCCTCCCGCGCGCGAAGTGCGGGGTGGACGACGTCAACGAGCGCGAGGTGCTTTGCGAAGTGACTGGCGACAGGCCCGACCTATTGTGCACCGAGGGCGCCGCAAGGGCGGTGAAGGGGATTTTGGGGAAGGAAAAGGGGCTGCCAAAGCTGGTTGTTTCTCCGGCGAAGACGTTCGTGAAAGTGCACGAGAACGTCGCCGCTGTCCGGCCCTTCATTTTCTGCGCGTACATTGACGGAGTGAAAATAACCGGGGACGAAATCGCGGAACTGATGCAGGTGCAGGAAAAGCTCCACCTCACCCACGGCCGGCGGAGGAGAAAGGTGGCAATCGGAATCCACGACGCCGCGAAAGTCTCGGCGCCGTTCTCCTACAAGGCCGTGAAAGGGAATGAGATGGCGTTCATTCCATTGGGCAAGGAGGAGGAAATGACGTTCAAGGATGTTTTGGAGAAGCACGAGAAGGGAAGGGACTACGCGTTCGTGTTCGAAGGCGTGGACAAGTATCCCGCGGTGTTGGACGCTAAGGACCGGGTGGTGTCGTTCCCGCCGATCATAAACGCGGCGATGACCACGGTCACCGAATCCACCAAGGCGTTTTTCCTGGAAATAACCGGAACCGATTTCGAGGCCTGCAACGCGGCGGCGAACATAATCTGCCAGAACTACTCTGACAAGGGCGCGAAAATAACCGCCGTCGAAATACGCTATCCCGACAAGAAAGTGGTCTCGCCCGCCAGCGAACCGGAAGTTATGACGATAGGCGTAGGCGAGGCAAACAAGCTGCTTGGCACTTCGTTGAAGGCGGGCGAGATGGCCGAGGCGTTGAAAAAGCAGAGGCTCGGCGCAAGGGTCGAGGGCGACTTCGTTGCCTGTGAAATACCGCGCTACCGCACCGACTTCCTTCACCCGGTTGACTTAGTAGAGGAAATCGCGCTAGGCATCGGCTACAACGAACTGGGAATCAAGGAGCCGACTGTGTTTACTAAGGGCTCGCGCACCGAACTAAGCGTTGAAACCGATTCGCTGAGGGACGCCATGGCCGCCGCCGGCTACGCGGAAGCGGCGACGAACGTGCTCTGCGGCGAAGAGGCGCTGAAAGCCAGGGCCGGGAAACCAATCCGCGTCAAGAACCCGGTAAGCAGCGAATACTCCTTCGTGCGCAATTCAATAGTCCCGGTCCTGCTCGCGGTGCTTTCAAAGAACACGCGCCACCCGTATCCGCAGAAACTTTTCGAGGTGGGCGAGGTGGTTGAAAGGCGCGAGGGGTCGGAAACGGGGACTGTCACGAAAATCAATTTATGCGCGTTGAGCGCCCACAAGGACGCGGGCCTCTCCGAAATAGCTTCCGTGCTCGCGGGCGTGCTAAAGGGCGCGGAATTGAAGAAACTGCCATCCGACCAGTTCATCCCCGGCCGGTGCGCGCAAGTGGTTGTTGGGAAAAAAGTCGTTGGCGTAGTGGGCGAGCTGCACCCGGAAATCCTTGAAGCTTTTGGAATCGAGATGCCCGTGGCCGCCTTCGAAGTTACTGTGGGCGAAATCTGAACCGCGGCTGGAACGCGCGCGGCGATTCAGTAAAAACGACAAGCAGTGTCTGAAAAGAGACTGTGCGCGGGCCGGTCAAAGCGTTCAAATCGAAGAAATCCGGCGCTAGGCGCCTTGGAAACGCGTTTTGGCCGCTTCCGCCTGCCAACGAAAAGTATATATATTAAAAATTAGATTGAAGTATTCACGAATTCTGGCAAAAGGAGTGGACGCGAGAGGGAGAGGCTTATCTTATTTTGAACGGATTGCCTCCTTGGGGTTGCCTTCCTTCTCTCGTTCCACCATTTTTTACTCCCTTGCCATTTTCAGTGTTTTTTCCGGCAATCACCTCCTTGGGGTATTAACGGAGTCATGAACAAACTCCTTTATATATTTTCCGCCTCCTACGACCTTATTTTTCAAAACGGAGCGACGGGAAGCCTTATTTTTGAAAACAAAGCGATTTCTAGGTTTTTAAAAGTAGGCCTTTTTTCCCGTTTTGTTTCCCGGTCGGCGTTTTTTGCGAAAGCCTCAACAAAAACGCTTCATCCCTCAAGCCCTTGCCTTGTCTGAGCAAACCGGGTTGAGGGTCATGCCGTACACTGGCGCAAAAGAACAGGTGTGCACGAACGCCAGTTGCTGCATGGTTACCGATACAGTTTAGCAATCAACGTGTATAAAAAGTTTTGCAAACGCAGCGAAAGCCCGCCAGCTGCCGGCAGCGCCCCGCCGAATTCCTATTGGCCCGCGCTTTCGAGCATCTTGATGCGCGCTTCGACTTCAAGGAGGGCAGTGTGGATTTTCATCAAAACATCCCTATACGTGGCAGCATCAATCTCGCCGTTGATCAGTTTTTTCTTCGCCTCGTCACGCATGTGCCCGAGCTTGATTTTTTCCTCGCGCGCATCTTCCAGCGAAACCCGTTTCCTTTCCCGCACTTTTTTGATGTACTCTTCAGTCTCTCTCTCCTCGGCAGTGGACTCGTAGGCGACGTCCACGCGGTTGCTTGTGAAAAGCGCCCGGATGTAGCCGCGGGAGTGGAGGAGGTAAAACAGCGCCAGCACCAGCAGGACGAGGAGCGAGTCAGTGAAGAAGTCAGTGTACGAGTAGGGCATCTTTTCACCAAACCATTCAATCCAGGGTGTTTGAAAAACCTTTTCCTCGCCCGCCGCACCGCCGAAAACCGTTTTTAACCGGGAACGCTCCAGATAAGCTCATGGAAGAGGAATTGGAAAAAGTGAGGAAAGCCCTTGAGGAAGGAAAGGCGATTTCAAGTGTTTTCCCGCGCGAGCGACTGCCAGAACTGAAAAAAGCCCGGCTGCAACTGCTTAAATCGATGAACGCATCAGAGCAGAAGCCTCCGGAGAATTTCATAGTCCCCATGCATCCGGAAGTGCAGGAGGCAATTTCCTATGCCTACCGGAACGGCTTGGGTATCGAATTCCCGGAAGCAAAACCACGCGCACAGTTCATCGCCAACCGCGTACTTGAAAATAACGCCTTTTTGCGCGTCCAGACGCTGGTGTGGAAACGGCTCGCAGGAAAAATCAAGGGAACCTGGGTATTCCCGGCAGCGGGCCTTGACTCAATGTTTTTCGGCGGCAAGAAAGTGATAACCGTCGGGCCCTACCACGGAAAAGAACCGTTGCATGTCAGAAAAAGGGCTGAAAACCTGTTGCCAGGAGAACTGGATGCGTTGAAGAAGCGAGCGGGCTTGGAAAAACAGACTGTGCTCGTGTTGAAGGGCTTGCAGAACATCCTGCCGCCAAAGGAACTGGAGGCGTTCATCGAACGTTTCAGGCCCGCGCACGTGATAGTTTTCGGCAGCGCCGCCCACGGGATTAAGGAAGCAAAAGCGGTTCCCCGGATATCGCCGGGCCTGGTGTCGATGCTTGGAAAACGCCACCGCGACGCGACCGGCGACTATTTTTCCCCACACGAACTGCGCCAACTGGACGAAATCCATTTGCTGGGCCGTGACCACTTCGGGTGGGGAGGCGGACACTTTCCCGCCACGCAAGTCAAGGTATTCGAGCGCAGGCGCGAATAGGAGTACGCTCATTTTTTGGAGGCTGCGCCGAACAGCTCCGCGGCCGCGCGCCAGCGCGGCGGCGAACAAGGCAAAGCGCCCGGCACGGGTTTACGAGAGTATTTCGGCCGCGACCGCCAAGAGGTAAAGCAGCACAAGCACGGCGCCCTCTGTTTTTCCCAGCCTGCCCCTGAGGAGGAATATGAAAGAAACCACCGTGACCGCCAAGAGCGCCGGCGCGGTTACCGTCGCGAAGCCGTTCGCCATCACTATCGGCTTCATTATTCCGAGCAACCCCAGCGTGACGAACAGGGTGAATATGTTGGAGCCTATGGACTGCGATACCGCGAGCTCGTCAAACCCCTTGCGGGTCGCCTGGAGCGCCACAGCGAGGTTGGGCAGGCTCGTGCCCAGCGCCCCGAGCGTGACGCCGATGAGCGCTTCGGAAACCCCGCTGATTCTCGCCAGGTCTATGAGGCCGCGGGCGAAGAACTCCGACCCAAGAAGCAGGAGGGCGCCGCCGATGACGAATATGTATATTCCGCTTCGGATGACTAGCGGGTCGCGGAGTTTTCCAAAAAGCACGAGGGTTTTGGAAATGCTCTTTATTTCCTTCTTGCGCTCCTTTTCCGCGAGGAGCTTTTCTTGCGTGTAGACGTTCGCCGCGTAAGGGATGAAGAGCAGGAGGAAGACGAGGCCGTCACTCCTGCTTATGAGCGAGTCGTCGAACGCGAGGAGGGAAACGACGATCGTGGCAACAAGCATGAATATTCCATCCCTAGTGATTAAGTGGCGCGGAATCCGTATCGGCCGGATTATCGCCACGAGCCCGAGTATCAGCCCGAGGTTGACGATGACGGAGCCGAGCGCGACGCCGGCGCTGACCTGCTCGTGGCCCTTGGCAAAAGCGAGGGTTGACACGAGCAGTTCCGGGAGGCTGAGCAGTATGGAGACCAATATGAGGCCGACTGCAAGGTTGGTCGTGCCGAACCGGTTGGCGACGTGGACGGACGAGTCCGTGACCCACTCCGCACCTTTGAGCAGAAGGTACGCGCCGGCAACCAGCGTGCATATTTCAAGCAGCATCTAACCGCATCCCGTTTGTTGACAGTGCAGGGGGAGAGATTTGAACTCTCGAAGGGTCTAAACCCAAGGGATTTCAAAAACGGTTTCTTTTGGTGAAGCTTTTCTTTCCCAAAAGAAAAGGTTCTTTAAGTCCCTCCCATTTTCCAGGCTCTGGCACCCCTGCGTTAGAATCATGGGCGCCCGGGTTTAAAAGTTTCAGAGGCGCTGCCCGGGCGCTGAGTTCAGAAAGTGGAAGTGAGAACTGCGCGCGCCATCCTCAGGTTTTCGGGGGCGTTCCGCGAACGAAGCCAAGGGTTTTCCTCAGCGTTTCCTGGCGAATGAACTGGGTTATCAGTTCCTGGCGGCTGAGTTTCTGGCCGCCACCGGACTCGGCTTGGAGTGCAGCGTCCCTGAACAAGTGGCTGATGTTGGGAGCATAGTTTTCAAAGACTTCGTCGATTTTTTTCTCGTTCATTTCTAAAAGGCCGTATTGAGCTGCCATGAGCACTACTCTGGCGAGTTCGGTGGTCAGGAGGTCGACGAAGTGCAGCCGGTGTTCTGGAGTCACCAACAGTCTTGAGTCGATTGCGCGGGCGTCCTCCGCATCCAAGAAAGTGACCCCGCGGCTTTTCCGGTCATACATGATGTTTTCGAACTTGAAGTCGCCGAAGTAAGCGTGCTTGGAATGGACTTTCCCGACGCGTTCGACTATCTTCTTTAGGATTTTTTGTTTTTCCCCAACATCCATTTTTTCAAGCACTTCCGGCGAGAGGATGACTCCTTTTTCATGCGCGAATAGCGTGTATGCCGCTGGCTTTTTTCCAGGCTGCCGCTCGATAAAAATCCCAACGGGCTTTTCGAACGGAATTCCGGTTAGAGCCTTGAATGCTTGCGTCTTCCGCATTTCCTCCAAGAATCCTCTGCTGACCGACCACTCCACGCGTCGTCTTGTCCCTATCTCTGTTCCCCATCCTTTCGTTCGCCTTTCCTTCGCCACCAGTTTTTCTCCCTTTGGCAGTGAAAAAAACAGTATCTGCCTGGTCGCCGCGGTGAAGGGCGTCCTTTCGGCCCCTTCCAGGTGCTGTGCAGTGATTTTCAGTCCAGAATCCTTGAGGAGCCAGAGGCGGGAGTTCGGCGCCCGTGTTTTGATGAAACCGGATTCAACGGGCAACGTTTCACCCGTACATCGGGCTTTTCTGGAATTCCTGGTAGTCCGTGTGCATTTTCTTCATTTTGTCGAACGCTTCCTTCATGCGTTCCTCGACCTTCTGCCCCTCGGCGACCAGGGGCTTGGTGTCTATCTTGACTCCGATGACTTCGCTGAGCTTGTCCAAGAGTTTTGCGCTGCCGCGCGGGTCGAACGGCGCGTTCGTCTGAATCATCAGGTTGGCTGCAGGGAATTTCTGGGACGCGCACTCCGCGATGAGCACTCCGGACACGCCTTGGGTGGCGCCCTCGCGAATGAGTTCAATGCCTTTTGCCTTTAGCGACTCCCCGATTTTGGGCGTGCTGGCGATGCCGTAAATCTTGTCAGCCGGCGACTCGGTGGCGATGCCTGCAAGGGAATAAAGCGTTGCAGCGTTTTTCTTCTTCGCCCACTCGATGATCGTTTCCGACAGGGGGTAAACGATTTCCGCCGGCACGACGAACTCCGAAAATAGGACGATGAGGTTGAGTTTTTTCGACGCATAGATGCGCGCGGGACTCACTGGCTTGTAGTCGTGTATTGCCGCAACCGGGGGAAAGTGGCTGCTTGCAAGGTAGCCAACGATTTTCATGCCCAGTTTTTCCGCGAGGTAGGACGCGGATATGGTCCCGACCATTCCGACGCCGGGAAAACCCTCGATTATCACAGGGTTCTTGAGCTTGATTGGCTCCGTTTCCTTTATTTCCACGCGCGGCATGCAACATTCAATTGCTCTGGATTTAAAATGATTGGGGGCCGGGGTCATGCGAAGAAATTGATTCCGCGCACTGCGGTGAAAAGAAGGAGCGTGATTGGGGCGAGGAATGCGAAGTAAATGACTGCTTTTTTGGCTTGGCCTTCTTGGGTGGCCACGAATGCGCTGGCGATTGCCGCGAATATTACGAGGTACGTTTGACTCGCCCACAACGCCGTGGCGTACAGTTCCCTGCGTTCTGCGGCGCCGGCGCCGAACCCGAGGCCTTCGTCAAAGTCGAGGGCGCCGACGATGTTCAGCACGAGCGCGAGGATTATCGGGACTAAGACGCATCCGCCTGCGAGGAGAGTGTACTTCTGCAGCGCGACCGCCGACGCGGCTTCTTTTCTCACTGACTGGAGGTCGAAAACGTCTTCCGCGACTTCCCTGAATGCCTTGCTCATGTCCGCGCCGCTATTGTAAGCCTCTATGAGCAGGGTGGCCGCGCGGTCCAGGAGGAGGGTCTTGTTTCTTTTCTTTAGTTCTTCGAGGGCGTCGGGAACGCTCATTCCCGCGTTCACTAGCCTTTCGGTTTTCGCAAACTCCGCGCTCAGTTCACCGTAGTCGGATTTCGCGAGGGAACGGATTATCCTTTCCATGCTGGTCCTTTTCGGGAACGACGCGACTTGGAACAGCGCAGCCGGCAGCGTTTCCTCGATTTCCCTTGTTTTTTTCGCCGCATTGTATTCGTCGAAGAAGTAGAGGCACGCCGGTGGCGCAAAGGCGGTGAGCGCCGCAATCAGGAGGGCGCTCATTGAAAGCGGCCGGATGAAATGAAGTTCAAGCACGGCTGCCGCGAGCGACGCGGCGGCGGCCGCGGCAATCGTCGTTTTTTTCAAAAGCCCATCACCGCCGGAGTTTTTTTCTTCAAGTAGTATAGTATGGCGAGGTCCGCTGCCGGAAAGAAGACAATGAACGCGGCCGCAACCTGGACGGGAGTGAAAATTAGTTCCATGAACGAGCTGCCGACGATGACGTATGCGGAGAACAGGGCCGGCGCAATGCAGCTTACTGCAACGAACAACAGGCCGAAGAACGCCATTTTCGCGGCATACTCCCGCGCAGCGGTCTTGTGGAGGTTCGCGAGCTCGTCAGCCAGCTTCCTGAGCCCCTCGCTTCCAAGTCCCTGCTCGTATGTGAACGCCAGTTGCATCGCGGTCCTTTTCGCGAGCATCGAATCGGTCCTCTGCCCGAACGCCTTAAGCGCCTCGCTGACGCCCGAGCCCCCTTTTTCCACGTCAGCGACCACGCGCCTCATTTCCCTGCTAAGTTCGCCGTAGCCGCTTTTCGCGATTGTCCTTAGGGCGCGTTCGAACGGGGCGCCGATTGAAAGCTCGACCGCAATAGTCCTCAAGGCTATGGCGAGGTCCCTTTCAACAAGGGCGGCGCGGGCGCGTTTTCTTGAAACAGGGTATCGGAGGGCAAGGGCAAGGAACGCGGCGAAAACGAGCGGCAGAATGGTGAGGGATTCCACCGGGCTTCCGATGGCGAGCAGTGCCAGCGCCGCCGCTGATGCCGCGAACAAGGCGGCTGTCAATGAGAAAGAAGCGTACTCGCCCGGTTCAACGCCAATCCCCGCCTGTGCCAGGTCTTTTCCGAGCCCGTGGCGGAATTGTTTTGAAAAAAGGGTTGAGAAGTCTGCCGCGCCCCCGACTTGTTTTACTATTTGCTCAATTTTCAAAAAAACCACTGCATTGCCATCGCCAGGCAGTCACCAGTCTTGGACTTCCTTGGTGAATTCCGCGTAAGATGGTTTTTCCCCGGCCAGTGCCTTGAGCCTCTTGGCGCGGCGCTCGAGTTCCTTGCGCAGCTCGGCGGCGGTCATGCGGTGCGTATCCGCCGTTCTTTCAAACAAGTCGCTGTGGACTAATTTTTTCTCCAAAAAATCCTTTTTGTAGTCGTAGGAAAAGAGTTTCACGAGCCTTCCTCGGCTCATTTCGCAGAATTCGGTGGCGCGCCTGATTTCCTTTCCGCCCCTGCCTTCCCTAATCATTATCCTGCGCTGGACCAGGATCAGGTCTATGGCATCCAGGTCCCCTTCGCGCGCGCCCAGTGCCTTGAGCCGGGTGACGGCTTCTTCGGCGGTGCCTGCATGGAATGTGGCGTAACTGCCCCTGGCTTGGCCGGCGAGAAGCGAGTCAAAGAGCGCCTCCACTTCGTCGCGGCTCCTGACTTCGCCTATGACGACGCGGTCTGGCCGCATGCGCAGCGTGTCCTTGACAAGGTCCTTCATGGTTATTCCCGCGTCCTCGTTCGCGACTATCCTTATCCTGTGCTTGTGGGGGATGCTGATTTCAGGCGTTTCTTCTGTTATGACTATCCGGTCCGAAAGCGGGATGAACGAGAAGAGGGCGTTGAGCGTCGTCGTTTTGCCGGAGCTCGTGTTGCCGGCGATGAGGAGGGACGCGTCTCCGAACAGCACGAGGGAGAGGAAGGCGGCGAGTTCGGCGCTCATCGTCCTGTTGGCGACGAGGTCCGCGGGAGTAAACGGGTTTTTCCTGAACTTCCTTATGGTGAGTTCAACGCCTTCCACCGAGACAGGCGGGATGCTTGCGTGGAGCCTTGAGCCGTCGGGCAGCGTGGCGTTCAGCCGCGGGTTCTCAAAAGTGATTCTCCGGCCAAGCGGGCGCGCCATTTTGTTGATTAGGTTTGTCGCGAATTCCTCGCTCGTGAAATAGCAGTTCGTCTTCAGCCAGCCAAGTTCCCTGTGGAAAACGTAGGCGGGCCTGTTGGCGCCGAGGACGCTGATTTCCTCAATCGCATCGTCTTCAAGGAGCGGGTCGAGGGCGCCGTAGCCGAACGTGTTCGCTTCCGCGACTTCCACGATTTTTTCCCCCCGCTCCTTGTCGAGCAAAAGCCCGTATTCCTCGCACACTTCCTTGAGCAGCGACTTGAGTTTCCTTGAGACGGCTTCCCTTGACGCCACCTCGTCACCGGCGCGTTCCCTGAACTCGGAAACGACCGCATGCAAGAGGTTTTCCTCCTTTGGCCTAAGTTCATGGAGGCGCCTGACCAGGTATAGGCCGTCGGCCGCAACGGTTTTTTTGTCCCCTGCTTTTTCCAGGATTTTCTTGTACGGCTCGCACTCGATGCGCCACCCGATTCCGTCGCGCTGGAGCGTCAGCGCGTTTTTCTTGCACGCCAGCACGCACCGCGCCTCGCCGTCGTTGGAGCACAAATCGCACTTGACCGCCTTTCCCGCCCTGCTTTCAACCATCGCGCCCCACGGGCACGCGAAGCACTTGCCGCAGCCCCCGCATTTTTCACCCACCGCCAGGAGCCCGGCTTTTTCCTCTATCGCCTGCTCGCCGCACGCCTCAAGGCAGGCCGCGTCCTCTTTGGAGCAGTGCCTGCAGTTGAAAATGCCTAGGGAAAGCGGTTTTTTCAGGCAGGCTTCCAGGCAGTCGCCGCATTCGTTGCACTTGTCCTTGTCCAGGAAAATGCGCAGGTAAATCACCACGACAGGCGCGCGCCCGCCTTGACTTTCGCCAGGCCCGCCGGCACTTCAATAAGGTATTTGGCCGGCTTGGACGGGGTGACGAACGAGAACGGCTTGACTCGCCGGATTTCCACGACCTTGCGGCCGGCGTCGAGGAAAACCGCGTCGAACTCCGGGCAGAAGAGGGAGTGGATCGAGTTGGCGGCCCTCGCTTCTGCGGCGAATTCAAAAAACACGGGCGCGAATTTCTTTTCCCTGAACATTATGCCGACCGCTTTTTTCAGGACGGAGCCCGCTGGTTCGGCGCGCCACAGTTTTTTTTTGCCAACCCGGATTTCCAAGGTAAACGCCTCCCAAAGGGATTTAAAACAGGGATGAGAGTTTGATTCATAAGCCTTTCCGCTTTTTTGCAAAAATTCTAACAAGCGGTTTTTTCAATGGATTTGGAGAGCGTCGCCATAATTCCGGACGGCAACCGCCGCTACAGCAAGAAGCACGAGTTGTCGCTCCATGCCGCTTACCTGGCTGGTTTCAAGAAAGCGCAGCAGGCGGCCGAGTGGGCGCGCGACGAGGGACTGGACAAGATGAGTTTCTGGGCGTTGAGCCTCGAAAACTACCAGAAGCGGTCAAAAACCGAGCTCCGGCTGCTGTTTGAACTGATGTCGCGGCAGGTGCAGGAAGCGATTTCGTCGCAAAAAACCCGGGATGGCCCGCGGATAAGGTTCGCCGGCAGACTTGACCTGCTGCCGTCAAGGCTTTCCAGCCAGATGAGTGCGCTGGAGGAGAGGACGCGGGACAACAAGGACGAGCTTGTCGTCGCAGTCGCATACAGCGGACGCGAGGAACTCGTTAACGCGGCGAAAAAGCTCGCTGAAGACGTCGCCAGGGGAAGGGTGAATGCCGCCGAAGTGAACGAGGACACGTTTTCAAAATACCTTTACCTGAATTACTCGCCCGACCTAGTGATTCGCACCGGCGGCGTCACGCGCCTGAGCGGTTTCCTTCCGTTCCAGACCGCATACAGCGAACTCTATTTCTCGAAAAGGCTGTGGCCGGAGTTTTCGCGCGCGGACTTCAGGAAAGCAGTGGAGCATTATTACGCTGTCGAGCGGCGGTTTGGGAAATAACTCGCGCGGCGCCGGCTCACTTGAAAACCGTCATCGCCACCAGGATGATTATCGCCGCAACGACGACGATGGCGCCCCAGGTCATCATGTTCTTGAGCCACCATTCCTCCTCTCCTTTTCCGCCGCCCCCTCCGGGAGCGCCCGGCATGTAAATGCTGATTGGCGCGATGCGGATTGTTTTTTCAACCGCGACTTTTTCTTTCTCTTTATCCTTCTCTTCCGGTTTTTCCTCATCTTCCTCTTTTTCCTTCTCAACCGCTTTTTTGGCTTGCTGGATTATTTTTATGTTCACGGAACCGCCGCGCGCGACTGCTTTCGCGCCCCCGCCCCCATGCGCCTCGGATTTCGATTTTGCCTCTGTTTTGGCCGCTTCGGCGCCGCCCCTGGCCTTTCCTTTTCCGCGGTCTGCCTCGATTTTTTTGACGCGCTCTATTATCGCCGTCAACCGCTCCTCGTGCACTGCGATTTTTTCACTGATTTTCGACGGCAGCTTACTTTGGTTTTCACGGAGTCTCGCGAGCTCCTGCCTTATTTTTTCCAGGCTTTTTTCAATGGCGGCGCTTTTCCTCTGCTGGTAGTCCTTCATTCCAGGCGCGATTTTCCTTATCTTTTCGAGTTTTTTCAACTCGGTTTCGTTGAGCACGAGCCCCTGTTCGATGCGCTGCGCGATGTTAACGTGCATTGCCTTATGGGCCAGGTAGTCCTTCAGTTCCTTTTCCACTACTTCCTTGAATTGCATGGGTTTTGCGCCGTGCGTCCGCCATTGTGGCTCGAGGCCCGAGAAGAAGTTGGTGAAGTGGCTGTCGAGCAGCCTGCGCAGCTCCGGGTTCGCTTTTTCCCTTTCCGCGACTTTCATCCACTGGGGGCCGAAGTTGTCGCTCAGCGCGTGGTCAGTGAGCCTGCGGCCGACGCTCTCGTAGTTCTCTAGCCCGAGCCGGTTCGTCCACTTCCCGGCCTCCCTGAACCTGAATTCAACCATGAATCCACCAGCAAAATTGGGTTCGCCTTATTTAAAGCCCTTTATACGTTTTCTCCGCCGGTTTTTAAAAACAAGCCAGTGATGGATATGGGTTTAGCATGGTTTCCGAATACGTTGTCCGGACCGAGGGCGACCGGCGCCGCCTAATCATCAATTGCCGGGCGTGGCCAACCGGCCCCGACGTTGCGCGGTACGCAGAGGCGATGAAGGAAGTAATCGGGATACTCCAGCAGGTCGAGGCCGACGAAATCGTCCTCCAGGAGTACTACGAGCGCATTTACAACGAGGAGCAGACGAGGATGCTGAAGAGCATCGCGGACGTCCTCACTAGGTTTGAAACGGAGGGAATCTGGAGCCCGTCGCACCTCGGGAAAACGACGGATTCCAAGGTGCTGGCTCCGAGGCACGATGCGGTGCTTGCGGTCATCAACCAGGCGCGCGCCGACCCCTTCGGGGCATACCTTAACCTGTTGAGGGAATTGAAGAAGGAGACTGACAAGGCCGCGGGACTGGGCGGCGGCGAGGCGCTCGAGGACGAAAAACTCTACCTTGGCACGGTTAATTTCATGAAACAGGCGTTTGAATCGGCGCTCATGATCCAGAAAATGAAGCAGTACCTGGCGCAGCTTGGCTCAATCCCGGCGGACCGCGGCATGTACTCGTCGCTTTTCGAGGTCGCCATCAAGCCGTCGTTCATCGGCTCCCGCATTTTCTTCACCGGCACCGAGACAATGGAACTGGTCGACCAGTACGAGGTCGTCGGCACCAAGATATACATTTACAAGCACCCGGAAAAAGTCGAGTACCTGTATTTCATCAATCCGCCGGAATACACGCTGCCGCCGGACAAGTACTTCCTGCTTGAAAAGACGAAGGAAGTGGTCGCAGGCCACAGGCCCGAGTCAGTGGGTTTCATGGACATGGGCCAGGCCCGCAGGTACTTCCACAAGGTGTACGTCGCCACCATCGCGGACCTGGCGATGAAGAACAACATTTCCCTCTCGGTGGAGGAAAAAGAGGAGCTGGCGTCAATAGTGGCTCGCTACACCATCGGATACGGCATAATGGAAATCCTCTTGTCCGACCGCCAGCTGACCGACGTGTACATTGACTCGCCGCTGGGCTACAAGCCGATCTACCTCGTCCACTCAAAATACGGGCAGTGCCAGTCAAACATCATTTTCAGCGACGAGGAAGCGCGGGCCATTGTTTCGCGCTTCAGGGCGCTGTCGGGCAGGCCTTTTGACGAGGCGCACCCGATACTGGACTTTGACCTGGTTGACCTCCAGACGAGGGTGTGCGCCATCGGGAAGCCGCTGGCAGTCGACGGCACCGCCTTCGCTTTCAGGCTCCACAAGGAGACGCCGTGGACGCTGGCGCAGTTTTTGGACGTCAAGATGTTCAATCCCTTCGCGGCCGGCGCGTTTTCCTTTTTCGTGGACGCGCAGGCAAGCATGCTCATCGTCGGCTCAAGAGGGTCGGGCAAGACGTCGTTTTTGCAGGCCCTCATGCAGGAGATTCCGCAGAACCTGAGGATAATCGTCCAGGAAGACACCCAGGAAATCCCGGTGCCCGCACTCAAACGACTTGGTTTCAGCATAGAGCGTTTGAAGACGCGGCCGCCCCTCGGCGGGGTCGGCGAAGGCGAAGTCTCGGCAGAGGACGCGCTGAGGACCGCCCTCAGGCTCGGGGACTCTGTGCTGATTGTCGGGGAAGTACGCTCACTGGAGGCCAAGGCCCTTTACGAGGCAATGCGCGTCGGCGCAGTCGGCAACGTGGTCATGGGAACGATTCACGGCGAGTCAGCGTACTCCATCTGGGACCGCGTCGTCAACGACTTGGGAGTCCCGACGACTTCGTTCAAGGCAACCGACTTCGCGCTCGTCGGCGCGCCAATCAGGTTCAAGGGCTCGCTCAAGAGGCAGAGGCGCATACTGGAAGTCACCGAAGTCAAGAAACACTGGACCGAGGACCCCGGCAAGGAAGGCGGGTTCCTCCAATGGATGCAGTTCGACGCAACCAAAGACGACTTGGAATTGTTCGAAGAAAACCTGAGGGAATCCGAGTGGATTTCGCGCGTAAAAAGGATTAGGGGAATGACGTTTGAAGACATTTGGAATGAAATCAACGCCCGCGCAGTCTCCAAACAATACCTTGTTGAAATGAAGCGCCAGAACGACATCCCCAGGCTTTTGGAGGCCGAGCAGACCGTCCGCGCGCACAGCCACTACCTCCTCCTTGAGGAAAAGCAGCGCGAGGAAATCGGGAAAGTTGACCACAAGAGCCTCTTGGAAGAGTGGAGGAACTGGGTGGACAACGTGCTGGTAAAGGAACAACTGCAAATAAAGAAACTGGGTTGAATTTTCCCATGCCGCCCCAGAGACCAAGGACAAAACCGTCTGGCCCGCCAAGTATTTACGCAACCGCCCCCGAGCGCGTTGCAAAAAAGGCTGCGCCGAAAATACCTGTTTTCGTCAGGCTAACGCATTCAATCGGGAAAGCGTTCAAAGGCCTCGGGAAAGGCGCGAAATTCACTCCCGCCCAAGCGGACGCAATCGGGTTCATGGGCTACCCGATAACGCCCGAGGAATTCTACGCCACCTACAAAGCCATATTCATGCTCGGCATCGTCTTCGGGGCAGTCGTAGGAGGCTTGGTGATACTTTCGTTCAGCGGAAACATCTTCGGCCTTTTGGCGGGCGTGCTGATTGTCCTTGCGCCAATCGGCGCCAGCTTCCTCTACCTCCAGTATCCCTCGATGCAGGTGCAGAACGAGAGAGTGCTGGCAATCGCCTACATCCCGGAAATAATAAATTATCTCGTCATGAGCATGCGCCTCACGCCCAACCTGGAAAAATCAGTCGAGTTCGCCGCCAACCACGGCAGGGGAAAAATCGCGGAAGACCTTAAAAAACTCGTTTGGGACGTCCAAATCGGCAAATTCCGCTCAATCGAGGAGGGATTGGACGACTTAGCCTACCGCTGGGGCCCGTTAAGCGACGACTTCAAGCACGCGCTCATGCTCGTCCGCTCCTCGGTGCTGGAAACCGACCGCACGAAAAGAGAGGAACTCCTGGAAAAAGCAGTCACCGACGTGCTGGAAGGCAGCAAGGAAAAAATGGACTTATACGCCCGCGCCCTCCACCAACCAACAGTGTACCTCTATTACTTCGGAATATTGCTGCCGCTCATGCTCGCAATAGTTTTGCCGATAGCCGGAAGCATAATGCAAGGCATGCAGTTCGGCAGGCCCGAGTATTTGGTGCTTATCTACAACATTGCCATCCCGATCGGTATATTCCTTTTCGGGAGAAACATTTTGGCAGGCAGGCCGCCGACATACGTGCCGCCTGAAATTCCTGAAAACTTTCCCGGCCTCCCGCCAAAAGGGACCATCCGCCTCCTTGGAGTGAATTTTTCCGTAAAACTCCTTGTAATCCTAGTCCTCTCGGCCACAATCGCCGCCGGCTATTTCGCGGATCAAATCAACAAAGCCGGCATTCCGGAATACAGGCTCGCCGAAGAATTGCCGAAAATTCCGCACCTCGCGTTCTTCGACCAATATGGTCTCTACGTCGCGCAATTCTCCGTCTTCGGGATACTGATTGGCATCAGCCTGGCTTCAAGCGTTTACCTGCTTGGAACGTATTGGGCGCGCAAGAAAGTCCAGGACGAGATTCGCGGAATGGAAGGGGAATTCAAGGACGCGATGTACGTGCTGGCGTCGCGGCTGGGCGAAAACAAGCCCATGGAGGAAGCAATGAGGCACGCCGTGGAATTCCTTCCCAAAAGCAAAATCGCGTCAGAAGTCTTCCAACGGATCCTTTCAAACATCACCATGTTGGGAATGACTCTTGACGCCGCGATTTTCGACCCCACTTTCGGCGCAGTGAAGAACGTTCCCTCGCAAGTCATCCGCGGGGGCATGAGCGTGCTAGTGGACTCGGTTCAATTGGGCGTCAACGTGGCCGCCAAGTCGCTGATGAGTTTGAGCCTGCAGTTGCGCAACGCGCAGAAAATCGACGAGTCCCTCAGGCACCTCCTGGAGGACGTTACTGTGATGCTGAGCACGATGGCGACGTTCATTGCGCCGGTGGTGCTCGCAGTCGTCTCGTCAATGCAGCAGATGATAATAAACTCCATTTCCTCGGCGGCCGCGGGCAGCACTGAACAAGCCCAGGTGCCGGGCATGGGCGGCGGAATGACTAGCATGTTTTCCCACAAACCGGATACGGCGGATCCGGCCACGTTCGCGCTAATAATGGGGGTTTACGTGATTGAAATCGTGTTCATGCTCATTTACTTCAATTCCCAAGTGGAGGACACTCACAACCCGTTACACACGTATGTCAGCATCGCCAAGGCCTTGCCCATGGCGGCGATTTTGTATTGCGTCACGCTTTTCGTAACAAGCATGGCAATAGGCGGAGCAGGCGGATAAGGCCAGAAAGCGTGCCGGCCGCGGCTGGCGCAATGAATAAAAACCGGGGAAGAGTGCTTCAACAAGTGTTTGAGGGGTGGTTGGCGTGATTGGAGTCAGGCAAAGAAGGGGCCAAGCTTTTGAGACAATGATGCTCGTCATTTCAGTCATCGTGGCAGTCGCCATACTCGGCGTATTGCTCGGATTTTTGGGTGGAATCAGTTTCGGCGCAACCGGCGCAAAGGACACGATAAAATCCCTCGTTTCAAAAGTGTACCAGCGCGGGATTGGAATAGAATCTGCTCCTAAAGCAGAATTCGCCCCCGGAAACGATGTGTTTGTCGCAGAAGTGATTGGAGAAACGCCTATACAAGCTGCCGATGTCAGTTTTTACTGCCCCCCCGGCCTTGGCGAAATCTGCGGTTCAGCGGACAAACCGCTTAGCACTGGTTCTGGCGGCACCTCATTCAAGGTTCACACCAAAATAAGTGCAGCGATTTCGGTTTGCAAAGGACCGCGTCAAGCCGGAGCCGGCGGACCAAGCTACTATGTATGTGTTGGAAGCACGGACTACGCGAGTGACTTGGCGGACGCGTGCGCCCAGAAATGTGGGCTGACTCGTTAGGCGCCTCGGCTGCTGCCAGCCACTACTTTTTTATTTGGCTTTTACGCCAACAGGTTATGGTGCAGATGTTGCTGAAGCGGCGCAGGGGCAGCGAATGGACGCCAATCTATATGCTAATAGTAATGATTATCGCGGCAATAATAGTCATAAAGTTAATCAAGCCGGTTTTCCAGCAGACGTCAATTGCCGCCAGCGAGTCCCTTGAGGAGGCTAAAACCGTTTCCCGTTCCTTGGCCTTCATCCTCTTCACTCCGGGCTTTTTGGAAAGGGCTTTCAAGAAAAGGGTTTAAACCACTCCCGCCTTCGTTTGTTCATGTCCAAGGGACAGGTTGATGCGCCAATCGAGCTTTTCGTAGCGGTAATAATCCTAGCAATGAGCATGACCCTCGCTTTTTACGTAATGAACACAAGCAGCGAAGCCCAGTGCATTGCCGAACTCCGTTCCGAAGTGCGTTCTCTCGAGTCGGCCATGGTTGACGTGGCAATAGGTTCGCCGCCGACTTCGCGGGAAGCGACTTTTAACATGAAGTCGTGCGGCACGAAACGCATTGAGGGCCTGCGGTTCGTGAAATACACTCAAGTCGATTTCTGCAGACAGTGCACTGGCTATACGCAGGGGTGTTGGAAAATAGAGCCGGTTTACATTGATTCGGCTGACGGGATTCTACGGCCCTTGACTGACGCGAGCATGTGTATTCAAATGCCAATGGACATGGGTGTGGAAGACGAATACATTCCCAAGCCGCCACAGGGCTATTTAGTAAACCCGAGCAACATTGACACTATTCACTGTATTCCATTGGGAACAACCGCATGCGTTGATTTGGAGTCAGGGCGTAGTTGCAGTCTCGACGTTCCTCAATCTGTTTTGAGCGATCAATACTGGCGCACACTCGGGCGAGTTCAGGGCGAGTCTGTTTTCGTATTCAAACTCACAAAACGCCTCTATCTTGGTACAACCGGAATCACGACCGGGCAAAAAGGCTACATTAGCGTTTGCGCCATGAAAAAAGAAACAGCCGCGAGTCGGTGAAATGAGGAGCCAAATCGCGTTGTGGATGCTTACGAAGATGGCGATGCTCTTCTTCATCATCGCCCTAGCACTTTTCGCGACTACGCTCGGGAACATACAGAGAACGAGCATGTGCTCAAACCAGGCTTATTCCGTGGCACAAGCAGTCGGCGGCGTGATAAACAACGTAATAAACTCGCCAATGGAAGACGAACGGAAAATATTCGCCTTAGAGTCCTCGCTTTCAATCGGGAAAACCGATTTTCAAAGGTATGCCATTAACATCCTGAAAGTAACAGAAAGCGGCGGGATTGGAAACCCAGAAACCGGTTTTTTTTCAATTCTAGTGAGGCCTTTTTCAGAGGAAACAGCGGCTAAATTCGATTGCACGACAAACGAATGCTGCGGCCGTTCGAACGTCCCCTTCGAGAATTTTATAGTTGACATGCATAGTAACGCGGGTAGCGCAAGGAATCCAGGCACCCAGACCGGCGAGGTGCTTGTGGCGGAGCCATCAAATCCCCAAGGCCGGAGCCGCTTCCTCGTCGTAATCAAATGCAAAACGAAACAGATTCCGACGCAAAATTATCTCGTCATCGAGGACTGCACCCGGGAAATAGGCACAGATTGCCTGAACTTTGAAACAGTCCGCGTCACGAATAACCTGAATCCATGCGCTTTTCCGCAATAACTTTTTTAGGAGAGTTGGAGTTAGTTGAATGGTTTTCTTGAAAGGTTTCATAGGGCCGCTGGGGGACGACATTCCGAGCATTTTCCCAATAGTTGCCGGGATACTGCTGTTCATTTCAGTAGTGGTTTACTCCGTTTACTTCGTGCAGGCAAAGAACGAATACCTGGATACGCGCAAGGCGGCGCTGGGGCTCGCATACATTGCAACAAAGAGCGGCGTGACTACAACGTCCGAATTCAACGCAGAATGCAATAACGTCGTTATGCCATATGCTGAAACGCGGGGAGTACGTTTTGCGATAGTGCTCAAAAAATTCTGCACAGAAATAAATCTAGATTCCAATCCTTTTGACTCTGAACCGAGGCCACCATCAGCTGATGCAGGCGCAGTATGCACTACACGGGGAATAGGCCCGACGAAATTGATGGAAGCGGGTTCCCCGAATAGTGAATACATGCCTTCTGACTCGGTGATACTGAATTATCCGATTGCAGTCTACTGCCCGGACGAAGGAAGCGTCACGCGCGGGCTTGGAATGATTACCATAATGGTTTGGAAGAAGAAAGGCAGACTCGAGGAAGCGAGCGGCATGTCATAGGTGATTTTGTTTGGTTAAGGGGCAAGCAGCGTTGTTTGACGGCATAATGTTTCTCCTCATTACCACGATGTCGGTGGGCATGATGTATTCCGCCATGGTAACCTACGGCGAGTCTCAGGACCGCGTCATGCGCAGCGCGCACGTCATCAATTACATGCAGAGCATAATGAAGAGCATTTACTTCATGGACGCGTCCACGCTAGGCGGCGTTCACGTTCCTGCGCCGCAGGCTGCAAATCTAGACTGTCGTAACTTGAGCAAGTGGAAGGGAACAATAAGCGTGGCTGACTTAGTGAAAAAAGACTTGGCCGACCCCACTGCAAACAGTCTTGACGACAAATTCGGGTCAGCTGACGCGCCCGGCAAAACCGCGCTATGGTGCCTCATGAGTGAGGTGATGAAGCCCTTCACACAGGCGGGATACAAGTACGCGGCCGAAGTCCTTGACGAACAGTTCTACCAGACTTACCGAGATTCACAGTCATTTGTAATTACTGACTCGGCCGAAGTGCAGAGCAATATGGGTGATGCTTTTCCTCGCGGCGGGCAGCTAGGATTGTGTGACTCGGTGAGCAACAATTTCAAGGAAGCGATTACTGTTGCCGCGCCGTTCCGGATACTCGTCGAGGACCAGAATGGCAACCCGGTGACGAAACAGTACCTGATGCGCGTGTGCGTTTGGCCATCCTAAAAGACGGCGTGAATTCATGGACGCGCTGTTGGCGGCGCGCACCAAGCTATTTTCTTTTAACAGTGACTTCTTCGCCGCACTTCGGGCACGTGTAGTAAAACGCTTCCTCAGTCGGCTTCACAGACGTGGTGCAATTGGTGCAGAAGCCGGTGCTGCAGTATGGGCAGAAAACGACTTTCGCGTTCTTCGTCCCGCACGTCGGGCACACGGGCTCCTTTTTTTCCTCAGCTTTTGCTCCACCGGCTTTCTTCTCCGTCTCCCATGGCTTGGCTTCCTTTTTTGCCCCGCCAACCGGCGCGGGCTTTCCTGAAATCGCTTCAAGTTCCGCAAACAACGGCTGCGGCGCGGCTTCGCCACCCGCGCCAGCGCCCGCCCCCGGCGCACCGGCGCCTTCCGTTTTTTCGCCGAGCAGCTCCTCAATCGTGATCTTCCTCTCCTCTTCGGCTGCGGCCTTCTTTTTCTCCTCCCGGCGCTCAACGCGCTTCGGGACCGGCTTCTGGACAACAGGCTGCGGAAGGCTCTCCTTCTTCAACTCAGTATAAACTTCCTGCGCCATCTGGCTGAGCTCGGTTTCCTCACCGGCTTTTTTTGCGGCCGGCCTCGCCGCGG
The DNA here is from genome assembly GCA_026396285.1 of Microcaldota archaeon. Taxonomy (GTDB): domain Archaea; phylum Micrarchaeota; class Micrarchaeia; order Norongarragalinales; family JAPLXB01; genus JAPLXB01. The sequence continues at coordinate 45,585 of JAPLXB010000024.1, forward strand.
CAGGCTGCGCCCCCTCTTTTTTGCCGGCAATCAAGTACCTTCGATGGACCACCGCGCCCGGCTGCAGCGCTTCGGCCTCGGCCTCTCTTATGATGTCCCTTATCATGAGTTCCTCTTCAACGCCTTTTTCACCCGGCTTCTGCACCGCCGCCGGTGCCCTGGCCTGCACTTGTTTTGCCTCTGGCAGCACCTGTGCAGCGGGTTTTTCCTCCGGTTTCGCTGGCTTCGCCTCTTCCGCGGTTTTTTTTGGCGCTGGTGGAACGAGTTCGTGTTTCTTCGGCGCAGTCGCGAGGGGCGGGCGTTTTTTCTTCAACGGAACCTCTATTTCAACCGGTGGAGCCACTTCCAGCTCCTCCTTCAGTGCGGCGAGTTTCTCCTTCGGCGTCTTCGCCGCCGGCGCCGCCGCGCCTTTTTTGGCCTTGTCTTTTTCAGTAGCGTCGCCCGTGTTGGCCATGAAAATCATCACCGCGCGCCCGGCGCCCCGCGTCCGTCGCTTGCAACGAAATGCATTCGGGGCAGGAATTTAAATAAAGTGCCTCTCTGCGGCCGCCCGCGGCGGAAAGGGACAAATCCAAACATTTAAATACTTCGTTACTGCTTAGTAGTAACAAGGTGGAATGGGTGGGTTGTACTCGTCTTAACGCATTCCTTGCCATGTTCGTGGCGTTGCTGGGCCTCTCGGGCTTTGCAAGCGCGGACGTGACCTGGTCTGTGGAAACAGGCGTTGGAAGCGGTTACTCCTATTACGGTAACTATTACTACGGGTACTGCGGGGACGGAGTCTGCGGACCGGGCGAAGGGTACTGGAATTGTCCGGCCGACTGCGGCGGCGGATATTACTCGTCATATTCTTACTATTCTTACGGCCCGGATTACTACTGGTATTACCCGTACCCGTATTACTACTACGTTTACCCGTACTATTATCCCTCGACCCAGGCGATTGCGCCCGTTGACAACTACTGTTCCGACGGCACCCCGAAGGGGGAGTGCGTGAGGGCTAACGGTTCAATCACCGGCATGCTGTGCTCTGACCGCGGCATAGTGAAGGGCGCGAGCATCTGCGGGTGCCCAACTGGCTATGTTGTGAATGGAAACGATTGCGTCAACACGTGCACTGACGGCACGATAATCGGCGATTGTTCGGAGAACCAGCCTTTCGGCTGCGATACGGACGGCGTTCTCAGGCAGCATTCTGTTGAGTGCGGTTGCCCGGAGGGCTTTGCCGAGAACGGCAAGGGCGGGTGCGTTGCCGTAAAGCCGGCGTGCTATATTGACGTCACTCCGACCAATCAGGAGATAAGGGCGCTCCACAACGTAACCGTCGCAGTGAATTATTTTGATTACGCGTCGCCGCTCCAGAGCGTGGTGGTGGCTTGCGGGGACGGCCAGGTGGTTTCAGCCGGGTGCGGTGCGCCGCAAAACGTCGGCTCGAACTATTCTCCGGTCTACCAGGGAACGTGCATTGCCGTTTGCAAGTATGGCCCTGAACAGGCTTATCCTTCCAAGCACCTGATCAAGGCTTATGCGGCCGGGAAGCTGTGCGGCACTTCAAAGGTGCAGGTGATTCCGCCAGAACCGACCACTGGCTCGCTGCTCGTGCAGGTCAGCGACTGCGACACGGGCGAGGCGATTTCAGGGGCGAGGGTGCAGCTAAACGCCGTCCCGATTCCGGTCCCGACTCCTGTCCCGGTGACAGCGAATTACTCTGTTGAATTGAAGCCTGGCGCGGGCGGAAAGGACGCTTCCATAGGCGTGAGGACCGAAAGGACGAGCGGCGTGCTCCACATCCAGCCGGACGCGGCCAGCGGCGCCGACACTTTCATTGATTCAGGGAACGTTTCAAGCCATTCGGCGTTGAACCCGCTGGAAGTTGGCTACGACGAGTCCCCGAGGGACATCAATTTCACCAACAAGATTGTCTTCGTCGGCCAGAACCTCACTACTGGCGCCGGGACTACTGTGCTTCTTGCGAGCATCACCTCAGTCGGCCAGGGGCCGGGGCAGTTGCCACAGGCTTCTTTCTACGTCTACTCTTCGGCAGGTTCGCTTCTCACGATCCAGACGATGCAGGCAGGCCAGACGTATTCCGGCAACGGCTTCACGCTTGCGGTCAACACGGTGTTTCCGGGAATAAACAGCGTGAACTACGCGGACGTGAACTTCTCGTATCCGGACAACGTCAAGGCGGTGAAGAGGGCATTGCTTTCGTTCAATTTGTCACAGGTGCCGGCGGGCGCGACAATTGATTACGCGGTGCTCAAGGTTTATTCCATTTCAGGCGGCGCTCCGTTGAACGTGAGCGCCCACCAAGTAACCTCTAACTGGACCGAGGACGCGACGTGGAGCATGCGCACGCCTTCGCTCAATTGGGGGACCGCGGGCGGCGACTATTCCGCAACGCTGGAGGCAAGCGTAATGGTGGCTGACGCGGGAACTTACGAAATCAACCTGACCCAGCTCGCGAGGAACTGGGTTTCGGGCACTCAGAACTACGGAGTACTGCTCAAGGCGTTCAACGAGTCGGTTGAGAACATCAAGAACGTTTATTCAAGCGACGGCGCCAACGTTTCAATCGCGCCCGAGCTCGAGGTGTCGTATTCAATAACGCGCACGACCGAGGCTGGCGCGAACTACGGCAATTCGCAGGCGCTCCGCGTCGGGCTTGATTCGGCGTCGAACTCGCTTTACCGCTCGCTCCTGTACTTCGACCTGTCGTCAATACCTTCGAACGCGGTGATGAACTCGTCCGAGCTCGTGCTCTACTCTGATGGAAACGGGCCGGCAATGAGCGTGTCGCTGCACGAGGTTTCAAGGAACTGGACAGAAGGCGACGGCACTGCGGGCTCCGGGGCAACATGGCTTTCATACAACGGCAGCGCGAACTGGTCGAACCCTGGCGGCGACTACAACGCGGTTTCCGAGGCGGCAAGGAACGTTTCGTCCGCGGGCGACTACTCATGGAACACAACTACGCTGGTCAGCAGGCTCGTGCTCGGCGCGTCCAACAGCGGTTTCATGCTCGTTGCAGACAACGAGAGCCAGGGAATGAAGGTGTTCTCTTCTGGCGACGCAGCCGACGCGCAACAGCCGCGCCTCCGCATAACCTATGCGGTAACCACTTACATGGCGCAGAACGCCACGAACGTCACTAGTGCGAACGCGGCCCAGCAGTATTCTGCCACTGTTTACACCGACTCTAACGGCGAAGTGCTGTTTGACTACCTGAACCCGTTGACGCATGCGATAACGGTTTCAAAAGGAGGGTATCCTGACGCTGGTTCATCCAAGCTGGTCGTGGTCGGGACAGTCGTGCCCGCGGAAGTGTGCCTTTCCCGTGTGGCGTGCGACGTTTCCGCAAAGCTCGTGGGCACCGCCAAGGACCTGATTCAAGTAAAGGTCATCAACAACCTTGCGTCAAGCAACGCGGTCACGGTTGACTACTCGGGCGCAATCGAGCTCGACGGGCCAGCCAACCTCACGCTTGGGCCTGGCGAGCAGAGGATAATCAGCGTCATTCCAAGGCCTCCGGCAAACTACGTCGGCGGAAGCAAGGCGCTCGTGAGCGTCGCCGGAAACGGCACGTGCAGGGCGAACCTTGAAATCCCGGTCATAGTGAAGGGCGGCCTCTCGCTGTGGGCGCTTGATTCCGAGAAAGACGGCCTGGGCGGGACAACAACCTGCTTCAAGCTTCTCGTGAGGAACACCGGCCCGGACAAGGGCTCGGTGACGATGGCGTCGCCGTCCAATTACTCGGCGTTCTTTACGACCCTGTCGCCGAAGCAGTTCAGGATAAGCCCGAGGGAGTCGAGGTACGTCGACTTCTGCGTGAAGCCTTCGGCGGGCGAAGAGGGTTCGCAGGCGTTCAACGTCAGCGCACTGAGCCCGATAAACGACGCTTCAGTCTCTGTCATGCTTAACCTGCCAGGCGGGGACGCGTTCGCGACTGATTTCGCGAACTGCCCCGAGATCCAGTCCTCGGCAACGCCGGTCTACTACCCGGTTTCAGTTGAGAACAACATGGGCCCCGGCGACTTCATCGCAGGGCTCGAGGGAGCCGGTGACGGCGTTTCAATCGCCCAGCCGCGCATCTACAACCTCGGCCAGGACGACGTGCGCAAGGTTTACCTCGTATTCGACACCGGCGCCCTTATAGCCGGGGAACATTATTTTGACTTGATCGTAAGGAAGGATGGCCGCGTGGTCTACCAGCTTCCGCTGTGCTTCACGCACGGCGCGCGCAAGGGTGTGGAAATTGACCTGGCGCCGGCCGCGATAATCGTTCCAAGGGGCTCCGGCCAGTCCGCGCTCCTTTCAGTCAGGAATTCCGGGAACGTCCGCGCGACGTATTCGGTGAAAACACCGTCTTCGTTCAGTTCGGTGACAATCACTCCGGGCACGTTGACGATAGAGCCGGGCGAGGAGGCCCAGGCAGACGTGTACGTCAACCCGTCCCAAATGGCTTCTCCGGGGTCGTATGACATCCCGATACAGTTGTATTCGGACGGAAAGGTTTTGGCCAACAGGTCGCTTGCGGTTAAGGTGGTTGCGGAACTGCTCTTCCATTCTGCGGTCTCAAGCCCGGTGGTGGGGGTTTACGACGAGGACGGGGCCGCGAAGGCGACTGTTGAATTCACGGTGGCCAACAACGAGGCGAACCAGGTGACGGTCAATGCTGCCCTGAACGGGCTGCCGGCCGACTGGGCCGTTTCAGTTGACTCGAGGGACGCGGTGCTTGCGCCGGGCGAGTCAAGGAAATTCGTATTCGCGGTTTCCGCGGAGGCGCCGGAGGCGAGGGACTATCCCGCGACCATCCAGTTGAGCACTTCGGACGGAAAGAAGGCATTCGTGCCGGTCAACATCCCGATGGCCAACTACGCGGGCGGAAGGCTTTCAGGCTTCTTCACATTCGGCTCGTCCGAGACGCTGATACTGGTTTTCCTCATCGTTCTCGCCGCAGCCGGCGCATACCTGTACGTGATGGGCCGCGACGAAGGGGCGGCAGAAGGAAGCGAATCGGTTTCGGACGTGGTGAGGAAAATAAGGGAACGCCAGAGCGCATGAACGCATGATTGGGGGATGGGCGTTCGGCGATGCGCGGCGCGTCCCGGTTGTCGTGGTGGAAAATGAATGGCGCAATCAAGGCAATTGTTTTTATCCTCTTACTCTCTTTCTCGGTAGCGGCAAGCACGGTGTCCTTTTCACAGGAATCAAAGCGCACCTGCGGTGAACAGGCGGAATTCCAGGGCCACGTCAAGAACGCGCTCCAGTCGCCCCAGTCGTTCACTTTTGAAGTAACCGACCCCTCGGGCTGGTTCACTTACTATATCACTCCTGCGGTGCGGGCGAACGCGGGCGAGACAATTGACTTTGTTTTCCTGGCAACGCCGTCGCCGGCCACGCCGCCGGGCGAATACAACCTTTTCGTCACGGTCCATGGAAGCTCGGGCGAGGAACTGTCGGCATCCGCGTGGATAACGGTAAGGGACTGCACGCAGCTTGTCCTTATTGTTTCAGGCCCCCAGTCCGTGTGCGCCGGGAACTCGTTCCCGCTCTCGCTGACTGTTGAAAGCCACGGCCAGGAAACCGCGTACGGAACGGTTTCGCTTGACACTCAGGCGAGTTTCACCGGCCCGGCATCGTTCGTCATAGCCGCGGGCGAGTCAAGGAAATTCACCGCCCTCGCCACGTTCCCGCTCGGCCAAGCGCCCGGGGCGGTTGAAGTGACTGCGAGCGCAGCCACTGCCCGCGGGAAAACAACCGCCGCGACGCCGGTCAACGTGAGGGACTGCACCAACACGGCCCAAGCGACAGTGCAGACGGGCGGCTCGCCGGAACAGCAGCCGGGCGCTCTCTCCGGGTTTTTCACCGCCGCAACCGATTCGTCCCTGATTGTATTGATTTTGCTTGTCTTGGTTGCAGCATACCTCGTCGCGAGGCGGCGCGTTCCGCAGCAAGGGGAAACGGTTTCGGAAAAGGGTCCCGAGCCTTCGCAGCCGCGCAAGAAACCCATTTACCCGGCGCCCACGAAGCTGAAAGAAATTCCCGTTCCGGAGCTGCCAGCGCTTCCGGATGTGCTGAGGGTGGGTTCGCTCGGCCTCATGGGAAGGGGTTTGAAGAAAACGCTTTTCAGGCGCGCGAAGAAAATACAGGCAAAGATAAGGAAGGCGGTGCGTGCCGCAAGGTGAGAAGCCGCGGCGCCTTCGCTTAGGGTGGAAGTAAATGGATGTCGCAATACTGCTTTTCGGGATCGCAGTCGTCCTTTTCGACGCCTATGCGTACAGCCGGTACGTCAACAGGAAGGTAAGGCGGGGCGGCGGGGAAAGCGCGGAATTGGCGCGCCCCAGCAGCGAAAGGGCGCTTGCGATAAAAAAACAATTCGAGGAAGACCAGAAAAACGGTTATCCCGCCCAGGCGGCCCGCGTGCGGGCGGATGAGCTGCTCCAACCCGTTACAGCCCCGGTCGCGGCCGGCGCGGGGCAGGCGGAACAGCCGTTTGCAGATTTTTTTTGGGATGCGGCCGCGGTTGAGTCCGGCGAACAGGATGCGCCTGCGCAGCTTGACATCAGGGTTCCGCTCAAGCGGCTCGAATTCGATTTTTTCCACCAAGTCCAGCCCGACCCGCGCGAAATGGAGATGGCGGTGCTCCGCGGCGAACTCGCGGGCCTCCGGAGGAAAATAGTTTCGCTGGAGAAAATCGCTTACGCGCCCGTGCGCGCGAGGGTGAAGAAAGTCACCTCCGAAGAACTCCTTGCTAAGGAAACCGAGCTCCACAAGATGTTCTGCAAGAGGGAAATAGACGCCGGCACCTACCAGGCGATGCGCGCAGAAATAACGAAAATGCGCCTCGGCCTCTGAACTGCCGCGGGCATGGTGGCGGGCCCCCTTTGGGCGCTGCCGGCGCCTGTTGCGCAACTCTTTTTATTTTCAGCCCCCTTATCCAAGCAACGGATTTTGCGGGGATGATTGCAATGGAAAGGACTTTCGTGATGCTCAAGCCCGACTGCGTCCAGCGCGGGCTCGCCGGCGAAGCGGTTTCGCGCCTTGAACGCACGGGCCTTAAGCTGGTCGCGTTGAAGATGGTGAAGCCGTCAAAGGACTTTGTTGAGAAGTTCTACCCCTCCAGCGACGAGTGGCTGCGGGCAGTCGGGGGTAAAACGCTTGAGAATTACGAGAAATACGGGATTGACGCGGAAAAAGAGGTCGGGACCAAGGACGCGCTCAAGATAGGGAAGATGGTGAAGAAGTGGCTCGTTGACTTCATTTCATCGGCGCCCGTCGTCGCAATGGCGTGGGAAGGCAACCATTCCGTCGACATCGTCCGCAAAATCGTGGGCCACACCCTGCCCCTGAGCGCTGCGCCGGGGACAATACGCGGCGACTACTCCGTTGATTCCTCGGATTCGGCGAACGCGCGCAAGCGGCCGATAAGGAACCTGATCCACGCGTCCGGGACAGTTGAAGAGGCGAAGCACGAGATCGGCCTGTGGTTCTCTGAAAAGGAAATCCATTCATACAAGCGGGCCGACGAGGCCGCGATGTTCGAATAAAATATTGCAGGTGGGTTTTTGGCTGAAGGCGTGGTAATCAGGGTGAAGAAGAACGACGGGTCGCTGCTGCCGAAGTACATGACCGAGCACTCTGCCGGGGCAGACGTCTGTGCAGCGGAGGAAAAGGTCCTTGCGCCCGGCGAGACGGCGCTCGTGCCAACCGGGCTTTTCTTGGAAATCCCGCCCGGGTACGAGGTACAGGTGAGGCCGCGCAGCGGGCTGGCGTTGAACCACGGCGTAATCCTGCCGAATTCGCCGGGGACCATTGACTCAGACTACCGGGGCGAACTGAAAATAATCTTGATGAACCTTGGGAAGCAGGCGTTTGCGGTGAAGAAAGGCGACCGCGTCGCGCAAATCGTCGCGTCCCGCGTCGTCCGGGCCGATTTTGAGGAAAGCGGGCAGTTGAGTGAAACGCGGCGCGGCCACGGCGGTTTCGGAAGCACGGGCAAAAACTAACTAGCCGGCGCGCATATTGGCTCCCGCGTGTTTTTCCACCCTTTCCGGCGGCGTCGCTTTATTATTATACGGGCAGAGGCATATTCCTGTGCGTTACTTCTTCGCATCAGTTTCTTGGTGAATTACATGCTGAGGCAGCCGATTGTGACTGTTTTGGGCCACGTGGATCACGGCAAGACGAGCCTGCTCGACGCCATCAGGGACACGCGCGTGGCGGCCGGCGAGCCGGGGCGCATCACCCAGCACGTCGGCGCATCAGAAGTGCC
>JAPLXB010000021.1 GCA_026396285.1 Microcaldota archaeon
GTAGTTCATCCCGCAGCTTTTCGCCATGTTGTTGACGAAGGCGCGCAGCCAGATTTGGCAGAAAAAGAAGTCTATGTTCGGGATGTCTTCGGCGAGCATCCACTCGTCGCCGTCGTCCAAGTGCCTGAATCTTACCTGGCCGTTCATGCAGCGTTTTGGGCGACGCGGTTTAAAACACTTCAGCGGTTCCCGGCGCCCAGCTTGCGCTAGCGGGATGTTTTTTCCGCGCCGCCTTCAGTGCCCGATTATTACCGTCCTCTTGGACTCTATGCGCTCCTTCCGGTGGATGTGTATTTGGTAATAATACGTGGATGCGGCGAGGCACAGGACGCCGAGCGGCGGGACGGAGAATATTGTTCCCACCCCGATTGCCGCGAAAACGATGGCGTACAGGCGGTACCGTATGTATCCCTTCCACCACGGGAGGTACCTGTCAAGGTATTCCCACCTGTTGGTAACCTTCAGGAATGGCCGCTTCATGTCGGCCATGACCGAGGACATTTGTATTGTTGTTTCCGCCATTCAAACCACCTTCTGACCTTACGACGTGTAGATGAGCATTTTCCCCTTGTACCATTCCCTTCCCCACGACACGCCGAGTTCCTTCCATGCCCAGTAGTGGCCGGACAGGTAGGCGAACACCGCGGCGACGTAGGGGTGAATGAAATACGTTGCAATCGTCAGGCCAAGGCACACCCAGGCGAGGAAATACGTCTTATACGCCGATGCGATGTTGGCGTCGCGCGTGTCCTCTGTGAGCTGGGCGTTCAGGTACTCATTCCTCGTGAGCAGTTCCGCGTTGTGGACCGGCTTGTCGCCGTGAATCTTGTCCTTCGCGGTCATTGGGACATACACTGGAAGCATGTTTCCCTTGAATTCCGGCTGGGGCGACTGCGTGTTCTCAGGCCGCATGTACTCGGCCGAGAGCGGGTTGACGCCCGGCAATATCCACGAACCGGGCATTTCCGGCTTCGGCTTGCCCTGCATGTGTTGTTTGACGTCGCTTACGCCGATCATTTTACCACCAGTAGCGCGTAGAGTAGCCCGAGGGCGACGAGGAGGAAAACCTGCCCCTGCTTGAGGCCGAAGAGGCCCGCGTAAAACATGGAGTCCTCGAACGTGTTGCCCTTTCCAGTGACTGGCTTTATCGGGGTGTAGTCCTCGACCAGCGTCATGAACTGCACAATCGGACTCGATTCTCTTATTGCCATTCATTTCACCTTAGTCAACCAGTATCAGCGACCTGTTAGCACCGAATTTCTTCACGATGAAGTCATCCATCCACGACATTGACTTGAATTTCGCACCCACCGCTATCATGAGCAGCCCGACAGGGGCCCAGACGTGGAGGGCCCAGATGCCTGCTCCGACGAAAAGGATTGCGTATGCGAGGAACTTTTTGTTGTCAATCCAGTAGCCAATGTATTCAACGAGGTAGTCCCACCTCTTGGCCTGCCTCATGTTCGGGCTTTGCTTCGGGTCCACTTCGGCGTACGCTGCGGTTACGGGCGCGCCAGGGTCCACTTTCCTCATGGCCAGTGCCTCGGTCTGGTGTTCAATTTTTACAGTTGGTTGTGCCATTTTTTACACCGTTTCCCTTAAGTTCCTTCGAGCAGCCACCTGTTCTTGAGCAGCCTGTTGATTATGAAGTCCTTCTTCTTGTATTCGCCGTAGCAGTATCCTGCGCCAAGCGCCGCAGCGCCGCTGAGCAGCACGTTTACTCCGATGAGCGCGAGCGCGGCGACCCCGAGCCCGAGCGCGGCCCCCTGGGTGAAGCGCCACTGGACCCAGTGATTGATGTTTTCGTCAAGGAACTTCTGCCTCGTGACGACTTTGACTACTCCAGTGTCCTTTTTGGACGTCGCGTCAACCGGAAGGAACATCGGGGCGTACCTGAACTGGTTCTGGGCCCCCGCGTCATCCTTTCTCATGCTGGGGGCAATTTCCCTGAGTTCTCCGAGAGTGACTTTTTGGATCGGCATAACTGCACCGCAGTAATACTGTTTCCTGAATTTATATACTTATTGGTAGTAACAAATTAGTGGTTTGGGGGCCTGGTTCCTTTCCTTTTCAGGGCTTCAGGACGGCAGGAAAGGCCGCTTCAAGCGGTTTAAGCCGGTTTTATTGCGCTAAAAGCTATTGAAACGGCTTTAAAACAGGGTTTAAGGCGTTTATTCTGGCAAACGAGCGTCGAACTTCTAAATCAAAGGGAATTAAAAAAAGGAGGTGAGCCGGCGTCGCGGCCGGCGTCAAAGGGTTTATTCCACGTCCGCCAGCCCTGCCGGTGTCACGCGGAACACGCATTCCCCGTCAGGAAGGTTGGGCGAGTCGACGAGTTTCGCAATGCGCCTGTCTTCCTTGCTGCGCCTAAGGTAAAGGCGGTAGGTTGACTGGTGGGCGAGCACGTTCCCCCCGATTGGGGTAGTCGGGTCGCCGAAGAGTATGTCTGGCCTGTCCATGACCTGGTTCGTTACATATACCGCCAGGTTGTACATGTCCGCGAGCCTCTGGAGGGCATGGAGGTGCTTGTTGAGCTTCTGCTGCCTGTCCGCAAGCGTAGCCCTTCCGACGTAGTCGGAGCGGAACGCCGATGTCAGCGAATCCACTATAACCAGCCCGATGTTGTGCTTTTTCACCACTTCGTCCGCCCGGTCAATCAGCAGCATCTGGTGGTCGGAGTTGTATGACCGCGCGATGTGGATTTTTTTCAGCACTTCATCCGGATCCAACCCCTTCGCCTGTGCCATCTGTGCGATGCGCTCGGGCCTGAACGTGTTTTCGCTGTCCACGAACAGCACTTCCCCGCCGAGCCCGCCCTGTTCCCTCGGAAGTTGGGCGTTGACGCACATTTGGAACCCGAGCTGGGTTTTTCCACTCCCGAACTTCCCGAACGCCTCTGTTATCGCCTGGGTTTCCACACCGCCGCCGATGAGCGCGTCCAACTCCTTTGAACCGGTTGATACTTTGCCAATCTGTATCCGGCGCTCGAGGACGATGTCGCCTGTTTCGTAACCCATTTCAAGCGCGTCACGCGCCGCGTTTATTATCTTGACTGCAGTCCCTTCGCCGAGTCCCGCGACTTCCTCCAATTCAGAAGGCATGGAATAAGCTATTGTTTCAAGGGTGTCGTAGCCGGCGTCCTTGAGTTTCGCGAGCGTGGATTCCCCGACGCCGGGCAGCTGCTCGACTGATGTTATTTTCTTTTTCTTGGATTCCCGTTCCTTTGCCTCTTCAACGGGCCGTTCAACTACTTCTTCTACCACGGCGTTAGCCGCCGCTGCCTCGCTTTTCTTCGCCATTCAAATCACCCCGGCAAAAGCGGCCATTATCAGCCGCATTTTCGCCGCAAGAATTCAAGAAAAACGCTTCTTTTAAACAACGGCCCCGCGCGCTTTCCAGTGGCTCCCGCCAATCAGCGGATTACTTCCTCGAGTTTGAGCCCGGTTTCAAGGTCGCTTTTCGCCAGCGCAAACGACGCGCCGGTTTCCCTCAAAGCCAGGAGCGGGAAGAACCTCCACTCCTTCCGCGGGCTTTTCCACGCCACGAACACGGGCACAGCAGTCCGCTTCTCCCACTCGGACATTATCCGATACTTTTGTTTTTCAATGTACACTGCGTCGCCGTTCCACGCCTTGCACTCTATGGCCATGTTAAGCGTGCTGCTTAGGGCGATCAGGTCCGGGGAAACGCCGTCCGCCCCGCTTCCTGACGCGCGGACCACGAAAAAGCCCTTTTCTTCAAGCATTTTTTTGAGCTGGCGTTCAAAACGGCTGCCTTTTTCCTTGGACATGGAACCATGTTGGGCGGCGAAATATATAATCCATTCCTGCGTCTTCTGCCGCAAGGGATTTAAACAGCCTGACCAAATGTTCTTCATGAAGACCGGTGTTACGGTGGGCGACTGCATGCAGCAGTCACTGGCCGTGATAAGCGAAGAGGCCTCGCTTGTTGATACTGCCAAGAAAATGAAGGCAAGGAAAGTGGGGTCGCTTCTCGTGGTTGGAGACAAAAACATTCCGTTCGCGATCATAACCGAGCGAGACCTCGTGTGGAAGGCGCTCGCGAAAAACCGGACGAGCGTCAAGGCGAAGAACATCGCAAGCAAGCCCCTCATAACCGTGGCACCTGAAGCCGACATAACCGATGCAGCCAAGATGATGAGGGACAAGGACGTGAAGCGCTTGGTTGTCGCGAAGGAAGGAAAGGTGGTTGGGATAATATCGGAAAAGGACATGGTTCGCATTTCCCCCTCGCTTTTCGACCTCATACTGGAAGAGGAGAAGGCGGGCTGGAAGCCGGAATACGTTGCACGCGTGGAGAAGGCGAGGAAAAACCTCGTGCTCCCGCGCTGACGCTTAACCGAACCCAAGTGGCATCCAATGGATTTGGATGAAAAAGCAAAGCTGTTTGCAAAAACAATCCGGGGGCTTTCCGGCCGCACCGCGGTCGTGGAAGGCAAGCACGACGTCCGGGCCCTCCAAAAGGCCGGGATAAACGCGCAAGCGGTGACTGCAACAGGCAAGCCGGAGCGAACCGTTGAAAAAACAGGGGCGAGCGGCCGCGTTTCCCTCCTATTCGACTTCGACGACGAGGGCGAGAGGAAGACGCGGGTTTTCACAGACCTGTTCAGGAGCGCAGGCGTGGAAGTGGACCTGCTTTCGCGCAGGCGCCTCAGGCAGGCGCTGGGGATAAGGACGTTCGAGGAGCTCCCGTCAAAAATCCGGGAACTCGAGGAAAAATCAGGAAAACGTTTCAAAAACATTTCATGAAGGTGATCTGAATGGGAAAGACGTACATTGACACGGTAAAATACATGATTAAGTCGAGGTTCGAAGTCGACGGAATGATAGAGAAGCCAGACATCGTCGGCGCCGTGTTCGGCCAAACCGAAGGGCTGCTGGGGGACGAATTGGACCTCCGCGAGCTCCAAAAGAACGGCAGAATCGGGCGGATAGAGGTTGACACGCAGACAAGGGGCGGAAGGACCTATGGGACAATCCAGGTTCCATCATCGCTTGACATGGTCGAAACCAGCATCTTGGCCGCAGCGCTGGAAGTGGTGGACCGCGTCGGGCCATGCGAGGCAAAACTGCGCGTGGACCGGATAGAGGACTCGCGGGCGCTCAAGAGGAAACAGGTGCTTGAACGCGCGAAGAACCTCCTGAAGACAATGCTGATAGAAGAGATTCCTGAAAGCAAGGAGCTTTCCGAACTCGTGCGCGGCGAAGTAAAAATCGCCGAGATAGAGACCTACGGCGAGGACCGGCTTCCAGCCGGGCCGGAAGTCGCTTCAAGCGACGCGGTGATAGTCGTCGAGGGAAGGGCGGACGTGATAAACCTGTTGAGGAACGGCATCAAGAACGTGGTCGCAGTCGGCGGCGCCAGCGTCGGGAAAACCGTCACCGAACTCGGCAGGGAAAAGGAGATAACCGTCTTCCTTGACGGAGACCGCGGAGGCGACATCATCCTAAGGGAACTGATGAACGCCACCGACGTGGACTACGTCTCTCGCGCGCCGACAGGCAAAGAAGTGGAGGAACTCACGAGAAAGGAGCTAATCAAGTGCCTCAGGAGCAGGGTGCCGACCGAACAGGCGGAAGCGGAGCTTGCGAGAGGCGGGGACCGCGGGGCAAGGAGAATGTTCCAAAGGGAACGGCCAGCGTACGACTCTCCGGCCGCGCAAGGTGAACCGCAGGGAATGCAGGCACCGTTCGCGCGCCGCGTGCCAAGGCCCATCGAGCCGGCGCCGATGAAGGAAGAGGCGATTGAATCGCCCGAAGAAAAAGCGAAGGCAGAGTCGCTGCGCGGTGCCCTCAAGGAACTAGAGGGCTCGCTCAAGGCAAGGTTCTTCGACGAGGGAATGAACCCGTTGGGCGAGGCGCCGATACGCGACATCATGGCCAAGCTCACTGAACTCTCTTCGGCGAACGCGATAGTGCTGGACGGCATCGTTACCCAGCGCCTCATTGACTTGGCAGAGCAAAAAGGGGCAAAGTACATCGCGGGCATACGCTCAGGCACCATTGCAAGAAGGCCGGTCGGGCTCAAGATGGTGCTCGCACAGTAGACGTGGCGGAATTTTCTTTTTTCATTTGGGCGGCTTTTTGGCTGCCCGCCATCTTTTTTACACGCTCTCAAGGATAGCCATAAATATCTTCCCCGGCAATGCGTTTCTCATGGCGTCCACGGCGTCGTTCGCTTCAATAGCGTCCACCGCAGGCGTGCCGATACCAAAAGACCCGCTTCTCCAGGTCATTGGCCAGAAAAAGGCGCTGGAAACCGCGATGTTCGCCGCCCGCCAGCGGCGCCACCTACTGCTTGTCGGGCCGCCAGGGACTGGGAAAAGCCTGTTGGCCAAGGCGCTTGCAAAACACCTTCCCAAACCGAGCCAGGAGATTTCAGTCCTGCATAACCCCGAAAACCCCGAGCGCCCGCTCGCAGAGGTTAGGACCGGGAAAGAAATAAGCGCGGAAAAACGGCGCCTGAAGCGGGTTGAAAAAATCCTTGAACCAAAGGAAGTCCCGTTTTTCGTCGCCGAAAAACTCGGCTTCAGGTGCAGGAAATGCGGGGCGCTGGGGAAGGCGGCCGAACAAGCCTGCCTCGTCTGCGGCGCGCAGAAGTACGGGGAAAACAAGTTCGTCCCGGAACCGTATATCCCGCCAAGGCTAGAACAGACACAAGCCATACGGCAGACCGGCGACGGAAAAGAGGAGAAAATCGTTTACGAGCGCGTCGGGGAAAAAATCAAGGCCTTCAACCAGTCCCAGGCGGACGAGGCATCGCTCAAGGCCAAGGCAAGGAAAGTCATCGTCCCGCTCGAAAGGGACAATTTCGTTGCGGTAGCGGGGGCGTCGGAGACAGAACTGCTGGGCGACGTGCGCCACGACCCCTACGGCGGGCATGCCCAGATGGGTGTCCAGCCCTACCAGCGCGTCGTTCCGGGTGCGGTCCACGAGGCCCACGAAGGCGTGCTGTTCATAGACGAGCTGAGCACCCTAGGCCAACTCCAAAAATACCTGTTGACCGCGATGCAGGACAAGAAATACCCCATAGTCGGAAGGAACCCGCAAAGCGCCGGCGCAAGCGTGCGCGTGGACGGGGTGCCGTGCAACTTCGTCCTCGTCGCTGCCTCGAACATAAACGACTTGCCCCAGATTTTCCCGCAACTGCGCTCGCGCATCACCGGCGACGGCTACGAAATCCTGATGGAAACCACGATGCCCGACACCCCTGAGAACAGGAACCAGTTCATCCAGTTCATTGCCCAGGAAATCACCGTCGACGCGAGGATACCCCACATGTCCCTGCCCGCGGTCGAGCGCCTGTTGCGGGAGGCGCGGGAGAAAGCCAGGCAGTTCGACGGCAAAGAGAACGCGCTCACGCTGCGGCTAAGGGAAATAAGCGGCGTGATTCGCCTCGCCGGCGACGCGGCAAAGAACGAGGGAAGCCAGTTAATCGAGCCGGCGCACGTTGAGCAGGCAATCAGGCGCGGGTCAGTGGAAGAACAACTGCGCGAGCAATACGGCTCGGTGTGGGGCGCCGGCTACAAGGAATTAAACAGGGAAAAACGGGAGCCAAAGGAAATTACTTGAACCCGCAGCACACGGCGCGCTGCGTGGCGCTGTCGCTGGGCGCGTGAAAAACCAGAAGCAGAAACCGGTTTCCGCCTTCCATTCACTTTCTTCCAAACTTTATCTTGCCAGCCTCGACCGCCCGCTGTATGAGCCTCTTGTGGTGTTCCCTCACCTTCTCCTCATACTCCTCAACCGGGAAGATTATCCTGCCGGACTGGTAAAACATCAGGGCGACTACTGCGACGCCGAGCCAGAAAAGGAAGCCCGCGACCGGCCCAAGCATCACTCCCAACAGGTCCTCGTTTGAAAACCCATAGGGCGCCGCGATGGCCCAGCCGAACAACTGCGGGACCAGGTCCGGCCTCGCCTGCGCAAAAACGCTCTTCTGGGCAGTGACAAAAATCAAGTAAGCCGCCTCGGCCACTTTGAGGACTGCCCACAGGACGAGGAAAGCGCCCGCGAGCTTGACAAGATGAACCCTCCTGCTGCCTATCTTGAGCCAAATGACGCGATGCATCACTACACCCCCCACTCCATTAATTAACGGGGTTTTAAATATTGTGTTTAACCAACCGGACGCCGGCGGAGCCGTCGCCGGCATGGTCAACGGGCCCGTAGTCGAGGGACCTTTTCTTTTGGGAAAAGAAAAGCCCACCAAAAGAAAACGTCCGGCAGTGGTTAAGACGTCCCCTTTACGAGGGGAAGATCCGGAGTTCGATTCTCCGCGGGCCCACTGAACCCTTTTTCTTTTGGAAAGAAAAGCGGTTCACCGGAAAAGAAACAAGAGTGCCAGCCCGGCCGTCTAATCATTCAATACCTTTTCGGGTATGAGCCGAGGAGCTTGACCGACGCGAGTTTCTTCAATCCTGCGAGGACCGCCTGCACTTTCCGGTCCCGTCGGCTTCCCTCGAAGTCGATTATGAAAATGTATTCGCCGAGGCGCTTCTTTGACGGCCGCGACTCTATCTTCGTCAAGTTTATTCCACGCCCAGCGAATTCGCCGAGCAGGGCGTAAAGCAGGCCCGGGCGGTCGGCTGTGTTGTAAATTATTATGCTCGTCTTCGCCTTTTTGGCCCGCGGGTCGTCCTTCCTTCCAATGACAAGAAACCGCGTCTTGTTGTATTCCTCATCCTCGATGTTCCTCGCGAGCACTTTCAAGCCAAGTTTCTTGGCCGCGCCCTCGGGCCCGACCACTGCCGCGTTCTTGTCGTTGCTTCCAACCACCTGCATCATTGCGGCGACGGTGCTGGCCGCCGGGATCAGTTCCGCTGCCGGGAACCTTTTCCTGAGGAACGCCTCGCACTGTGCGAGGGGCTGCGGGTGTGAAATGATGCGCGTGATTTTTCCCGCTCCCGGAAGCACCGCAAGCGACTCGTGGACGTCTATGACCAGCTCGTCCATTATCATGAAATGGTGCCTGAACAGCGAGTCAACGGTGGTTCCAACCGTGCCTTCAAGCGAGTTCTCCACCGGAGCGACCGCGGCGTCTATCTTGCCTTTCCCAAGCGCTTCGAAGACGAGGGGTACGCTGGAAAAATACCTGACCGCGCCCTGTTTTCCCTTCAAAAACATTTTCGCCGCAGCGTCTGAAAACGTCCCTTCCGGTCCCATAGTCCCTACCTTCATTTTCTCACCCCGCAGAAAAAATCGGCTAGCTCGCCGATTTTTCCCTCTATCGCGCTGGTCCCGCCTTTTTCAACAACAGCCGCCATTTTCCTCGCTTCCCTGAGGAATATCCTCCTCGCCTTCTTGTTTGCCGGGTTCTCCACCTGGATTTGGGCATACAAGCTCGGGTTTTGGCACACCACCCGCGACACAAGCGACATAAGCCTCTCGTAAGTGGGGGAAGCGAACTTGTTCGTCTTCCCAAAATCAACGCCCAGTTCCTTTATCGCAGCCGCGCTCGCCAAAGCGATGAAGTGGGTGAGGCCCTGGACAACCGCCAGCACGCCGTCGTGTTCCCTGCACTCGCATTCAATGACCCGCGCCCCCTCTTTTGCAAACAATTCCTTTAGGGCCGCGTATTTTTCCCCGACCCTGACCGGAATGAAAAGGACTGGGCGCCCGACAACCGACTCTTCAACCGGACCGTGCATGGGGTGGATGCTTGCCGTCTCAATGTCCCTCCGCCTTATCCGAGCGTACGTCTTGCATACTTTTCCCTTGACCGACGCGAGATCGGTGAGAAGGGCCCCTTTCCGGAGCCGCGGCGCAAGCAGCGAAATCATTTCCGGCGCAACGGCAATCGGCGTTGCAATGACGGTTATGTCGGCCCACGCGGCCGCCTCCTCCGGCGTTGCAATGAGTTTGACTCCGAGTTCCCTTGAAACTGCTTTACCCCTTTCAGGGTCGCGGCTGGTGATGGCTACCTCGAAGCCTTTTTTTTTGAAGAAGCGCGCGTACCATGAGCCGAACGCGCCGGTGCCGCTGATTATCGCAACCCTCACTTGAATCCCCGCCCGAATCCTCTCCTGCCAAAGCCGCATTCAAAGGAACTTGTTTTTCAACTCGGTTATTTTTCCCACATCGCCGCCCGAGGCAGCTGCGACCTCCACAAGTTTTTCCAACGGCGCCCCGCTTTCAAGCGTTTCCATGGCTTTCACGAAACCTTTCTTAAAATCGCTTGCCTTGCCCGCGACTACAAGGACCGCGCCGGCGTTGGCCGCGCACAATTCAAGCCGCGCAACATCCGTCGCAGTCTGTTTTTTCCCGGAAAGGACGTCCAAGGCTATTTTCGCGTTTTCTTCAACGGTTTTCCCGGCCCGCACCTGGCTTATCGCGGCTTTTTTCGCCCCGAAATCGCGCGGCACCATTTCAAGCATTGAAACCTTGCCCTTCCTCACCCGCGCTGCCCGCGTACTGCCAACCGTAGATATTTCGTCAATGCCGTCCATTCCATGCACGACCAGCGCGTTTTCTATCCCGAGACGCACCATCGCCTTCGCGACGACATCGACGTATTCCGGCGCGAACACGCCCATCACCTGGTTTTTGGCGCTCGCCGGAGAACACAACGGGCCAATGAGGTTGAATATAGTCCTGATTCCCAGTTCCTTCCTTACCGGCGCAACAGCCTTCATCGCCGGATGGTACAGCGGCGCGAACATGAACCCGAAGCCCGTTGTGCGAATCATTTTCTCCACCTCGCGCGGGCCTAAGTCGATTTTCACGCCCAGCGCTTCCAAGATGTCCGCGGAACCGCATTTCCCGGTGAATGAGCGGTTGCCGTGCTTTGCCACGCGTACCCCGCTGGCTACGGCGGTTATCGCCGCCAAGGTGCTCACGTTGAAAGTTTTTATCTTGTCCCCGCCAGTCCCGCACGTATCCACACACTCAACGCCTGGATTGACTTTGACGCTGGCGCCGCGCATTACCTTCGCCGCGCCCACGATTTCGTCAACTGCCTCGCCCTTGGTTTTCAGCGCTGCAAGGAACGCGGCCATCTGCACCGGTGTCGCCCGGCCGGACATTATTTCCCTTACGCTGTCCCGCGCTTCCGTTTCCGAAAGGCTGGCGCCGTCCACTAACCGTTTTATCGCTTCTTCAATCACTTAAATCGCCTCGTCATTTTTCTCGTCATCTTGCCTGCCCAGTCGCCGCCTTGAGGGCCGAGCAGAACGAATCCAGTTCTTCCAGCATTTTCTTCCCCTTTCCGAGGTTTTCCTCCACCCGCTTCACTATCGCGCTCCCGACGATGACGCCGTCGGCGCCGCATGAAACCAGCTGCCTTACCTGCTCAGGCCCGGAAACCCCGAACCCGACCGCAACCGGAGTCGAAGAGGCTTTTTTAACGGCCCTGACGACTGACGCAGCCTGGGTTGAAAGCGCTTCGCGTTCACCGGTGATTCCCTTCAATGAAACCACGTACACGAAACCGCGGGAATGCCCGGCAACGAGCCGCACCCTCTCAGGCGGCGACGTCGGGGCGGCGAGGAAAATCAAGTCAATCCCGTGGCCCGAGCACGCTTTTTCCAGCGCGCCGCCTTCCTCGGGCGGGAGATCCGCGCAAATGAGCCCGCTTACCCCGAACCGTTCTGCGTCGGAGCAGAAGCGCTCTAGGCCATAACGGAAGGGAATGTTGTAGTACGTCATGAGCACAACCGGCTTCGATACGATGGAAGCGAGCTCGATTATTTTCCGCGGGGTCGCGCCAGCCCACAACGCGCGTTCGCCGGCTTTCTGGATTGTCGGGCCGTCCGCAATCGGGTCGGAGAAAGGCACGCCGATTTCCATTATGTCCGCGTGCTTCTCGACCGCGTCGATTATCTTTGCGCACGTTTTCATGTCCGGGTCGCCGCCGCAGACGTAGGGAATGAACGCGGCCTCGCGCCTCTGCCTGAGTTCCTTGAATTTTTCGCTTATCTCACTCACTTGAACCCGCCCCCCGTCCCTGTGCCCAGGTATTTTTGAACGTACTGGACGTCCTTGTCGCCCCTGCCCGACAAATTAACTATGATGTCCTTTCCCTTCCACTTCTTTTCCTTCGCCATCTTGACCGCGTGCGCGACAGCATGCGCGCTTTCAAGCGCCGGGATTATTCCCTCGGTTTCGGAAAGCAGCTTGAATGCCGCCAGCGCCTCGTTGTCGTTGGCGCTCGTGTAACAGACGCGCCCGAGTTCTTTCAGGTAACTGTGCTCCGGCCCAACCCCGGGATAGTCCAGGCCCGCTGATACGCTGTGGGTCGTCTTTACCTGCCCCCACTCGTCCTGCAACAGGTAAGTCAGCATACCGTGGAAAACGCCTTTCGACCCGGCGCACAGTGAAGCCGCGTGCAGTCCAGTTCCAAGCCCTTTTCCACCGGCCTCCACGCCAATGAGCGCGGTTTTCTTTTCGCCCACGAAGTCGGCGAAAATCCCTAGCGCGTTGCTTCCGCCCCCAACGCAGGCGACAACCGCGTCCGGCAGCCCGCCGACCTGTTTCCTGAACTGTTCCTTCGCCTCTTTTCCAATCACGCGCTGGAATTCCCTGACAATCAACGGGTAGGGGTGCGGCCCGACCACGGAACCGATTAGGTAATACGTGGTGTCCACGTTCGTGACCCAGTCGCGCAGCGCCTCGTTGATGGCGTCCTTCAATGTCTTGGACCCGCTTTCAACGACGTAGACCTTTGCGCCGCACAGTTTCATCCTGAAAACGTTGAGCGCCTGCCTTTCCACATCCTCGGCGCCCATGAACACCTCGCAATCCAGCCCGAAAAGGGCGCACGCCATGGCGGTCGCTATGCCGTGCTGGCCTGCGCCGGTTTCTGCCACGATGCGCTTTTTTCCCATTTTTTTCGCAAGCAGCGCCTGGCCGATGGTGTTGTTTATCTTGTGGGCTCCGCCGTGGAGCAAATCCTCCCTCTTGAGCCAGATGCGTGCGCCTAGTTTTTCGCTCAGGCGCTTGGCGAAAAACAGGGGCGTTGGCCTGCCAGCGTACTCGCGCAGGTAACCGTTGAGTTCGTTGTTGAATTTCTTGTCACGGCGGTGCCTGTTGAAGGCGTTTTCAAGTTCCTTCAGCGAATCCATCAGCGTCTCGGGAACGAACCGGCCCCCGAATTCGCCGAAATGCCATCCGCCGCAATCCGATTCAGCCATTTTATTCACTTCCCGCCCGCCTGTTTGTGCCCCGGCCCGCCTGCACGAAATCCCGCACGGTCGCTTGAGTGTCTCCAGCAGTCATGAGCACGGTTCCTACGAGCACCGCGTCAGGAACCCGCGCCCATTTCCCGAGCATTTTCACGTCCGCCGCGTTCTTAAAACCGCTTTCTGCCACGAAAGAGACGCCCCACGGAATCAGGCTGCACAATTCCCGCGCCCTGTCCAAATCCACGGACAGGTCGGTGAAGCTCCTGTTGTTTATTCCGATAATTTCAGCGCCGGCGTCAAGCGCCGCAGCGATTTCCTTTTCATTCGCCGCCTCCACAAGCGCGTCCAAGCCGATTTTCCTGCACGCCGGGACCAGGTCTTCAAGCCCCTGGCACGCGGCGGCAACTAGCAGGACCGCGCTTGCCCCTGCAGCCTTTGCTTCGTACAGTTCGTATTCGGTTGTCAGGAAATCCTTTCGGAGAACCGGGACTGAAACGGCACGCACCGCTTTCCACAGGTCATCGACCGAGCCGTTGAAGAATTTTTTTTCAGTCACTACGGAAACCGCCGCAGCCCCGCCTTTTTCATAAGCTTTCACGGTTTTTTCCAGCGGCTTGCCTGAAGCCACTCCGGACGGCGATGCCCGCTTGAACTCGCAGATTATCTTGACGCCCGGGCCGCGCGAAATCGCCTTGCGGAAACCGCGCGGCTTGGCTTTTTTCGCTTCTTCAACCAGTTCGCCAAGCGGCTTTTTTTCCATCCGTTCGGCAAGTTCCACGCGTTTGGCGGCCAGTATTTTTTCAAGAATCATTTCACTCGCGCCCCCAGCATGTTCAAGAAATTTTTCATGATTTTCTCCCCGGTTTCGGTTCCGACCGATTCGGGATGGAATTGTATGCCATAAACCGGATATTCCTTGTGCCGCACAGCCATTATCAGCTCGTCCTTGGTTGACGCGGCAACTTCAAGGCACGGCGGCAGCGCCCTCGGGTCGGCCATTAGGGAATGGTAGCGCATCACCTTCAGCGGGTTCTTCAAGCCCCGGAAAACGCCTTTTCCATCGTGTTCAACAAGGCAGGTTTTCCCGTGCATGGGCACAGGCGCCCTCACTATTCTCCCGCCGAAAGCGTGGACGATTCCCTGGTGGCCGAGGCATACGCCGAGGAGGGGAATTGTTTTGCCAAGTTCAACAATCACTTCGCCGCATACCCCGAAGTCCCTCTTGTTTTCAGGGGTGCCGGGCCCCGGCGAAACCACGATGTGCGTCGGCTTCATGTCCCGGATTTCCCCGGCAGTCACCGCGTCGTTACGGTAGACTATTGGGTTGCCGCCGAGGGAGCCGACCAACTGGTACAGGTTGTAAGTGAACGAGTCATAATTGTCAAGGATGACCGTCTTGGCTGTTTTTGGCGCTTTCTTCAATCCAGCATCCATTTCAATCAACCGGTTTTTTCACGCCCAGCGCGCCCACCAGTGCCCGCGCCTTGTCAATGGTTTCCGCGTATTCTTTTTCCGGAACCGAGTCATAGACTATGCCTGCGCCGGACTGGATGTGCGTCTTTTTCCCGTCGGCGAAAAGCGTGCGGATGGTTATGGCGAAGTCGCAGTTGCCGTTGAACGAGAAATAGCCGACTGCGCCGGCGTAGGGGCCGCGGGCAGTGCCTTCCAGTTCCGAGATTATTTCCATCGCGCGGTATTTCGGCGCCCCTGAAACAGTTCCCGCCGGGAACAGCGCCTTGAAGACGTCAAACGCGTTTTTCCCGGTTTTTCCCACGACTTTTGATACGATGTGCTGGACGTGGCTGAATTTCTTTACGGCCATCATTTCCTCGACTTTCACTGAACCGAATTCGCACACCCGGCCCGCGTCGTTGCGCGCGAGGTCGACGAGCATCATGTGTTCGGCCCGCTCCTTTTCCGAAGCAAGCATTTCTTTCGCAAGCCGCGCGTCTTCAGCCGGGGTTT
Organism: Microcaldota archaeon; assembly: GCA_026396285.1. GTDB lineage: Archaea > Micrarchaeota > Micrarchaeia > Norongarragalinales > JAPLXB01 > JAPLXB01. Next base: position 15,107 of record JAPLXB010000021.1, read on the forward strand.
TTCCCCTCGGCCGCGTGCCCGCAATCGGGAAAGTTTCCACCTGTTTTCCCTCCAGGCGCGCGAGCATTTCCGGGCTGGAGCCGATGATTTCCCGGTCCCCGAACTTGAGGTAATACATGTAAGGCGACGGATTGGTTTTCCTCAGCCGCTCGTAGAAACCGCACTTGTTCTTCGGCGCATTGAAGTCCATCCTCCTCGAAAGAACGGTCTGGAAGGTTTCCCCGGCCCTGATTTTCTCAAGAGCCTCGCCCACGCGGGCCTCGAACCCTTCCTTTGAGACGCTTGCGCCGGTGAAAACCGCTTCAACCGCCTTTTCTTCAACGCAGTTTCCGGCGGCTTCAAGGACTTCGCCGCTCCTGTCCTCGCCGGTTGTGACGTAAAAGCACTTCCTTTTCCCGCGGTCGAAGACTATGCCGTCCAAGAACAGGCCGAACTCAAAATCCGGGAAATGCACCTCGTCCCTTCCGGCCAGTTCCAGCCCGGGCTCAAAATACTTCACTGCCTCGTATGAAACGTACCCGACCAGGCCGCCGAGGAACGGGAGCGGCGCGCGCGTGACCGGAAGCGCGGCCAGCGAGTCAAACGGGTTTTTCACGTCAGTCTCGGTCCGTTTGCCGTCCGGGAAATCAACTGCCAGCACGCCGTCCCGCGCCGAGATTTTCGCGGCCGGATTGAAGCCAATGAACGAGTACCTTGCGAGCTCCGCGTCAGTCTCCATTGATTCAAGGAGATAAACCGACGAGTACTGGGCGTAAAGCCGTTGGAATAGTTCGAACGCTCCCAGTCCGGTTTCAAGCTCTTTTTTCCGCGGGCTGAGCCCGCGCATGCCGCCGAACAATTCATTCATCCAAATCCCTTTCTAGCCGGTTTGTCTGGATTCCTTGGATTCGCGGGCTGCCTGGCGGCGGCTGTTATAAAATCAGAGGATGAGCGCCTGCTTTTTGTGCCAACGGCCTTCGCCCCTCATCAATACCACTTAACAATTTTGCAGCCCGCTTATTTAAATAATCGCACGGAATGACTTCATCATGAAGTCTTTTGATTCGCGCATCAACGCCCTACGGAAACGAGTAGATTTGGTTGATTCAAAAATAATAGTACTGCTTGGAAAACGTTTTGCAACGGTCAAGCGGATAAAAACACTGAAAAAAGCAGCGGGAAAACCCGAAACAGACCACAAGAGGGAAGCGGCAATACTATCCCGCGTAAAGGCAGTGGCTGCACGGATGAGTATCCCGCCGGCCGCTGCTGAAAAAATCTTTTCACTCACGATCAAGGAGTCAAAGCGCTTGGCCAAGAAATAGGCGAAGATGGGCGAGTGGGCATGCCGGTTGACGAGAAGAAACTCGCGGAACTGAGGAAAAAAGCCCGTGAGACAAGGAAAACCGTTCTTCAAATGATTGCAGGCGCGGCCTCGGGCCATCCCGGCGGCTCGCTGTCCTGCATTGAAATAATGGTCGCGCTGTTCGAACGGCTCCGGCTTGACCCTAAAAACCCGCACTGGAAGGAACGCGACCGCTTCGTGATGAGCAAGGGCCACGCGGCCCCAGTTCTTTACGCGTGCCTCGCCGACAAGGGATTCTTCCCGAAAGAGGAGTTGAAGACTCTGAGGAAACTTGGGTCCCGCCTCCAAGGACACCCCGAAACCACGACTCCAGGCGTGGATGTCCCGACCGGTTCGCTTGGCCACGGCCTCTCCATGGCCAACGGCATGGCATTGGCCGGCAAACTTGACAAGGCGAAGTGGCGCGTGTACGCGCTCCTGGGCGACGGCGAATGCGACGAGGGACAAGTCTGGGAAGCGGCCGCGACCGCCGCGCACCACAAGCTTGACAACGTCGTCGCGATAGTGGATAGGAACATGGTGCAGTTGGACGGGCCGACCGAGGAAATCAAACGCCTTGGAAACCTTGCCGAAAAATTCAGGTCGTTCGGCTGGAACGCAATCGAGGTGGACGGCCACGACTTCGGCCAGATAATGGGCGCCCTCGATGCCGCCGAAGGCTTCAAAGGCAAGCCGACTGCGTTAATCGCCTTGACTGTCAAGGGAAAGGGAGTGAGCTTCGCCGAAGGAAAGGCGGCATACCACGGTAAACCGATTGTCGGCGAGGAACTTGAAAAGGCACTTATTGAACTGGAAGGGATGAAAAATGACTGAACCGGCCGCAGCCAAAGCGGAAAAGAGGGCGACGCGCGAGGCATACGGCGAGGCACTGCTTGAGCTAGGTAAGGAAAACAAGGACATCGTTGTCCTGGACGCGGACCTTTCTTCATCCACGAAGACAAGCGTCTTCGCCAAGGCTTTTCCCGAACGCTTCTTCAACCTCGGGGTAAGCGAACAGGACCTCATCGGGACCGCGGCGGGGCTGGCCGCGGCTGGGAAAATACCGTTCGCTTCCACGTTTGCGCTCTTCGGCGCAGGCCGGGCGTGGGAACAGGCTCGCAACGACGTCGGGCGGGGAAACTTGAACGTGAAAATGGCGATGACCCACGCCGGAATAACCGTGGGCGAGGACGGCGCCTCCCACCAGTGCAACGAGGACATCGCGATAATGCGCGTCATCCCCAACTTCACAATCGTTTCGCCTGCTGACGCGCCCGAGGCAAAAAAAGCGGTGTTCGCAGCCGCAGGCCAGAAAGGGCCGTTTTACATACGGCTCGGCCGCGAGGCTGTTCCGGTGATGGGCGAAAGGGAGTTCAAGCTTGGCAAGGCCCAAACCCTCAGGGACGGGAGCGACGTCGCGATAATGGCCACCGGAATAATGGTGTGCGAGGCCCTCCAGGCGGCGGAAGCCCTTTCAAAGGAAGGAGTCAGCGCAATGGTGGTAAACATCCACACGATAAAGCCCATTGACGAACAGGCGGTGGTTGAAGCGGCGAAGAAAACCGGCGCAGTCGTCACTGCCGAGGAGCACAGCATCATCGGCGGACTGGGCGGGGCAGTGGCAGAAGTCCTTTCAGAAAACCATGCCGTTCCATTGAAGCGCGTCGGGGTCCGGGACGTCTTCGGCGAGTCAGGCAAGGCAAGGGAACTCTTGGAAAAATACGGGCTGACTGCAAAAAACATCGCTGCTGCCGCCAAGGACGTGGTGAAAAGAAAATGAGAACAGTCCACGTCAAACTCCGGGAAAGAAGCTACGAAATCTTCATCGGCTCCGGGGCGCTCAACGCCATCGGGCCGTGGCTGGCCAAGCAGGGGTTCTCGAAAAAAGCCCTGGTAGTAACGGTTCCGTCAGTCAAGAAATTGTTCGGCGCGAAGGTTGAGGAAAGCCTCTGCTCGGCGGGTTTCGCACCGCGCTTTGCAGTCGTCCCAGAGGGCGAGGGAAGCAAGTCGCTGGCCAAGGCGATTGCGCTCTATGGCGAGTGCATACGGTTCGGAATGGACCGCTGGTCCCCGGTAATCGCGCTCGGCGGCGGAGTCGTCGGCGACCTCGCCGGCTTCGTTTCGGCCACGTTCATGCGCGGCCTGCCGTTCATCCAGGTGCCGACCACGCTCCTTGCCCAAGTCGATTCGAGCATCGGGGGGAAAACCGGCGTCGACCTGCCGCATGGAAAAAACCTGGTCGGCTGCTTTTACCAACCGAAGGCGGTTTTTTCCGACGTTTCCGTCCTCAAAACATTGCCTGCAAAGGAAGTGAGAAACGGGCTGGCGGAAATAATCAAGCACGGCGCATCCCTGGACGCGAAGCTTTTTTCATTCCTGGAACACGGCGTTGGGAAAATCCTTTCCCTGGACGAAAAGGCGCTCGAGGAAACCGTGGCATGGAACGCGCGCGTGAAAGCCGGAGTGGTGGAAAAAGACGAGTACGAGCAAAAAGGAGCGAGAATGCTGTTGAACTTCGGCCACACCGTCGGCCACGCAGTCGAAGCCGCGTCAAAGTTCCGCCTATCCCACGGCGAGTCGGTCGCAATCGGAATGGTCGGGGAACTGCTGCTAAGCCACGAGTTGGCCGGCTTGGACAAAAACGATTCGACCCGCGTCATCACCCTAATCGAGCGCGCAGGACTGCCCACTATGATTCCCTCAACAGTGCCGCTCAACGCCGTTTTAGCAGCCGCAAAATTGGACAAGAAAGCGCGGGCCGGGACAATTCGCGCGGTCCTTCTAAAGCGCATCGGCAGCGCGTTCGTTGCGCCGGTGCCGTTGAACGACTTCAAGAAAGCAGTAGAAGAGCTCGCCAAATGACTCTGTGATTCAAATGACGCTCGTCTGCGTTCCAGTAACGGCCAGAACCGTTCAACAGGCGCTAAAGGCGGTTGCCCGGGCATCGTGCGCCGGCGACGTGGTTGAACTGCGTCTTGACTGCCTGAAGGACCCGGCGCCAAGCGACGTGGAGAAAATCATTTCCCGCTCCCGCGCGCCAGTTACAATAACCAACAGGCCGGCCCGCGAAGGCGGCTTCTTCACCGGCCCTGAAAACAAAAGGATCGGCTTGCTTGAGGACGTCCTCAGAAGCGCAGCGTTCGTTGACGTGGAACTGAGCACCCCGCCCGCGTTGAGGAAAAGGCTGGTCGCCAAGGCAAAAAAAGCCCGGACCAAAGTGATTATCTCGTTCCACGACACAAAACGAACCCCGGAATACAAGGCGCTGGCAAAAATCCTAGACGAGGAAAAAAAGGCAGGAGCGGACATAATGAAAATAATCACAACCGCCTGCGCCCCGGGCGACAACATTAAACTACTTGAATTATACGAGTATGCTGGGAAGAAGCGCGCGCCGCTTGCCGCCTGGGCAATGGGGGAACAGGGCAAACCAAGCAGGTTCCTTGCAATCGCGTCCGGAGCGCCCCTCGCGTTCGCTTCCCTCAAGGGCATGGAATCGGCGCCGGGGCAGCTTACCCTCAAGGAAGCAAAGGATTTCATAAAGGCGCTGAAGAAAACATAAGAGACCGGAGCGTCAGGAAAGTGGTTGGAATGTCTTCAATCATCGGCCCCCACACAAAACTCTGCTGCCTCATCGGGGACCCGGTTGAGCACTCTATGAGCCCGGCAATGCACAACGCCGCATTCAACGAGCTTGGCTTGGACTATGCTTACCTGGCGTTCAAGGTGCCGAAAGAAAAACTGAAGGACGCGGTTGCCGGAATAAAGGCACTCGGGTTCGCCGGCGCAAACGTCACCATACCGCACAAGATGGACGTGGTCAGGCACTTGGATGAAGTGGATTCCCTCGCGCAGCAAATCGGGGCGGTAAACACGATAGTGAACGAGGACGGCCGGCTCACCGGGTACAACACCGACGGCGAAGGCGCCCTCCAGGCGCTTTCAGACGCGGGAATCGACTTGAAAGGCCGGCGCGTGGCCGTAATCGGCGCAGGCGGTGCAGCCCACGCAATCACCTTCACGTTCGCGAAAAAGGCGCGGCTCCAGTCGCTGGCGATACTCAACATCATTGAAGCCGATGCAAGGAACCTGGCCCAGCGCGTAAAAGCGCACACCGGCGCATTTGCAGATGGAATGCTGTTGAACGCCGGCAACCTGGAAAAAGCGGTTGAACAGGCCGACGTGCTTGTGAACGCGACGTCCGTGGGCATGAACCCGAAAGCCAGTGATTCTCCGGTGCCCAAGGAACTACTCCACAAGGGTTTGGCGGTTTTTGACGTCGTCTACAACCCCCTTGAGACGCGGCTGGTTAGGGAAGCGCGCGAAAAAGGGTGCGTGGCCGTCACTGGGGAAAAGATGCTCGTTAACCAGGGCGCCAAATCGTTCGAGTTATGGACTGGCAGAACCCCGCCTGTTGAAAAAATGCTGGCCGTCGTCAGGAACGCGCTCGGCGCCAAGTGATTGCAATGAACGTTTCCCTGATGGGGTTCATGGGAACCGGGAAAACCGCGGCCGGCAAGGCGCTGGCGAAAAAACTCGGCATGCGTTACGTAGACACCGATGAAATCATTGAAAAGAATGCGGGAATGAAGATTTCAGACATTTTCTCAAACTTCGGCGAACCCTATTTCCGGGACCTCGAGGCAAAAGCCGTGAAGGCGGTTTCGGAAAAGGACAAGCAAGTAATTTCCTGCGGCGGTGGCGCGGTGCTGCGGGAGGAAAACATGAAAAACCTGAAGCGCAGCGGCCCGGTCGTGTGCCTGACTGCGAGCCCGGAAGCCATTTTCAACCGCATCAAGAACGAGGCCCACCGGCCGCTCCTGCAGGTGCCGGACCCGGAGAAAAGGATTAAGGAACTGCTGGCCGCCCGCGTCCAATTCTATGCGAAAGCCGGCTACACGATAGACACTACAAAACTGACAGTGGCGCAAGTCGTGGATGAAATAACCGCGTTGGTCAAAGCCGGCGCGGAATGATTTCCTGAACCTGTTTGCTCCACCGAAAACTCATTAGCGCAAAAAGCTTCACCAAAAACCTAGAGCTTTCTTGGAATCATACCCTGAAGCATCATCGCATCCGCGAGCACGAGCGCAACCATCGCCTCAGCAACGGGCGCGATGCGCGGGCAGATGTTCGGGTCGTGCCTCCCGGCGACCGCTATGTCCACGGAATCCATTTCCTCGTTCACGGTCTTCTGCCTCCCGGTGATGGACGACGTCGGCTTGACCGCGATCCTCGCGACAATCGGCATGCCAGTGCTTATCCCGCCCAGCATGCCGCCATGGTTGTTCGTCCGCGTAAGCACTTTCCTTGCCTTGGCGTCGTAGTAGAAAGAGTCGTTGTTTTCGCTGCCCCGCAACCCGGCTGCGCCGAAACCGGAGCCGAACTCCACGCCCTTGACCGCCGGAATGCCGGCAAGCGCCTTCGCAAGCTCGCCGTCAAGCTTGTCAAACACTGGTTCCCCCGCACCAGGCGGGACGCCGGTTGCGACAATTTCCACTATCCCGCCAGTCGAATCGCCTGCCGCCCGCGCCTTTTCAATCGCGTCAGCCATTTTTTTCCCGGCAATTGCGTCCGCGCACCTGACCGAACTAGAGTAAACCGCTTTGCCGAGTTTGCCAATGTCCTTTTCAGCGACTTCAAGCGGCTTTGCCTTGACTCCAGCTGCTTCCACCACGCGCGCCAACACGATTACCCCAAAACGCGCGAGGAGTTTTTTCGCAACTGCCCCGGCGGCTACCCTGCCTACGGTTTCCCTGCCCGACGCCCTTCCCCCACCCCTCCAGTCCCTGAACCCGAATTTTGCCCAGTAAGCGAAGTCGGCGTGCCCCGGCCTGAATACGTTCTTGATTGGCTCATAAGCGCTTGAACTCGCGCCAGTTGTCCGGATGACAATGCTTATCGGGGTTCCGGTTGTTTTTCCCCCAAATACACCACTCAGGATTTCCGCCTTGTCCTCTTCAACCCGGGTGGTGCCGACCGCGCTCCCGCCCGGCCTGCGCTTCCTCAATTCTGCGTTTATATCCTCTTCGCCGAGCGCGAGCCTGCTTGGACAGCCGTCCACGACCACGCCGAGCGCTGGCCCGTGTGACTCGCCGAACGTAGTCGCGCGAAAAACCCTCCCAAACGTGTTTCCAGTCAATTCAATCAGCCAACAAATCTCCAAGCCACCTTTATTAAATTCTATGCCAGAAAAAACTTTCCATGGACGCCATAGTTACGCCCGGAGCAATAAGGGGGATGGCCGAGGCGCCCCCGTCAAAGAGCTACACCCACCGCGCCATAATACTCGCGGCCCTCGCCAAAGGAAAGTCAGTCATAGACAAGGCCCTGGTTTCCGACGACACGCTATACACCGCCGAAGCATGCATGGCCCTGGGCGCAAAAATCGAGCGCAAAGGCAGCACATTCATAGTCAACGGCACCGGAGGCGAACTCGGAGCGCGGGCCAAAAAAGTATTCATCGGAAACTCCGGCACCACGATACGCTTGATGAGTTCTGTTGCGGCCCTCGCCGGCGGGGCAGTGGTTTTCGACGGCACCGCGGAAATGCGCAAGCGGCCGATACGGGACCTGCTTGATGCCCTCGGGCAGCTCGGCGTAGAGGCCGTTTCATTGAATGAAGACGGGTGCCCGCCAATCAGCATTTCAGGCAACGGCCTCAGGGGAGGAAACGTGAGCATTTCCGGCGAAACAAGCTCGCAGTTCCTGTCATCGCTGCTCATTGCCTGCCCGTATGCGGAAAAGCCGACGCGCATCCGCGTCACCGGCGGCTTGAAGTCAAAACCATACGTCGACGTCACCCTTGACATGATGAAGACGTTCGGCCTCGCGGCGAAAAACAACAAATACGAGGAATTCCTTGTCCCGACCGGCACGTATTCCGCGCGGCGATACGCAGTGGAAGGCGACTATTCGTCAGCGTCTTATTTCTTCGCCGGGGCAGCAGTAAGCGGCTCGCGCGTGGCGGTAAAGGGCCTGAACAAGAAATCGGTCCAGGGCGACAAGGCCTTCCTCGATATTTTGAAGAAAACGGGGTGCGGCGTGAAATGGTCGGCGGATACTGTTTCAGTCACTGGCCCCCGGGAGCTCAAGGCAGTCACGGTCAACATGGGCGACTACCCTGACTTGGTGCCGACGCTTGCGGCAACAGCGGCGTTTGCCCGCGGAACCACCCAAATAACGAACGTAGGCCACCTGCGGTTCAAGGAAACCGACCGCCTCGCAGCGCCAGCGGCAGAACTCAGGAAAGCCGGGGTGCGCGTGGAAATAGGAAAGGAATCCATGGACGTCCACGGCCTTTTCCCGTACAAACCCAACGGCGCGGCGTTTGAAACCTACAAGGACCACCGCATGGTCATGAGCCTCGCCACGCTCGCGCTGGCGGCTGAAGGAAAATCAACCATCCATGGCGCGGAACACGTTTCAAAATCGTTCCCGGACTTTTTCCAGCGGATGCGCAAGCTCGGGGTGAAAGTTTCGCTTAAATAAGCATTTTAAATTCAGCCAGCCTATTTTGTTTCGCGCCGCAGTAGCTCAGCCTGTTTTTTGAACCAATCAGTTCGAAAAGGCTATGGAGAGCGTTCGGCTGAAGACCGATGTGTCGCCGGTTCAAATCCGGCCTGCGGCATTTTCCCCCGGTTGGTTAAATGAGAGCCTATCCGATTGCAATAATCCTGCTGTCACTTGCGCTCCTTGCAGCCGCCCTCGAAGCCGAGCCCAAAACAATAGGCTCAGCCAGCATAACCGCGGAACTTGAGTGGGACGTCGGTTTCGCCGACAGGCTCCCGGGCGAAGTGACGGTCCAGGCGTTTGCGCTCGCCGAGGAACCGTACCAGCACGTTGAATCCATTGACTGCAACCGGGTTTGCTCAAAGGAAACCGACCAGTTCGGAAACAGCGTCCTCAAATTCACTTTTTCCCCGGCGTCGTCAACCGAATTCATGAAAGCAACCGCACGGCTTAGCGTCGGCTATGAAAAAGGCTTCCGCGAGGCGCTTTCAGGCGAGGGAGACAAGTTCCTTTTGGAAACCAAGTACGTGAAAATCACTGAGGAAATCAAGACCAAGGCAGAGGCAGTGGCGGGCGGAGGCACCGACTTCGAAAAAGCGGTTAAACTGGCGGAATGGGCGCACAACAACCTCAAGTACGAGGGGCTTGGCTACAGGGACGTCATACTTGACTCCAGCCAGGCTTATGCAGTAAGGTCCGGCAAGTGCTCGGAATTCAGCCACCTGCTCATAGCAATGCTGCGCTCCATAGGAATTCCCGCCAAATTCACTGCCGGCTTCGTTTTCTCAGGCAGTGAGTGGGGTCCACACGCGTGGGCAGAGGCGCTCGTGGACGGGAAATGGGTTCCGGCAGACCCGACCTTCAATGAATTCGGGTTGCTGGGCGCGGGCCACATCAAGTTCGCCGAAGGCGCCGACCAAGACGGCATCAAGGAACAGATTTCAACAAAAGGCGCCGGCGTCGCCGCGTCAACGCTCTCGCTCAAGCGCAACGCGGCAATAACGTTCGTATCCAGAGGCAATTTTTCACAGCCAATCAGCCTCTCGCTTGAGGCGAACAACGGCACGGTCGGCGAAGGCTCGCTGGAAACCGTGCGCGCACACGTAAAGAACTTGGGCGGCGAAACCGCGGTCCCGCTTTCAATAAACATGCCGCAGGAAGTGAAAATCGCCTCGGACCGCGACCGGCTCATTTACCTAGGGCAAGGCGGGGAGGAAACCGTCGAATGGAACGTCGTGTTCCCGGCAAAACTCGAGGAAGGCTCGATATACAATTACACCGTGGAAGTCACCACAATCGGGAAAAAAGCAGTCGCCTACATCACTGCAAAAAAAGGCGGGGCGTCAAACCTCCAGGAATCCCTTGAAATAAAGGACCTACGCTCGACGCAGTCCGACCAGAGCGTCACGCTTTTCGTCGTCCTCAAGAACTCGGGCAGCGTAGCAATTCCCTCAGTAGCCCTCTCAGCCTCCCTCGCAGGCGCCGAAGAACACCGGACTTTTTCGCTCGCAGCAGGCGAGGAAAAGGAGTTGCAGCTCGTGTTCCAGAAGCCGGACGGCACCGCAGCCGAGGGCGTGATAAAAGTGACCGTCAACGGCAAGGAACTGGCCCAGCCTTTCGTGATAAACCTCATCCAACAACAGCCAGAGCCGGAGCGGGCGTTCATTTCCCTCGCGCTCGGCGGCAACGAAATCAAACTGTCCCTTGAACAGGCGCTGTTCATCGCCGGAACCGCAATCGTTTTAATCGCGTTCCTCGCCATCCTATTCCATAAGCCGAAAAAACCCCATGAAACAGGGTGATTGCAGCGCGGTCGTAGTCTAGTGGTATGATAGCAGATTGCCACGAGCCTTTTCTTTTAGGAAAAGAAAGGGTTCATCAAAAGAAAAACCCAAGCCACGCGGCAGGGGTTTTCTGCAAAAATCTGCAGACCCGGGTCCGATTCCCGGCGGCCGCATAGTTTTCCAGAATAAGTTCCAGAGGGCGTGTCACATTATTTTCGTGCCGTCGGCGACGTCCTCGTCAACGGTGCAGAGGACTATTTTCTTCTGGTCGTCGCTCACCGCCGCCAGCAACATGCCGTTGGACTCAATGCCCTTGATTTTCTTCGGCTCCAAGTTCGCAATGACCAGTATTTTCTTGCCCAAAATTTCGTCCGGTGCGTACTGCTCCGCGATTTCCGCCACCAGCGTGCGTTCCTCGGCGCCCACGCGCACCTTCAGGCGGTAGAGTTTCTTCGCGCCCTCCACTGGCTCGGCGTCAAGCACCTTTGCGACGCGGATGTCCAGCTTTTCAAAGTCCTCGAACGAAGCCATGGAAGAAAACCCGTTGCCGGCTTTAAAAAACGCTCCGGTGCCCTCCGGCGCCAGCGGGCGCTATTCAAGCACTTCCACTGCGTCCACGATGCCGTCGCCGTCCTCGTCAAAGCCCTGGACAACGTGTGCAATCGTCTTTTTGTCAAAGGCGTTGCCTGCCCCGATTTTTTCAGGCTCCTTCAGGATTGAAAGCACGGCGGTACGCGTGCTCGACTGGTTCAAGCCGGCCGCGACGAGCACTTTCCTCGACTTGTTGAAGGGGTTTTCAACCACTTCGACCACGCCCACGTTCTCCTCGTACTTTTTGCCGGACGGCTTGGAGCGTATCCCGAACGTTTTTTCCTCGAAATAAATGGGAAGGAACTTGTTGACTTCCTCCACGAGCGTGTTGACCTTCGGCCCCCCGACGAGGATGAGGTTCTCGCGCTTCGTCCCCTCCCTGACTTCGGTGTCCAGCAGGTAAAGCGGGTAGGAAAAGGACGCGTATTGGCCGAGGGCGATGGCGAGTTCGGCGGCGCAGTATTCGGCCCCCCGCGCGCGGTACTTCCCGTGCGGGTCGGGCGACCCCAGCACCATTTTGGCGTCAAGCCTGCCGCCGCTTGCAAAAGGCGCGAGAAAATGCGGGGTTTTTGCCTTCGCGTGCGCGACCGGCCTCCACGCGGGCCTGATGATTACTGACACGGCATCGGTTGAAAGCCCGTATTTTTTCGCAACCGCGCCGCCTCGTTCCTCGTAGGCCTCCATCTTGATGAGTCCGGCCTCGCTGAGGAGGCGCACGTGATAATACACCGTCTGCGCCGGCATTCCCAGCTGTTTCGCGAGCTCCGCCGGATACTTCGGTTCCTTCGCAAGCGCCTTCATGATGGCCAGCCTCTCGGTCGAGAGGACCGATATCGTCTTCTCGTCCACCAGCTCGGTCCCGACCGCCTTTGAATCGGACACGATCACCGCCATGCAACCACCCCAATCAACTTTTCAAGCGCGCCCCGCGGCCGCTTTCCATTTGTTTTACTTTTTTAATAGTGTTATTAATATTTTTTAATACCGCTGAAAACAAATAAAAACCTTTTCCCCCACTCTTTCTTTTTCGTTTCTCGTGCGTGGTTTGCTTGTGCGGAATAATCGGCTACATCGGTCGGCGTGAAGCCGGCCCGCTCGTTCTCCAGGGGCTGAAACTGCTGGAGTACCGAGGCTACGACAGCGCGGGCTCAGCCACGGTTTCCGGCGGGAAGCTCTTCGTCAGGAAGGACGTGGGCAAAATAGACGACATAAACGGGAAAGTCCGCCTCGACGGCATGCCGGGACTGGTTGGCATCGGCCACACCCGCTGGGCAACAACCGGCGCGGTGACGAAGGAGAATTCCCATCCCCACACCGACTGCGGCAACGCGATAGCGGTAGTCCACAACGGGATAATAGAGAATTACCAGGAACTCAGGGCCGCGCTTGAGGTGCGGGGCCACCAATTCCGTTCACAGACCGACACCGAAGTGATTCCCCACCTGGTTGAAGACGAGATGAAGAAGGGGCACGGCTTTGCGGAGGCGGTGTGGGCCGCTTTGCGCGCCCTAACGGGTTCTTACGCCATCCTTGCAGTGTCAGTGAAGGAGCCGGACAAGATAGTGGCGGCGCGGCGAGAGAGCCCGCTCGTGATTGGCCTGGCTGGCGACGGGGTGTTCGCGGCCAGCGACGCCGTGCCACTGCTCGAGCACACGAAAAAGGCAGTTTTTTTGGATGAGGGCGAGGGCGCGGTGCTTTCCGCCGGCGGAGTGGAATTCTTTGAAATCGGTTCCGGGAAGAAAATAACCAAGCCGGTTTCTGAAATCAGATGGACGCGCGAAGCAGCTGCCAAGGGAGGTTATTCGCACTTCATGCTCAAGGAAATAATGGAGGAGCCGCAGGCGCTCAAGGCCGCGATAGCACAGGACGACAAGGCGCTGACGGATTTTGCCAAAGGCGTCCTCGGCGCGAAGAAAGTCATCATTTCCGCGTGCGGTACCTCGAGGCACGCCGCGCTCGTGGGCCGCTACGCGATAGACCGGCTTGCGGGAAAATACTGCGACGTGATGATCGCTTCTGAATACTCGTATTTTGCGGGCGACGCGGACAAGGACACGCTATTAATCGCCGTTTCGCAAAGCGGTGAAACCGCCGACATTCTCGACGGGGTCAGGAAAGCGAAGGCAAAGGGCGCGAAAGTGTTTTCAATCGTCAACGTGGTCGGCTCAACGCTCGACCGCCTCAGCGACAACAGGCTTTACTTGAACTGCGGGCCGGAAATAGCAGTCGCCTCAACCAAGGCGTTCGCCGCCCAGCTTGCAGTGTTTTATCTCGTGGCCTTCGCCATGGCCGGAAAACTCGAGGAGGGCCGAAAAAAACTGGCCAAGCTGCCGGGCATCGTTGAAGAGGCGCTGAAGAGGAACGAGGGGAGGGTGAAGGCGCTGGCGGAGAAAATCAAGGGCCGGGACCACGCGTATTACATCGCGCGCGGGATAAACTTCGCGATAGCGCTGGAAGGCGCGTTGAAAATGAAGGAAGTATCCTACATCCATGCCGAAGGCATGCCAGCCGGGGAACTCAAGCACGGCACCCTTGCGCTCATTGAAAGCGGGACGCCTGTAATTGCAATAAACCCGTCGGACCACACGCGCGCCGAAACGCTTTCCAACGCCCTTGAAACCAAGGCGCGCGGCGCGTTCCTCGTCGGGGTCAGTGACGAGAACAACGAGGCGTACGACGAGTGGATTGAATTGCCGCGGGTGGAGCCGTTGTTCTATCCGCTGGTCAGTGTCATTCCGCTCCAGTTGCTCGCGTACCATGCCGCGGTCGCCCGGGGACTGGACCCGGACAAGCCGCGGAACCTCGCGAAATCGGTTACGGTGAAATGAAATGAAAAAAACCAGGAAGCAAACGAAAAAAGCAGGGACGCGCGCAGTGAAACGGCCGCGGCCGGCAAAAAAAACCAGGAAACAGCTGCCGGACTACGTTCTCCTAGCCGCCGGCAAGGGGACACGCCTGTGGCCCATAACCGAGGACACGCCAAAGGTGATGATCCGCGTAATGGGCAAGCCGATAATCGAGTGGATGGTTGAATGGATTGCGGGGCAGGCTAACAGGATAGTGGTGGTAGTGGGCGACGGGAAGGAAAAAGTCATCAAGCATTTTGGCAAAACACCGTATCGCGCGAAAATGTTTTTCACCCACCAGGAGAAACAACTGGGCACTGGCCACGCGCTGCTCCGGGCGGAGCGCTTCGTTTCCAACGACTTTGTCGTCCTTAACGCGGACACGTTCTTCGACCCCGCCGTTTTTTCGCTGCTCAGGAAAAAAGCCGTGCCGGGCAGCTATTTTACCATGGCGAAAACCGTGCCTGACGCGAGCAAGTACGGCGTTTTTTCAGTCAAGGCCGGCGCAGTGACCGGACTGGTGGAAAAGCCGCCCGAAGCCGGCGAAGGGCTGGTTAATACGGGCCTGTTTCACCTCCCGCACGGGTTCTTTTCATACCTCCACGGCCTCAAGCCTTCGCCGCGGGGCGAATACGAGCTGACTGACGCCATCCTGGAATTCGCTAAAAAAGAGCGCCTCAAGGCAATAGTTTTCAAGGAATATTGGAACGACACCGGCTACTTCTGGAACTACTTGGACGCAAGCGCGTTCGCCCTTGACCGCTTGATGCGGCCAAAGGTTTTGGGGAAAATGGAAAAAGGCGTGCACGTCAAGGGAAGGATTTTCGTCGGCCGCGGCTCGGTCATAAAATCCGGGACATACATTGAGGGCCCGGCCTGGATAGGGAAAAACTGCGTCATCGGCCCAAGGGCGTACCTGCGCCCCCACTCAGCGATAGAGGACGAGTGCCACGTCGGAAACAGCACCGAAGTAAAGAATTCAATAATCCTGCGCGGTTCCAATGCGGCGCACTTGTCTTACCTGGGCGACTCGATAGTCTGCGAGGAAGCCAACCTTGGCGCGGGGACGATTCTTTCAAACCTGCGTTTTGACGAGAGCCCGGTCAAGGTGACTATAAAAGGCGCGCGGGTTGTCTCAGAGAAGAAAAAACTGGGGTGCGTCATCGGCCGCGGCACAAAAACCGGCGCCAACGTCGTCGTCAACCCTGGAATACTCATCGGTTCAAACTGCCGTATTTACCCGGGCGCGGTCGTTTCAAAAAACGCGGAAAGCGGCTCGGTTGTCGTAAGGTAAAACAGTAGAGAGGCGTGGGCGCTTGTTCAAGATTCACGACATTCGCGGCGAATATGGAAAGGACGTCACGCCCCAAAAGTTCGCCG
The DNA here is from genome assembly GCA_026396285.1 of Microcaldota archaeon. Lineage (GTDB taxonomy): Archaea > Micrarchaeota > Micrarchaeia > Norongarragalinales > JAPLXB01 > JAPLXB01. The sequence continues at coordinate 30,544 of JAPLXB010000021.1, forward strand.
TCCTCGGAAGCGCGGCAAACCTTTTTGGTAAGGAAATAGTCATCGGCATGGATTACCGGCCCCACAACCGGGAACTCTCCAACGCATTTTGCTCGGGTTTCGAGGGCGAAAAAACGAGCATTGGCAACGCGCCGTCGCCGGCAACCGCCTTCCTTTCAAGAAAACTGGGGCTCTCGCTCACCGCTTCCCACAACCCGCCCCAGTACGCTGGCGCGAAATTCTTCAGGAAAAGAACTTACTTGACTGAGGAGGAAATGGCGGCGCTCAAAAAGCGTTTTGAGGAAACCCGGACAAAGCCAGCGAAGGAGGCGCCCGCGAGCGAGGAACCGGCGCTTATTGACGAATACGTTAACGCCCTTCCCGAGTTCAAGGGCGGCGTGTTTGACCTGTGCGGCGGGGCCGCGTGCGCGGTCAAGGAAATATTCCCAAACGCCATTTTTTCCGATCCCGACCCCTTGTTCCAGCGGCATTCGGCCGAGCCCAAGGACGACACGCTTGCCGTCCTGAAGGAAAAGACGCTCGCGGGAGTGGTGGGGTTTGCCTTCGACGGCGATGCCGACCGCGTAATCGCCTGCGATGCCGGGATTGTTCTGGAGGGGGACGTGGTCGCGGCATTCATCGCCAGCGGCGTTTTGAAAAAAGGTGAAAAAGTCGTGCTGAGCATCGACTGCAGGCAAGAAGTGTTCGATTACCTTGCGGGTTCGGGGTTTTCAGTCATCACGTCCAAGGTCGGAGACACCGCGGTCGTGGGCACTGCGGTGAAGGAGGGCGCGGCGTTTTCCGCGGAGCGCTCGGGTCACTACTCGTTCCTTTCCCATGCGCCCAACTCGGATGGCATCTACGCCGCGGCAGCCCTGTCCGGCACGCGCGCGGGGGAGCTGGCGGCGTTCAACAAGCGGTTCAGGAACGTTACGCTCATCGAACCGACTTTTGTCAAAATAGATTTCCAAAAACTCAGGGCCCTCATCGAAGACAAGGAACCAAGGGAGCTGGTGACGCTTGACGGCGTGAAAGCGGTTTTTGACGATTACGCGCTGCTGATCCGCGCGTCCACGACCGAGTCGAAGATAAGGATAAACTCCGAGGCGAAGAACGCGGAACTGGCCGGGAAGGGCATGGCGCTGGCTCAAGAACTGGTCAAGAAGTGCATGGTCCGCTAGTCAGATTTCTTTGAGGAGGCCGTTCCAAAAAGTGCGCACAGGTTTCATTACCCCTGCTTTGCGGTGCTTTCTGCTCCATTCTATCGCCTCGGTTCTCCGGGGATAAATGATTTGTCGCGTTTCAGGCGGGAGATTCATGAGTGTAACCCTAGCACCCGCTATTTGCGGTTCCTCTGAAATTCTGCCTTGGGCAGCGCATAGCGCGGCAGTGTAAACCTTCCGTGCGCCAAGATTTTCAGTAAAAGCTCTTTTTGCTCTGGCTAGCGTCCGTCCAGTATGGGTGTATTCTCCCAGTAGTAAAATGGGAGAATGAAGCGCATGCCCGAGCTCAGGTCTTGCGTTTAGGAAGGATTCGGTGATTTGTTCCGCCTGCTTTTTTATGTAAGGCCAATAGCGGAACTGTTCTTCCCATCTGCCAACGGAGTGAAGAATGATTTTTTCTGACGGTTTTTGTTTTCGCAGAATTCCGCGTACGAAACGGGCTGCGTAAACTGCGCTCGGCCCCATTGCCACAATGGTTTTGATGCCTTTTTCCTGCGAAAACTCGGCGAGTTTGAGGCCCGCTTCCTTAAGCATCTGTCGCGTTTCTTGCGAAGCCATACCTGCTTTTGGAAGATTAGCATAATAAATTCGTTAGCAAGAACTATACCGCTTCGAGCTTTCCGCTGCGTTCCGAAATTTCCTTTTTGAGGGCGTTAAGAAAAGAGTCTGCTGCAACTCCCTGCTTGACTTCGTTCGTGCGCTTGCGCACCGCGAGCGTGCCGTCCTCTTGTTCGCGTTTCCCGATGACGATTATGTACGGGATTTTTTGGAGCTGCGCGTCCCGGATCTTGGCCTCGACTTTTTCGTTCCTTGCGTCGACCCCGGTCCTGATTCCCTTGGCTGCGAATTTTTTCCTCAACTCCTCCGTGTAGGCAGCCTGTGAGTCGGTGAGCGGGATGAGGATCGCCTGGGTTGGCGCGAGCCACGTTGGGAAAGCGCCGGCGTAGTGCTCTATGAGGACCCCCATGAAGCGCTCAAAGCTCCCGAAGACGACGCGGTGGAGCATGACCGGCGGGTGCTTCCTCCCGTCGGCGCCCTCGTACGTCAAGTCGAACCGCTCGGGCATCTGGAAGTCCAGTTGGATGGTGGCGCACTGCCACAGGCGGCCGATGGCGTCCCGTATTTTGAAGTCCAGTTTAGGGCCGTAGAACGCGCCGTCGCCGGGGTTTACCGTGAATTTCATTTTCTTTTCCGCCATCGCGTCAGCCAACGCCTTTTCGGCCTTGTTCCACAACTCGATGGAGCCCATCGCCTTCTCGGGCCGCGTGGACAATTCCACCTCGTAAGTGAAACCAAAAACAGTGTACATGCGGTCAGTGAGCGACACAATGCGCTTTATCTCGTCCTTTATCTGGTCCTCGGTGACGAAAATGTGGGCGTCGTCCTGGGTGAAGCACCGCACGCGGAAGAGCCCGGACAGGACGCCGGAAAGTTCGTGGCGGTGGACAAGCCCCATTTCAGCCAGCCGCAGCGGGAATTCCTTGTACGAGTGCGAACTTGATTTGTAAATTAGTATTCCGCCCGGACAGTTCATCGGCTTGACCGCGAAGTCTGTGCCGTCTATGTCGGTGAAGTACATGTTTTCCTTGTAGTGGTCCCAGTGGCCCGACTGCAGCCACAGGGCCTTGTTGAGGATTATCGGCGTCTTCACTTCCTTGTAGCCCTCGCGCTCGTGTTCCTCGCGCCAGAACCGCTCCAACTCGTTGCGTATAACCATGCCGTTGGGGTGGAAGAAGGGGGAGCCCGGCGCCTCCTCGTGGACGCTGAATAGGTCAAGTGCGCGGCCTATCTTTCGGTGGTCGCGTTTTTCCGCTTCCTCGACGCGCTTCAGGTATTCGTCAAGCATTTTCTGCTCCGGGAACGCTATGCCGTAAACGCGCTGGAGCTGCCTGTTTTTCGCGTCGCCGCGCCAGTAAGCGCCTGAAGCCTTGATGACCTTGAACGCCTTTATTTTTCCCGCGTTTGGGATGTGCGGCCCGCGGCACAGGTCAAGGAACCCCCCCAGTTCGTAGAACGGGAACTCGCGCTCCTTCGGGTTTTCCTTCCGAATGTCCTCGATGATTTCGTTCTTGTACGGTTCCCCCAGTCCCTTGTTCTTGCGCAGCGCCTCCGCGTGCGGCAGCACGATGCGGGTGAATTTCTCGTTGCGCTTGATTATTTCCAACGCCTTTTCCTCAAGCCGTTTGAGGTCCTCTTCGGAAAACGGCTTTTCGGCGTCGAAGTCGTAGTAAAACCCCTCCTCTATCGCGGGCCCTATAGTCAACTTGAGCGACGGCCACAATTCCTTCGCCGCCTTTGCAAGGACGTGGGACGCGGAATGCCATAACACCTCCTTTCCGGCAGGAGAGTCAAAGGTGAGAATCTCTATGGCTCCGTCCTCGGCGATGGGCGCGTTCAAGTCAACGGCCCCGCCGTTTAACTTCGCGGCGAGCGCTGCAGACGCCAGCCGCTTTCCAAGCGATTCCGCCACCTGGAAGGCAGTGGTTCCTTTTGGGAAATCTTTTTTAGAGCCGTCTGGAAAAACAAGCACCGGCAAGCAAGCCACCTTACAGCGGTTTCCCGCTTCTAATTAAATAACCTGCCGCGGCGTACGAGGCGTCAAAGGCGATGATTGTTGCCAGCGGGGCGTAGACGCCTGTGGCGATTCCGAACGCGAGGCAGGCAAGCGGCGCAAGCGGACGCAGGCTGAACGCCTTTTCAAGGTTTTTGATTTTTCCGGCTTTTTTCGCGCGTTCCGCGAACAATTCGTCGCAAAAGGCGGTTGCCGCGAAAAAAACAGTGGCTGGCAGGAAAAGCGGCGTGAAATTAGGCCTGGCGAGCGCCAGCAGGACCACGAACGTGAATGCGCCGGTGCCGTGGGCGCGCGTGTCTATCTTGCGGGCAAAAAGGTTTCCCAATACGAGGCCGAGGAACAACGGGGCGGCGTCCGGAAGGAAGTTGGCAGCGAGCGCCGCAGTGGCCCCGTACGCGGCACCGGTGAAGTAAGCGATGGTTTTGTCGCCGAGGCGGTCGGTTGCCTTCGTCAACGCGCCCGCAAGCACGGAGAACGCAAGAGATAGAATCGGCAGCAGGTATTGGGTCAAGAGAACGCCCGTCCGGCTCATATTTTTTCAGCGATTGCGAACTTGAGGCGCACAGTGGTTATCTTTACGCGCGTTTTTTCCCCCGCAGTCGCTCCCGGCACGAATATGACGAAGTTGCTTATCCTCGCGAGCCCGTCGCCCTTTGCGCCCACGGACTCAATGGTCACTTCGTGTTCCTCTCCTTCCTTCACCGGCTTTTCACCGGCGCTCCGTTCAATGTGGTCGTTCATTCCGCCACCCCCGCAATGTTTTTAGCGAACCATTTCCGGTCAAACTCCTTTAAGTCACCGTATCCCTGGCCGGTTCCGATGAAAAGGACGGGTTTTTTCGTCTCGTACGCTATCCCGACCGCGCCGCCGCCCTTGGCGTCGCAATCCGTTTTCGTGAGCACTATGCCGTCAACTCCGCCCGCGGCCTTGTCGAACTGCTTCACCTGCTCGGCGAGCGAGTGGCCCGCGACCGCTTCGGCGATGAAAATCCGGTAATCCGGCTTGAGCACGCGGTTCATTTTCTCCATTTCCTTGACCAAGTTGTAGTTTGTTTCCTGCCTGCCAGCGGTGTCAACCAGCACGCAGTCAATTCCCCGCGCCTTCGCGAACGAAACCGCGTCAAACGCGACGGACGTCGGGTCCGAACCGGGCGCGTGGGCAATGACGGGTATGCCGAGCCTCTCGCCGTGCTCCTTTATCTGCGGGATTGCAGCAGCCCTGAACGTGTCGCCTGCTGCGATGACGCTTGAAAAGCCCTTTTCCTTGAACAGTTGGGCGATTTTTGCAATAGTGGTGGTTTTTCCCATTCCATTGGGGCCGACGAAGAGGATGACAAACGGCTTTCCGCCCGCCTTTTTCTCGGCGGCCATCGCAAACAGCCCGCCCTGCTCCGGGAAAACGCCCTCGATGACGTCCGCGACCTCTTTCCTGACCCGTGCGCCGACTTCGCCCACCGCCATTTTCTTTCCAGCAAGCCTTTTCCCGAGCTGTTCGCGTACGTAACCGGCCGCCTCATAGGAGACGTCGCTTTCAAGCAACGCGATTTCCAACTCGTTCAAAAGGCCGGACAGCTCTTTTTCGTTTATAGTGATTTCGCCGGTTATGAACGCCTTGACTTTGCCGAATACGCTGGTTTTCGGCTTCAGCCGGTCCTCTGCCTTGGCGGCCGGCGGTTTTTTCGCCTCCGGCGCCGCCGCTGGTTCTTTTGCCTTTTCAGCCGGCCGGGCCTTTTTTTCCTCGCGCGGAACCGGCGCCTGCACCGGCTTTTCTTCTGCGGTTTCCGCTGGTTCAACCGCGGCCTTTTCCGCCTCCTTTTCCTTCGCCTCCTCTTTCCTGACTATCGCGTCAACGAACGAGGAGATTTTTTTCTTAAGCAGGTCGAACATCGCCCACGCCTCCCCATCCCGCCGTCAAAGCTTTTTCATTTCAGCATTTTTGAGAACTTTTCGTAGTCGTCGTCCGCGATTGGCACTACCGAAGTCGAGCCGCAGGACTCGCACTTGCACACGAAATTGCTCCAGTCTGAAAGTAGGGTCACTACGACTTCCCCAGACCGGCAGTTCCTGCACTTCATTCGCGCCCTGCCTCCCTGACCGCCTCGTTGAGTTCCCGCGCGCGGTTGGCTGCCTCGGAAATCGCTTTCTGCACCTGCTGGAGCGCCGCGTTCGCCTGCGCAGCCCGCGCTTCAAGTATCTTTTTCGCCTCGTCGGGCTTCGTTTCAACTATTGTTCCGGAACCCATGTCGACAAGAATGCCGCCGGTCGGGCCGGCTTTCATCATTGCGCCGGCGCCCAACTGGAACATGGCTTCCTTGCCTATGCTTGAAACCGCTTCGGCTGTTGCGGCAGCGCCTTCGGAGATTCCCTGCAGAGCCGACGCCTGGCGCTGGAGTTCCCCGATCCTTTCCCTGAGCAGGGAAAGCTCGTACAGCGCGCGGTTGAGCTCATCCTCTTTCATGCAAACGCCTCGTAAACCCGGGTTATTTCAAAGCCGCTGGTCAGTTCCCCGACGACAGCGCCCTTGGAGTTGGCGACTACGCTGAGGGAATTGAACGGTACGCCCATGTTGGCGCTTCCGCGCGTGGCCCCGACGCCGAAGCATTCCTCCATCCTCTTCAGCTCGTGTTCGCTCGCCTCGCTGTAGGCGAAGATGCCACTGTTCGTCACCACGTTGAGCGAGCCGACCGTCGAATGGCCGCCGACCTTGAATTGCGAAACCTTCACGCCCAGGCAGTCGGAAATCGCGCCACAGTCCTTTTTGCTGAGTTCCGGGTTGGCGAGCGCGCCCTTGTCGTTCGCCAGAACGTTGTTCCCGACTGCAGCGAACCTGCTGCTGATTAAAGCGACGTTGAACCCGGCCTTCTTGAGAATTGCAATATCCTCTTTTTCGGCGAAGTCCGGCAGCACACAGCCGGTCGAATTCATTGCAGTATACAGGCCCAGGAGGTAGGACTGGTTGACGAAAAGCCTCACTACCTCGGCGCCAAGGGTTTCGGCTGCCGCGTCGACAAGTTTCTTGGGCGCGTTCCTCGGCACCAGCACGATGCGTTCGCTGGCCCTGATGAAAAGCCCTATGAACGGGTTCTTTTCAAAAGACGCCTTCACTATCCTCATTTCATCGCCGCAAGCCCGGCCCACACGAGACCGCTCTTGTCCTTTGACGCGTTTACCCGCACCGCCTTGGCTGGCGACGTGGCGCCGCGCGATTCAATGAACTCGTTGACCTTCGGATCGATTTTTACATTCTGGGCATGCATGTGCCTGGAAAGGAATTCCCTCAGGATTTTAACAGCCCGCCCGGCCCGCTTCTTCGCCGGCTTCGCGTACGCGTCAACCAAAGGAACCGTGTACACGCGTTCAAGCACGATTTCGCGCTTCTTTTCCTCCGGCTTCTGTTCCGCGGGCTTTTTGTACTCCTTTTTTTCCACGGGCTTTTGTTCGGAAGGCTTTTTTTCACCGCCCGCCGAAGGCGCAGCTGCGCCGGCCGGTTTCCCGGCATCCTTTGCGGCCTCGGCAGCCGATTTCTTCAAAGCCCCGGCAATCCTGGTTTTTTCATCGGCTTTTTCCTCGACCTTCAACTCTCTTTTGACCGCGATGGGGGAGGGCTTCTGCTCGTGCTCTTTTTTCTCGGCAGCGCCCTTCATTTTAACGCTTGCTTCACTCACGCTGGCCGTTTTTTCGGATGTTTCCGCCAACGCCATCACCTCGTTTTAATCTTGAGTTTCCTCGTGCGCCAGTGCCTCGCCTTCGGGTTGCGCACAACGCCGCGCTTCGTCCTAGCAATCACGAAAACAGGTATCCGCCTGTTCTGGGTCAGCGCCTTCGCGAGCTTTTTCTTGAGTTCGAAACTTTTCGCCTTCGCCATCAACACCACCGCCATTCGGCTTTTTCGCGCATCCGCCTGCCGTCCTCATTTCTGGAGCCGCGTTATGCTCGGCTCGTGCTTTTTCTCCACCAGCTTCGCGGCCAGCGCCTTCAACTCCTCTTCTCCTACCGTCGCCTTCAACTGGCCGTTCTGGTAAAGATATATCAGCAACTTGAATATTTTCAAGTACAACTCCGGGTTCGACATCCTTATGCGCGTCATCCTCTCGAACGCCGCGCCGTCAAGCACCTGCTTCAGCATGGCCCGCCTCTGCATTTCTGCGGCCCTTTCCGCCTGTGCCTGCGCGACCGCCTGCTGGTAATCCTCTTCCAATTAAGCACCCGCCTGTTTGGCGCACTTGTCCAGGAACGAGACGCCAGCCGGGGTCATCACGCGCCCGCCCGCCTTCTCTTTCCTCACCAACCCCGCCGCCTCCAGCTGCTGGAAGCACACGCGGATGGTTTTGCCGCCGGCTTTCGTGTGGTGCGGCCTGGACACGTTGTGCTCCTTCCTCCCGCCGTACTTGTGCCTCAGCCTCTCCACTCCGACGGATTTTCCGCTCGCGTAAAGCGTCCTCAACAGCGAGGCGGCCCTCTTGAACCAGAACTTGCTGTCAGCAGGCACGCGCTCGGCGTGGGCGCCGGACTTCACCAAGCCCACCCACGCGGGCGGCTTCAGCTTGCCTTCTTTTTCCAATTCTGCTGCGGCGGCGTCTATCAGTTTCAGTGGCGGAACGTCTAATGCACTCAATTCAATCACCCGGCCAGCCACGGCCGAAAACAACAGCAAAACCCTGGAGGGTCTTAGCGGCACAAAATTTATGCTGCCGGGGTTTAAAAAAGTCTCCGGTTGCAAGCGGGCAGCGTTCGCGCTTTTTTCCAAGGTGACTAGAGCGCGGCCGAGAAAAGCGCCAGGAACTTTTTCTCGCAACCAGCAGGAATGCTCGCGCCCGCGGCGACAGCGTGCCCGCCGCCGTTTCCGCCGACCGCCTCGGCGGCTTCCGCCAGGATTTTTCCGAAATCATACGCGGATCCTTTGCCAGCCCTTGCTGAAAACTTGGTCTGCCCGGGCGCAGTCGCCATTGACAGCACTGGTTTGGAGCCGGAAAGCCCTGAAGCGAGTAACGCGCCGGCGACGTTTCCGACCGAGGACTCCCTTATTTTTCCCCTGCCGTCAACGAGCACGAACTTGCCCATGTCCGCAGCTTTTTGTTTAGCGAAAAACAGTTCCCTTGGCAGGAGTTCCTCGTGCCTTGCCACGACTTTCTTTGCCTTCGCCAGCGCCGCCTTGCCGCCGAGGCACATTTTGATGGCGTCGTCTGCCTTGCCTTGCCTGCCGCATGCGTTAAGCACTGCCGCGTATTCGGTCGCTGTGCTGAGCACTTTTTCTTTTTCGCGGGGGAAAAAGTACACCTCGCCGAAGAGCGGCGCTGCGGCCCCGGGCCTCACGCGCCTGGAAAGCAGTTCCTTCAGCAGCCTCTTTTTTACTTCGGGCAACTCGGAATACGCCGCGTTTTCATCCAGGCCGCTGGCCTGCAGGAACCGCGCTGCAGCCTTACGGTCGTCCAAGAAGTCCGGAATCGCCGGGGCAATCGCCTCTGAAATAAGCTTGTCAAGGGGCTTCCACGCGGCGCCGACGAGCTTCAGGGAAGTGCGCGTTTCAATGACACGCGCCCGCCCGCCTTCCCTGACCGGAACCTTGTTGACGCCGAACAGGCTGCCTGCGGGGCCGAAGTCCTGGGTGTCGCCGACTGCACCAGCAACCGCGAGTTCGACCGCGTATTTTTCCCTGAACCCGAAGTAAGTCGCGGTCGAGGCGCTGCATTCGCTCGCGCCGTCGATTCCGTAAAAATGCGGGTTGACGTGGATCACGTTGTCCGGCAGCTCTTCCAACGGCCGGGCCGGCGGGTGGTGGTCGAACACGAAAACCGTCTTTCCAGGAAACGCTTTGAGCGCCTTTTCCTCCTCGCCGCCGAGGTCGCAGAACACGATTTCCTTGAACGCGCCCCATTTCCCGAACGAGCCAGCCCTGCGGACCGTGACTTCCGAGTAATTGACGCCGTTTTTCCTGAATGCCCTGCACACGATTGCCCCTGCGGAGATGCCGTCGGCGTCGAAGTGGTTGACAACAAGCGGATTTTTTGCCTCCAGGCAATGCTTGCCGGCCTCGCGGGCGGCCTTCTCAAAACCAGCGAAGTCCCTTTTCACGCCAATCCCCTTTCACACCCTAACTGTTTCGCCGAGGGACGGGACAATCACGTCCACACTGTGCTTGAAAACGTCCTCAATCCCTTTCGCGAGCTCGAACGGCTTTTGTTCCTCGCCGTGCACTATGAAAACGGTTTCCACGCCTTTCACGGTCCTCGCGAACTCCACGAGTTCCTGGTAGTCCGAGTGGCCGGAGAACGGCGCCTGGTCGACCTTGAGTTTGATGTCAATGGTTTTCCCATCCAGTTCCAGTTCCTTTGCGCCGTCAAGGAGAGCCCTCCCGCGCGTTCCCTCGGCTTGGTAGCCGACGAGAATCACCTTGTTCTTCTTGTCCCCCCCGAGGTGCTCCAAATAGGTCAGCACGGGCCCGCCGTTGAGCATGCCGCTCGTGGCAAGGATGATTGCCTTCTCCTGCTCGAAGACGTCGCTCCTGTCCTTCCTTTCCGGAACGAGGTAATACGGGCTCTTGAAAGGGTCGTCGTCGGACGTGAGTATCCTGCGCTGCACCTCCTTCTTGAGGTAAACCGCGTTGTGCCTGTAAATCCGCAACGCCTTGTTTATCATCCCGTCCAAATAAATCGGGACCCTCGGCAGCGCGCCCGAGCGGATGTGGCTTTCGAGAGTGAAAAGGATTTCCTGCCCCCTGCCGATTGCGAACGTGGGAATGATTACCTTCCCGCCCTTGTCCAGGCTCTCGCGGATGGACTTGACGAGTTTCTGCGACGCCTCTTTTGCGGACGCGTGCCTGTCCTTTTTGGAGCCGTACGTGCTTTCAATGATGAGGATGTCGGCTTCGAGGCCGCGCGTCGCCCCCTCCAGGAGCCGTGACGAGCGCGTGTTGATGTCGCTCGTGTAAAGGACTTTCTTCTCGTCCCTCAACTCGGTCATGGCGCTTCCGAGGATGTGGCCCGATTCCTGGAGCCGCACAATGCCCCTTCCGCGGTCCGACCACTCGCCGATTTCAAGAATCTGCGTGTGCTTAAGCAGTTTCGCGACGTCTTGTTCCGAATACGGGGAAGCGCCCTTGTTTATGCGCAGGTAATCCGCCAAAAGAAGCTGCATCAGGTCGCGCGTAGGCTTCGTGAGAATCACCGGGCCCCGGTAGCCGGCCGCATAAAGCGCGGGCGCGTAAGCGGAGTGATCCAGGTGCGCGTGGGAGACGACGACGCGGTTGATTTTCCTGATTGCGTGGTGCTCCAGCAGCGGATACTCCTCTTTTTCCTCGAGTTTCACCCCGCAGTCCAGAAGCGTGTTTTGCATGCCTTCCACGAGCAGGCAACTCCTTCCGACCTCCCTTGCGCCGCCGAGGAAACTTATTTCCATTAAACCACTCTAGCCGCCGAAAACACGAAAGTGATACGAAAGCGATATTCTTTAATTCCTCCAAACCGCCTATTTAATCGATTGCAGGCGAGCCGGGCGCAGGAAGCCGCCGCAGCAGGTGTTTTTCATGGCGTTGGAAACGATTTTCCCATTCCTTAAAATCAGGAGGCTGCCGGAAAAAAAAGAGGATGAAAAGGAGGCGGCGGTATGCGAGGACGTCACGCCCTACAAGACGCGCCTGTCCGTCTACCGGAAAATAATTGAAAAATACACGTCGGTCATAAACGCGGGCGAGGAAAAGACCGTCCCGCAACTGAAGGCGCTCGTGGACAAGGGCGACGAAGTGGTTGCAAAAGTAAAGGAAAAAATCGCGGAATCGCTGCCAGGCGCGGACGTAATCGTTCTCGCGGAAACCGCGTACAAGTTCGTCCAGTCCCTCCGGCCCGTTCACGCCAACCTCAGCGTCACCTACTGGCTTTCCCCAAAGGACATCATGGAGCTCGGCGCAGCCGACGCGTTCGACCGCGCGATATTCCTGTGCTCCCTCCTCCAGGCCCTCGGGCTCGGCGCCAAGGTCCGCGTGGTGTCGCTGGAAGGCGGGCTCAGCCACCCGGTCGTCATTTTCTCGTTCGGCCGCGACGATTACATCCTTGACGCGTTCCAAAACCTCCCGCTGGAGGCGTTCAAGGGCTCGCTGCCCGAGGTTCTGCCGCAGTTCACCTTTGACGGCCGGCGTTTCGTAAAAAACGTGTTCGAGTTCAACAACGAGGAATTCAACCAGTTCGACTAGGCGGTATGCGCTGCGCCCGGCGCGGACCGCGGGCGCGGCCGGCGCGGATTTGGAAAAAATCTTTTTAAATGCCGCGAACCAAGTATAACTGCTTATTCTGGTGCATTGAATGGCGGTTAGGGTAGATGGCTCAAAATGCGTTTACTGCGCGGGATGCGTCTCAGTGTGCCCGTTCCTGGCGCTCACGCTCAACGAAGTAAAGATAATCGTGGACGAGAAAAAGTGCACGGAATGCGGCACGTGCGTCAAGGCCTGTCCGGCCAAGGCGCTGAGCCTTCCGAAAAAAATAAGCGGATGAACTGGAAATAGGGAAAGCAGGTGTTTTGTTCATGGAAGAATATGACGCGGTCGTCGTCGGCGCAGGCCCGGCAGGCACAACTTTCGCGGCCGAGGCGGCGTCACGCGGAATGAGCGTCGTCGTGATTGACAAAAAAAAGGAATTAGGCTCGCCGGTGCGCTGCGGCGAAGGAATTGGAATCGACTTTTCCTCGGGCCGCAAGCTCGAGTTGCCGCGGTCGTGCATCGCCTCGGACATCGAGGGCGCGCTCATGTTTTCCCCCAACGGCAAGTCAATAAAGCTCACTACTCCCCAGACCAAGGGTCATGTTCTGGAGCGCAAGATTTTCGACAAGTTCCTGGCAATGGAAGCCGGGAGAAAAGGCGCGCACATCCTGCCGAGGACGATGGCAACCGGCCTGTTGAAGGAAAATGGGAAAATAGCCGGAGTCAAGGCGGTTTCCTTCGGCGAGGAAATTGAATTCAAGGCGCCGCTGGTGGTGTCTGCCGAGGGAATGGAGGCAAAGCTCGCGCGCGAGGCGGGCATAGACGCGCTCGCGACGCTTTATGACGTTGACACCTGCTACGAGTACGAGATGGTGAACGTGCCATGCGAGCCGTTCATAGAGATTTACTTCGGGTCGGCTGCGCCGCGCGGATACGTCTGGGTGTTCCCGAAGGGAAAGGACGTGGCGAACGTGGGCATAGGCGTGGGCGGCTCGAGCGGGGCGGACCCAAAAAAATGCCTGGACGAATGGATTGCGAGGAACCCGCGCATGAAAAAAGCCGAGATAATAGAAGTAAAGGCGGGCATAATCAGCGTCGGCGCACCGGTGAAGAAAATGGTCGCAGACAACTTCATGGCCGTCGGCACGTCCGCGCACCAGGTTGACCCCGTTCACGGGGGGGGAATCGCGCTGGCGATGAAGGCCGCGAGAATAGCCGCTGAAGTTGCGGCCAAGGCGCATTCCGCGCGCGACTTTTCCGAAAAAACGCTTTCCGCGTATGAGACTCAGTGGCGGGCAGCCGAATCCAGGAAACTGGAAAAGCGGCTTTTGCTTAGGAAAGTGCTTGAAAAGCTGTCGGACGACGACTTCAACGCCGTCATCGGGATGATTGACTCGCAGGACCTTGAAAAGCTTCTTTCAGGCGACTTCAAGCCGATTGTCACGAAAGTCGTGGCAAAAAGGCCCTCGATACTGAAAGTCGCAACTGCACTTTTGGGGTGATTTGATTGGCTGGAAAATCCGCGAAAATCGAGTTGACAAAGTATGAAAAGGCGCGCATCATCGGCGCAAGGGCGCTGCAGCTGGCAATGGGTGCGCCGCCGGCAATAAGCCTGCCGAAGAAGACCGTCAGCGCGGTCGAGCTCTCGCGAATAGAGTTTGAAAAGAACGCAATCCCCCTCCGCGTGGTGAGGGCACATAACGCGTAAGCAACCCCCTGAAAACGTTTTTCGCCAGGTTGCGGCAGTTTCCGCAGCCGGCTCAGCTCGTGCAGCCTCCGCGGCAACGCTTCCAGCACTATTCGTATCTCAGCGCCTCCACCGGCTTCAGCATCGCGGCTTGCCTCGCGGGCAGCACGCCCGAAACCGCGCCTATGGCGAACGAGAACATGAGCGTGCCTACTATCAGTTCTGGCGGAAGCCATACTTGGAGAAGCGTCGTCTGAAGGGCCTGGACCGCCACCGCTTCAACCCCTTTGCTGACCGCGGCGCCGAGAGTAACGCCGATAAGGCCGCCGACCATTCCTAGGAGCCCGGATTCGACGAGAAAAATCCACATTATGTCCTCGTTCGTCGCGCCAATGGCCTTCATGATGCCGATTTCGCGCGTGCGCTCGAGCACCGCGGTGTACATAGTATTCATTATCCCAACGCCGCCTACGACCAGCGACACCGCGGCAATCGTGAGGACTATTGCCTGCACTATGAGTAAGATGTTGAGAGAGCTGCTCTTCAGCTGCTCGATGGTCTGGACCGAAAAGTCCTCTTCCCCCTCCTTCACGCCATGCCTCCTGCGCAGCTCCTCGCTCACCGCTTCCGCGACGTTCGTCGTGTCAAGTCCCTCCCTAGACTCCGCATAAATTATGATGTATTCCTCGGTGTTGAACACCTCCTTTGCGGTCTCTATTGGTATGTACACTTGCGAGTCATCCGCAGGGTTGCCGATTGTCTCGAGCGTGCCGACTACGTCAAAGTTCCTGCCGAGCAGCCCTATCCTGTCGCCAACCTTGACTGGTTTTTTGAAAAAGCTGTTTTCCGTCCTAGCGAGCGAATAGCCAACCACCATCTTGTACCGGTCGCCCTCCCTTCCGAGCCTGCCGTGCGCCACCTTTATCGACGTCATCCCTTCGACGAGCTTCCTCCCGTCTTCGTCCACGGGCAACCCGATGACGAAAGTGCCCTTCTTTTCGTCCCCGAATTCCAGTATCCCTGTCTTAGTGATCATCCCGACCGCCATCTTGATTCCCTGGGTCCTCTTCACGGTTTCCAGGTCCTCCTCGGTCATCTCCACGGAGGAGGTGAACATGCCCATTACCCCCATTCCGCCCCCGCCGGGCATGACCATTATCTTGTTCGCGCCCAGGCTCTTGAACTGATCCTCAATCGCGTTCTGCAGCCCCTGCCCGAGGGAGACGAGCGCGACGACCGACGCGATGCCTATGAATATGCCTATCATAGTCAGCAGCGTGCGCGTGGGGCGGTGGCGCAGGTGGGTGAACGCTAGCCTAAGATACTCGGCGTTCAATCAAATCACTGCCAACTCACTTTTTCCTGAACTGCTTGTATCCCCGGTACGCTAGGTAGCCGGCCACCGCCAGAACCACCACGATGATGACGATGCTGGTGCCGCCCTTCTGCTCCAGCCCGATTGAATTGATTTCGTCCTCGGAGTACAGGCGCAATTGGATGTTGGATGCCTGGGAGTGCTGTCGGTTGAGGGCGTCGGTGAATTCAACCGTCACCGGCAGCCAAATGGCTTTCGCGTCGGTCTGTTTCAAGAACACGGTGAATTCCGCGGTTTCGTAGTCGTCTGAATTGAGGGTTCCAAGGTACGTGTCCGCCGGCGAAACGATTTCAAAACCGTCTGACTTCTGCAGTGTGACGCGCAGGAACTTTGCTTCGGCCAGCCCCTCGTTCACTATCTGTATGTTAACCTTGCCCTGGGTCCCGGACCTGATTATGGTCGTGCTTTCAATCCTGGTTGAAATGCGCGGCGCGTCCGAAACCACGACCGTGAGGACGTCTGCCTTAGAGTAAGCGTTCCCGAGCTCGTCGCCGTAGCTTATCGTAACCGGCACCCTGTAGACCTTGGGCGCCGCGTCAGGGAGGACTATTGAATCGAAAACCACTTGGGCCGACTCCCCGCCCGCAAGCGAAGGGATGCGTTTTTCGCTCGAGCCGCCCATCGGCGCAAGCGGCGTGCTCTCCGACGTGTCCATTTTCACGAGGATGTCTTTCAGGGTGTTTGGCGCGTAGTTCTTCAGGACGACGACGGTCTTCACCGGGCTTCCGGGCCTCGCTTCCACGGGATCGGATGACACGGCGTCAATGTTAAGCGTCGGCTGCGCGGTCTTCACCGGGATTATCAGCGTCGCGTTAACCCACAACGGGTCCAAATCCGTCCTGCACCTGATGTTGAGCTCGTTGTCGCCCTGCACCGCATCCGATGCCACCCTGAGCCGGTACTTGACGTAAGCATAGCTTTCGCGCAAAACCTGCCCAAGCTCCTTTGTCGTCGCCTCTCCTGAGTCGAGCGAGAACGGATACTTAGGGAGCAGTTCGCAGGAACCGCTGCTTATCGTGAAACCAGGGTTCTGTATCTTGAACCACACCTCGAAATACTTGCCCGGCTCTGCCGGGAACGGCGTGGCATACGCCGCATCAGTGTAAATCTTCAAACCACCTGCCACAGTGTCCGCCTGGGCGAACAGCCAAAGCGCGGCAGTGAAAAGAACGAAAAACGCCTTCTTGTTCATGCGACCACCCTCAACATTTCCTTGTTGGCGCCGTCGGCAATGATGATCCCGTCCCTGACGCGGATTATGCGCTCGGCGAACCTCGCCACCACCGCCTCATGCGTTACGATTATGACCGTTTTATTACCTTCGTCGTGCAGCGCGCTGATTACTTTCATTATGTTTTCCCCGGTCTTCGTGTCTAAGTTTCCAGTCGGCTCGTCCGCTAGGATAACGTCCGGGTCCGTTGCAAGCGCCCTCGCAATCGCCACGCGCTGCTGCTCGCCGCCGCTCAACTCCATCGGAAGGTGCTTCGTGCGCTCGCCGAGCCCCATCTGTCCAAGCAGCTTGGCAGCCTTCGCCGCCCGCTCGGCCTGGGGCACCCCTTGGAACATCAGCGGCAGCTGGACGTTCTCCAAGGCGCTCAGCGCGGGAACGAGATTGAAGTCCTGGAAAACAAACCCGATCCGCTTCCCCCTTATTTGCGCAAGGTCGCTTTCCCGAAGGGCCGCCACGTCCTGCCCGTCCAGCAACAGTTTTCCTTCAGTAGGCACGTCAAGGCATCCCACAATGTGCATCAGCGTCGACTTCCCTGACCCGCTCGGCCCGGTAATCGCCACGAAGTCGGCCGGCATTATCTTCAAGTCAATCCCGGCCAAGGCGTTCACGGCAACCGAGCCCATGTGGTAAATCTTTTTTACCCCCTGCAGTTCAATAATCGGCGTTCCACTCGCCCTGGCATGGATATTGTTGCCGACGCCCCGCGTCCTCATGACCACATGACCCCTCAATTGCTTAAAAAACTGTTTCAAGCCAATTACTTCCATGCAGGAAATGAGCAACCTTGACTACTTCCACGCCATCGGCGAACTCGCTGAAGCCACCGGCGGCCACTTGAACAAGATATACCAACAGGGCCGGGCGTTCCGGCTGAGGTTCAACAAGCACGGCACCGAATACAACCTCTTGGTAATCCCGGGCAAGCGCGCGCACCTCACGAAATACCTGGAGGAGCCGCCGAAGCAGCCGCCGCACTTCGCCGCCACGCTTAGGAAACTCCTTGAAAACGCGGTCCTCGACCGCGCCGAACAAGTGAATTTCGACCGCATCATCGCCCTCACGCTGCGCAAGGAAAAAACATATCGCCTGGTTTTTGAAATGTTCGGCGCAGGCAACATAATCCTTTGCGACGAAAACAACACAATCCTGCAAGTCCTGCAACGCGCGGAATACGCCGCCCGCAAACTCGCGCCAAAGGAAAATTATGCCTCACCGCCTGCTGGAAAAAAGGACTTCCGCGCCCTGGCGCCTGAGGACTTGGATGGGATGAATGGAAAAATCGTTTCCGCGCTCTCAAAAACCGTTAACTTGGCGCCGTTCTATTTGGAGGAAGCGTGCGCCGAAGCCGGCATCGCCTTGGGAAAGGATGCGGGCGCGCTTTCAAAAGAGGATGCGCGGGCGCTTTCAAAGGCGGTCGCCGGCCTCGCGGGCAAGAAGCAGCCAACGCTCTATTTGAAGGAGGGGAAGCCAGTGGCTTTTTCGCCATTTCCACTGAAAAAACTCGCCGCCGGCCTGGAACAAAAAACGTTTCCCTCACTCAGCGAAGCCCTTGACGAATACTATCGCGCCCAGCCCGAGCAAGTGGAGGAAAGCGTGCGCCTTGAAAAAATGCGTTTCGCGCTCCGGCAGCAGGAAGAGGCGTTGAAGGAATTCATTGAGAACGAGAAGGCTGCGAAGGAGAAGGCGGAAGCGGTTTACGCCAACTACCCGCTCGTGGAAGAAATACTGGCGGAAGCGAAGGCGGCGCTGAAGGAAAAGCGGCCGGAGAGCGAAATCAACCGGGGACTGCGCGCGAAAAAAGCGCGGCTGGAAAAAGGAAAAGTAACTATTGACCTCGGCTAAGCCGAGCCCATCCCAAAGCCGGCAGCCTAGCCAGCCAACGCGATTAGCGCAGTGCAGGCGCTTATACTAACCCCGCCCCACTGCATTCGCCGAGGGCAAGGTCTCCGCCAGTGTAACTGCATCCCGCGAGGGTGCAGGACACGCTTGTGGAAATGTTGCCCGCGCTCCATCTCGCAAGCATGCTGGTCAGGTCGCTGGTTTTGAACTTGCACGTCACGTCGACTCCTTCTACTTGTTTTGCGGCGTCATTTGCTTCCTGTTCCTGTTGCCGAACCTGGCCCATCGTGGCGTTTGAATCCAGTAGCTTGCTGATGGTTTCGTCGCTGAAGCGAATCTCCTGCTTCAGCGTCTTCCAGTAAAGGACGCATTTGCCTGCCTCGGCTTCCCTTATCTCATAAAACGTGGTCGTAGTCACCAGCATTCCGAAAAGATTGACTGTACTGCTGTTGGTAAGCGTTGCGGGCGCGCAGTTCCTCGACGCATCTATGAGGCAGTCAAAGGCGTCGCACGCACGCACCTGCGCGGGGGCGGGAGTGGCTGTCGCCGTGGCCTGCACTGTGGTCAACGGCCCTGCGGTGGCTGCGCCAATTTCGGTTAGCGCCGTGCCTCCGGCGAACTGCAAGGCGGCATAGGAAATAACCGCGCCAACAACTAAACAGGCGACAAACACCGCGACTGCCTTTAGCGTGCTGAACTCATGCGCCACTTTTATCGCGAGAATGACTAAATAAAGTGCATAGATGGTGACGAGAAGGACGACCAGCATGCCCAAGAGTGGGATGACTGTGGTTAGCGAGGCCAGAATTGACACTACCAGAATGGGAGCGGCTGTTACCGCAGTAAGATAAAAGTGCTGGGAAAACGTCCCTTTCCCGCCAAACAGCTTTGCGCAAATGAACGGAATAATCGCGCCAAGCAGGTTGGATAACGGAAACATTACGGTTCCAACTAAAATAAACGCAATTAGGAGAATTACTGCCAGTGTGCTAAGCGAGCCGAGAAAAGGAATTGCGCTAAGGTACTGTTCCGGAATCAGTGAGGAGATGAAAAGCAGGACTGCTGCAACAATGATTCCTGCGATGAGGCCGAGGGCGAAGCCGACTTTGGCGAGTTTCATAAAGCCCCTTGAAAGCGAGGCCCGCTGTTTTTCAAACGCAAGCGTTTCCTTCGGCTTCCAGAGGACGGTGAAGAAGCCCGGCCCCTTTCCAGCAGGCGGTTGTGCGGCGGGCTTGGCTTCGGTTGGAGCGGCCGCGGGCGATTCCCTTGAAGCAGTCGAAGGCGCCGGAAGCGGCTTT
>JAPLXB010000046.1 GCA_026396285.1 Microcaldota archaeon
TGGGTTTGGCGCACTCGTGTTCTGTCCGACGGAATAGTATTTCGGCGGATTCGTGGCGTTCACGTAAAATGCGGTTGTTGGAGTGGCGTTCCAGTTGCCTGACGAGTCGTTTGCGTATATCATCCACCCGACTGCTTGGCCGTCTGCGCTTGACGGGATTGTTTTCGTGGCGTTGCTCCAGTTGCTTGTCAAGACGGTGGTGAAAGCCACTGCCGAATCGTTTGCCCATGAGCCGGTCGCGTTCCACGAGAAGATGTAACCGCTTAGGTTCTTGACGTCCGTCCAGTTCGCGTAGAACTTCAGCGAGTCGCTTGGAACAATGTTCGTCGTCTTGTTCTGGCCGACCGAGTAGTATTTCGGCGGCGTGGTGTCGTATAACGTGATGTTGTAGGTTACGTTCAGCAAGGTGGTGTTTGCCGTGCAGGCCCTGCCGACGCCGCAGGTTACGCTGACGGTGATGTTGGCGTTCCACGTGCAGTAGCCGCTGGACCACGTGGTGCAGTTGGTCGAATTGAAGCCGTCAGTTGCCTGGACCGCAACCGTCCAGACGACGTTGTTGTTTATCGGGAAACCCGCGGCATAGGCCGAGTAGTTGACGAGCTTTTCGTTGCCGTTCACAGGCGTCGTGTCCCGGTCAAACCATCCGCTGTGGTTCGAGGCAGTGGGCTGGTTTCCAAAACCGCCGTTTCTCGAAGCGGCGGCGTTCGCGAAAAAGGTGATGTTGTTTATGGTTCCGGAATCCCATCCGGAGCTGAAAGTAAGGTTTATAGCGCAGAATTTGGAGTTGGAAGCGCTTCCGCCGGCAGCTCCTGCAGCAGTCGTGTTGCATCTTGTCAGCGCCGTGAAATTGTAATAGCCTGTTTCGTAGAACGCGGGGTCCGCGGCCGACAACGGGAGTTCATAGTCCTGACCGGGAACAAGGTCCAGTATCTTCGCCCATTCGCCGCCGCACGACTGCGCCTCAAACGACCAGTCCTTGCACTTGTATAGCTCGGTTCCCTGCGCGGTTATCGTCGCCGTGGCCTCCTCGAACTGGAGCGCGGACGGGTCGATGGCGTACGCCTGCAGCGCGCCTGCCGGGACTGCGCCGAGGGGCACGTCGTCTACGCCGAGGCTGAAGTTATCGGTCACGTTGAGTTTCTTGAACCGGATTTTCTTGACTGCCGTGTCTTCAAAAACCGCTTCGGCATCGTAACCGTTGTCCCACGCGTCCACTGCCTTATCCGGGCCGGAGAGTACTGTTTCGACTGCGCCCGTGGTTGAATTGAAGAGCGTGAGCGTGGAAGTGATTTCATTGCCGCGCGAGCCCCTGATTTTGAAGCGCTTTTGGGTCTTTTCCTTGGCGGGCGCGGTCTCATTTTTCTGGGTCGCGTTTTCTTCAACTGCAGGCGTTTCAGGAGTGGGCTCAGGCGTCGGTTCTGCCGTCGGTTCAATCGAGGGAGTGAACAACCCGTCTTCCGAGGAATTTGACTCAAGCGTCTCGTTTGACTGGGAAGCGTTTTCCAAAGCGCCGGGGCTTGTCGCGTTCGTTTCGTTCAAAACCGTTTCCGCGCCCGGCGTTTCGCCCCCGTCGGCGAATGAAAGCTCGACCGGCCTGCAACTGTTTTCCTCTGGCGCGCCAGCCGCCTGGAAGCTGTTTGCAAAGACAAGGCCAAATGCAAGGATTACTAATATTACTGCAAACTGGGCAGTAGGCTTTTTCCGGACAGTCATTGCTATCTTTAACGCACTAGACTGCAACTTGTGCACCTACACCCGCCTTTTGCCTAAAATTCTACTGCCTAAAGCACGTTTACAACATTTAAAATCCCGTCGGAGGGGGAAGAGAAAAACCGTTTCGGAAGTGGAAAAAAACCGGAAGGCGGTAAAAACCACGGGCCGCGGCATACCGCCCCAGTCAAGCCACTGGAAAGGGGAGCCACTGGAAACCACGTGTGCCGCGGCGCGGTTAAAAGGCGTGGTTTTTTTGTTGGTTGGCTGGGGAAAAGCTGGCGTTGAATATTTGTGCTGGCGGCTTCCCCAGTTGTAAAAAAATTTTGTTTTGATGCGGGCGGCGCTGGCGTCCAACAACTGTGCCGACCCCTGCCCGCGTGAAAAACAAATGATTCAAGGCGGTGGATGGAAATGAGGTTCGACGTATCGGGGCTCACGGCCCGGGAAATGGAAAACGCGTTCGGTTCGGCCACTGAATCGCTTTTCGTTGAAAGGACTGGGCGGAACGTTTTGTTGGACTGTGAACTCGTTTGACGATCATTCGAAGAAGGCAAACCCGATGGAGGCAAGAAAACAGGGCGCCGGATGCGCCGGAGGTGGAGGAAAATGGGAGAATTCGAAGTGATTGACGCCGGGCTCGAAACCGGCAGGAAGCAAATCCAGGAGGCGAAATCCAGTCAACCGCACTTTACAGTAAAGGCCAGGGACAAGGAGGGGTTCGTTGGAAGCGCGTGGCTCAACGAAGGCCAGTACGGCAAGTACATCAGCGTGAAGCTCCGCGAGGACATGGTGAAGGGCGCGACGCTGTACCTTTCGCCAACGAAAGCCAACGCGGGGCTGCTTGGTTGACGACGGCCAAAACGCAACAACCTTTGTTTTTAATTTTATTTTTCAATTCGCACAGGAACCGTTTTAAAGTTCCAAAACTGTACTAGTATTTGAGGAGAGCAAGATGGCAAATTTGGGCAAGGCGGAACAAGCGTACTCTTACGTTATACGGAAGCTCCAGTCCAACCCGAATTTTGGCAAAACCCTTTTTTACAAGGTGCTTTACTTTTCTGACTTCGACTTTTACGAACTATTCAAAAAGTCGATAACCGGCAGCGACTACCGTAAAATCGACAACGGGCCGGCGCCCTGCAAGTTTGACCGTACGATCTCTTCCCTTAAGGCAAAGGGATACGTAACTGAAAAGCGCGTCCAGAGGCATGGCGTAACCCAGATACGCTACTTCGTCGTGCCCGACGTTTCCTTTGGCGGCCTTTCCGAGGACGAACGGAAGATGATTGACAAAAACATCGAGCGCCTGTCCGGAATGAATGCCAAACAAGTCAGCGCCTATTCGCATCAGGACATGCCCTACAAGGCGACAAAAGAACGGGCAATAATCGACTACGACCTCGTTTTCTACCGCAATCCCGTCTTTTCAGTCGCCCAAGCGTGAACTCCCCGAGAGGGCTTTGCATGGTTCCCTACTCCATCCGTGAAGTCCCCGAAGTGGCAAAAGACCTGAAGAAAATAAGGGTCAACGGGTTCGAAAAAGACTACGAACGATTCAAGCAAGCTCTTCCCCACATGGTCGAAGAAACCGACTTTTACCGCCACCACGGATTCTACGAAATAGCGGGCCTTGGAAAAGTGGCGGGCCGGGTTTTCAAAGCGAAGAAAATCCATTGCAAGTCGCTGGCCGCGAACGACAAGTTCCGCGTGATATTCCAACTATGCGATACGACGATTACCCTGCTAGAAGCCTACTTCAAGGGACAGAAAGAGAACGAGGATCGCGCGAGAATCCTGCAGCATTGCCGCGTTGACTGACCGCGCTTCCACCAAACCATTAAAATTACTATACGCGCAATGGTGTTCGAAACCCGCCGGGCAGAATGGTGACCTAGAAGTGTTCGTGAAAAAAATCGCGTTGAAGAACTTCAAGTCCTTCAGGGGAGCGGACATAGAGTTCGAAAAGGGCTTCAACGTCGTCGTGGGTCCAAACGGGTCCGGGAAGTCGAACGTCATTGATTCGCTCCTGTTCGCCTTCGGCGAGACGTCCCTCAAGAGCATGCGCGTCAAGAGGACGCCGGACCTGATTTTCAGCGACCACGGCGTCGCGGAAGTGGCCGTGGACTTGTCCGACGGGACCGGCCCCACGCATTCAATCAAGCGCATGGTGCGCAGGGACGGGAAGACGAAGTACTTGCTTGACGGCAAGCGCGCGAAAAAATACGTGGTGGAAGATTTTCTCGTGTCCAGCCGGCTGTCCATCGCGAACATCATCAAGCAGGGCGAGGTCCAGCGCATCGTTGAAATGAATTCCAAGGAACGGCGCTCAATGATTGACGAGGTCGCCAACGTCTCGGAATACGAGCACAAGAAGAACGAGGCGTTGGGGGAGCTGGCGAAGGTGGACGAGAAGCTCGGCGAGGCGGTGGCCGTGTTCGGCGAACGCGAGGGATACCTGAAGGGGCTGGAGCAGGAGAAGGCCGACGCGGAAAAATACGTGGCGTTCAAAAAAGAGCACGACTCGCTCAAGGCGACGCTGCTCACCATTGACGCGGGCCAGCTGGGAAAGGAGTTCGAGGAACTCGTGGGTTCGCTGGCCGAAAGCAATTCCAAGCTGGCGCAGGCCGAGGCGAAGATAAGGGAGTTCGAGTCCTCGATAGCCGCGGTTTCCGCGGAAAGGCAGAAAGTGAGCCAGGAGATAATGGCGCGCGGCGAAGGCAAGCAACTGGAACTCCAGCGGGAGATTGACTCGCTGTCGGCGGGCATCCAGTTCAACCAAAAAACCATGGAGGAAAAGAAGGCGGATTCCAAGAAGTCCGGCGAAAAAATTTCACAAATCGAGTTGCAGCGCAAGCGGGACGAGGACGAGGTCAAGGGCGCTATGGCGCGCATGGCCGAGGCCGAAACCGAGGTAAAGGAGCTCGAGAAGCAGCTGAAGCAGGCGGAAAAAGAGGTCGCCGACCTGGCGCGCGCCTCGTCCGAGTTTTCCGCCCAGTATTACCAGGCGAAGCAGGTGCTCGAGAAGTGCGACGAGGAGATGCTCAAGTGCAAGGAACAGCTGGGGGAACTCCAGGCTAAGGCCGGCGGGGCGACGGAAGCAGTGCGGTTGAAGGAAGAGCACCTGAACATGCTCAAGCAAGGCTTCTTCGACCCGGGGCTGGGGCAGAAGAAAAGGGAACTTGACGAAAAAACGAGGGCGTGCAGGAAAAAACTCGGGGAAGTGAACGCGGAATTCGACGGCTTGTTTGCAAGGGAAAAGGAACTGAACCAGCGCATGCCGGCGATCAGCGACGTCCTGATGGCCGCGAGGGAAAAGAAGGCGGAGTTGTCCTCGAGGCTCAAGCACGTGCACGAGGCCAACGACAAGGCCGTGGAGGCGCTCAAGGGAAGGAAGGGCGTGTACGGGACGCTGGGCGAACTGTGCTCCTACGAGCCCGCGCACGCGGTGCCGGTCCAAATTGCCATGGGGCAGCGGCTGGGTTTCCTCGTCGTCGATTCGGCGCGCACCGCGTCGGAATGCATAGAGTTCCTGAAACAGAACCGGCTCGGAAGGGTTTCGCTGATTCCTCTTGACCGCATCCACGCGCCCAAGGCCGGCGAAGAGGCGAGGAAACTGTCCGCTTCCACGGGATGCCTCGGTTTCCTCCTGGATTTCGTTAAATTCGACGAGGGGTTCGGCCGCGCGTTCAGGTACGCGTGCGGCGACACGCTGTTGATGGATTCGCTGAAGTCAATGGAGCCGCTTGTGGGAAAAATCCGCATGGTTTCAACGGACGGCCAGCTCGCGGAATCATCGGGCCTCATGACCGGCGGCACGGTCTCCGAGAGGGCGACTGCGGCGCGGGACCGGGCGCTGCTCGCGGAATGGGAGCAGAAAGTCGATTCCGCGTCAGCCGAGCGCAAGAAGGTGATGGACGAGATCGAGGCCCTCAGCGAAACCCTGCGCGGCGCGCGCAAAAAAAAGGCCGAGGCGGAAATAGACGTGAAGGCCGTTGAAATAGAGCTGGAGCACCTGCGCGCCGATGAGGAGAAGGCGCTGGCAGCGAAAAAGGACGTCACCGCCGCAATCAAGGCCCTTGAGCAGGAAATCGATTCATCACGCAAGGAAGTGGAGGACGCCGAGGAAAAGCGCGGGCAACTGATCCGCCGGCTGTCCGAACTCAACGTCCAGGGCCTTGACGCGCGGCAGAAAATAGACGTGGAAAAGGAGCAGAACTACGGGATAGCGGTAAAAGAGAAGGAGAAGCGGGTGTCGGACACGCGGATAAACCTGTCCGACTACTCCCACCGCCTGCACTCGCTGGAGGTGCAGAAAAACCTTTACGAAAAACAGGCCGCGGGCCTCCTGGCCGAGGAAAAGGAACTGAAGGCCGCGGCGACCGGCGCAGACGCCGCTTCAAGGAAAGCCGCGGCCGAAATCAAGGAATGGGGCAAGGCCCTTGAGGAAAAGAAGGCGGAACAGAAGGCGATTTCGTCCGCGCTCTCGGAACTGATTGAAAAACGCGAGGAACTGGAGAAGAAAATACTGGAAATTTCCAACTCAAAAGGCAGGCTCGAGCTTGAAAAGGAGCGGGTGACCCATTCGTCGCACAAGCACGAAGTCGCCAAGGCCGCGCTTTCGGAACGCCTTGCTTCGGCAAAAGCGGAACTCGGGGCCTACGAGGGCGTGGCGCCGATGGAGGGCAAGTCGGAAAAGGACAAGCCCGCGCTCAAGGCAAGGGAAAGCGAAGTGAACTCGGCCCTCCAGGGCATCGGCAACGTGAACATGCTCGCGATAGAGACGTACGAGAAGCGGAGCCGCGAACTCGCCGAGCAAAAGACGAAGGTGCAGCAGCTGGGCGACGAGAAGCAGGCGGTGATGAGCATCATCGGCGAGATAGAGCGGAAGAAGATAGCCACGTTCATGGAAGCGTTCAACACGGTGAACGATAACTTCCAGAAACTCTTCGCCCAGGTGTTCAACGGCGACGGCCGCCTTTTTTTGGAGAATGCGGAGAACCCGTTCGAGGGCGGGCTCACCATAGAAGTGCGGCTGGACAACAAGGAAGTGAAGTACCTGGAGATAATGAGCGGCGGCGAAAAATCCATCATCGCCCTAATGTTCCTGTTCGCGATCCAGGCCCAGAACCCGTCCAGCATCTACGTGTTGGACGAGGCGGACGCGGCGCTGGACCAGGAGAATTCGCGCAAGCTGGCCCTGCTGGTGAAGCAGCTCTCGAAGGACTCGCAGTTCCTCGTCGTAAGCCACAACGAGACCCTGTTCAAGAACGCGGACTGCCTCGTCGGCGTGTCAATGACGAAGGAAGGAAGCAAGCTCGTCGAAGTCAAGCTCACGACATGAACGCGGTGCGAACCCAGATGCCTAAGTCAAAAAAACCGGCGCCCTCCACCCCAGGCCCAATCGCTTCAGTCATCGTCCCGGCCTTCAACGAGGAAAAAAACATCGCCGCCTGCCTCCGCGCCCTCGCCAGCCAGTCGCTCCCGCGCGAAAAATACGAGCTGATTGTCTCCGACGGGTACAGTTCCGACAAAACGGTTCCCATTTCCAAGCAGTTGGCGGACAAGGTTGTTTTAGAGCGCAAGCGCACCATCGCTGCCGGCCGGCAGAAGGGGGCGGAGGCCGCGCGCGGGAAAATACTGGTCTTCACCGACGCGGACACGCGGGTGGAAAAAAACTGGCTCGAGCAACTGCTCAAGCCCTTCGCAGGTGATTCGGGTGCGGCTGCACTGGTCGCGGCGTCATACGGCGCGCTCATGCCCCTCGAACCCTCCGCATTCAACTCCTTCCTGTGCAAGTTCCTGTTGAGCCCGTATTTTTTCCTCACCACCGCCCTCGGCCTCCCCTCGGGCGCGGGCTCCAACCTTGCAGTCAGTGCCGGCGCGTTCAGGAAAGCCGGCGGGTTCGACACCGGTCTGGTGACGGGCGAGGACGTGGAGCTCCAGAAGCGCGTGAAGCGCTTTGGCAGGATGGTTTTCGTGCCCGGCGCGGTCGCGCGCGTTTCGTTCAGGCGCGTCGAGAAATGGGGCTACGGCAGGTTCATCGCGTTCCATGCCGCGAACTTTTTCAAAACCCATTTCCTGGGCAGGCCTGCCCGCGAATACGAGCGCATCAGGTGAATTGCCCGCTGCCCGTGTCCACGGGCGCGGTCGTCACCCCCCCGCTGGCATGGCCGGCGGCGGAAAACAACCTTTTTATTCCACTCCCAGTTAATGTGTCCATGCCGAGCCAGCTTCTGTTAATCATCACCGGCGTCATCGCGGTCCTCGTGCTGGTTTACATCGCGATGAACGTCGTGGCCATGGCGCACTTCGTGACGACCAAGAGGCAGAAGCGTTCAGTGAGGCTCATCGTAGTCGGCTTCGTTGCAACCGGCCTCCTTGCAGTAGGGAAACTTCTTGAACTCCTGCCGCCAATGCCCGTCTTCTCGTGGGAGGACATATCGTTGCTTCTCCAGAGCGTGGCGCTGTTGATTTTCCTCGCCGCTTATTACCTGCGCTTGAAGCACGCGAAGGAATACTATTCGGGCTAGCTTGAATGCCCTGCGAAGCCGTACGCCTCCGTTATCTAAACCACTTCTATTGCGAGTTTCTTGGCGTCAAGCGGGTATACGTGGACTTTTTTTCCTTTCTTCAACCCAACGAAGTCCGAAAGCGCCTTCTTTATCCGCACCGCGAGCGAGTTGCCGTACTGCGTCACTTCTGTTTCCGCCTCGAGGCCGAATATTCCAGTCTCCTTTTCCCGCACTTGGATTTTCCTCATGGCTTCTTCGGAGTAGTATTTTTCCCCGCATTTCATGCAGACGTCCGCCTCAAACTGCCCGAGAGCCTTTCCAAGCTCAGTGACCGTGATTTTTTTTTGTTCCGTTTTCCCACCGCACATTACGCATTTCATTCCAATCACCTTTCATGAAAGCAGGTCACCACGACGACCAGCCCTCCATCTTTTTCAAAAACGGCCTCGATTCCGCCTTTCCTGGCATGCCATCGTCCATCGCTTTTTGCAAACCATTTTTGCCCCCTTTCTATGACCGCGATTACCTCGTCAACGCCCATCTTCCGCGAACGCATGGCGTCCTTCGCGTGTTCCGTGAAAACAAATTTCAAAAGTATACACCAGTATAACTTATTTCACCAGATTAATAAGGGTTGCGCCCTCCTCAGGTTTCGCCGCACTCGCACCGCAATTCGTTCACGGCGTCGAACAATTCCCCGAACCCGTCGCTTTCCTTGGCGCTCACGAAAAACAGGCGCTGGGACCTGCTGATTTCCTTCAACAGCTCGGACAAGTGCTCGCCCACGGCGGCAAGCCCGCCGAACTGCGCGGACAGCCGCTGCTGCTTCGCCGACTTCTTGATCAAGTCGCTCTTGTTCACCACCGTAAGCGTCGGGAGGGAATATTTGAGCGCCTGGATGGCGTTCACTGCCTTGAGGGTGACAAAGTCCTCTTCCGAGGAAACGCTTTCGTTGTCGCACACGAAAAACACCGCGTCCGCCACGCGCCGCAGGAAACCGGCCTGGTTCTCCAACAGGAAGAGTTCAAGGGAGCCGGCAGTGTCCAGGACCGCCACGTCCGAGTCCACGCCGTCCAATTCCGCCAGCAGTTTCCTGTCTTTCCCCGCCATCTCGTAGATTTTCTTGAGCGCGCCATGCGGGCCCAGCCGCATTTCCTTCATCACGTCCCACGACTTGTAGTGTTTCCTTATGTCAAAACCCGCGCGGTATGCGATGTGCCTGCATTCCGGGTCCAGGTTCGCCACCGCGACGCCAAGGCCCTGTTTTTCCAAGTAATTGGAGAACGTGAACGCGAGCGTGCTCTTTCCCACTCCGCCGCCGCCGATTAACGCAATGCGATACAATTTCCCCACCCGCCGCAGCCTGAATGCCCTGAGCCGGACCGCCCGAAGCCGGGACAGGAGCAAATAATTAAAGGGGTTGTTAAATCCCTTGTGGGAGGTGGGGGAAATGCCCGTCATTGCATTGAACTTCAAGGTCTATCCGGAAAGCACAGGCGCCAACGCAGTCCGCTTGGCAAACGCCGCCGAATCGGTTGCGGAACAGAATCCCGGCGTGGACATAGTAATCTGCCCGCCCAACGCCGCGCTCGCGCTCGTGTGCTCGAGCCTGAAATCAAAGGGCATAAGCGTTTTCGCCCAGCACTGCCACCCGAACAAGCCAGGAGCATTCACCGGCACCACCACGCCGGAGGAATTGCGCGCCATCGGCTGCGGCGGCACCCTCCTAAACCACGCTGAGAAGAAAATCCAGCGCCAGCAAATCGCGGAAACGCTTGAACGCGCGCGTGCAACCGGAATCCGCGTCATCGCGTGCGCAAAAGACGTGGAAGAAGGGGTGGCGCTTGCGAAAATGAGGCCGTGGGCCGTGGCAGTGGAGCCGCCGGAACTAATCGGCAGCGGGATATCAGTCAGCACAGCCCAGCCAGAGGTCGTCAAGGGCGCGGTGGAAAAAATCAAGGAAGCAAACCCCGGCACGCTCGTGCTCGTGGGCGCGGGAGTGAGCAACGCGGCGGACGTCGCGAAATGCATCGAACTGGGGGCGCAGGGAGTGCTTTTGGCGAGCGCGTTCGTGAAAGCCAAGGATCCAGCCCAGTTGCTGAAGGAAATGGCTGCCGCGGCACAGGGCGCTGCCCGCGCCTGAACGCGGGGGGTGCCGCTGAACCGGGCATCGTTTGAACCAAAACGATTTAATTACCCCTTTCCCTTCCCGGTTTTCATGGCGCTCGTGGCTTCAAAACACCTGCTTCAAAAGGCCGACCGCGACGGGTACGCGGTTCCCGCATTCAATTTCGCCAACATGGAACTACTCCAGGGCATCGTTGCCGCGGCCGAGGAAATGAATTCCCCCGCGATTCTGGCCGCGTCCGAGGGCGCGATAAAATACGCGGGCCTGCCCATGATTTCGGCAATGGTCAACGCCGCTGTGAAAAAATCCAAGGTGCCGCTTGTCCTGCACTTGGACCACGGCCTCAGCCTGTCCACGCTCCACGACGCCGCTAAAGCCGGTTTCACTTCCCTAATGTTCGACGGCTCGCGCTACCCGTTCACAGAGAACATCAACAAGTCCAGGTGGGCTGCGAGGCTCGCCAAGCGGGCAGGCCTGTCGATAGAATTGGAAGTGGGCGTGATTGGCGGGAAGGAGGACAAGGTGTTCGGGGGAGCGGGCTGCATGACCGACCCGGACCAGGCCTGGGCTTTCGAGAGGCAGACCGTGCCCGACGCGCTCGCGGTATCGGTCGGGACCGCGCACGGCCACGTGAAAAAAGACCTCGGGCTCGATTTCAATTTGCTGAAGAAAATCAACCAGCTGGTCAAGGCACCGCTCGTGCTCCACGGCTCCTCGGGGGTTTCGGACTGGGACTTGAAGAAGGCGATTTCCCTCGGCGTGTGCAAGGTCAACATGGACACGCAGTTGAGGAACGCGTTCACGAACGAGGTGCGCAGCATCCTCGCGGAAAAGCCGGACGAGATAGACTTGAGGAAATACCTGGGTCCGGCGCGCGACGCGGTGAAGAAGACTGCAATGGAACGCATCGCAGCCTGCGGAAGCGAGGACAAGGCATGAGGCGCAGCGCTTAAGCAGCCTAACGAAATGTATTTATATATATTGTTTGTATACACTGATATGACTAAGCTGATTTCGGTCACTGACGACGTTTACGCGGCGCTTTCAAAACTGAAGCTGCCTGGGGAATCGTTTTCCAAACTATTTGCGAGGCTGTCTATTAGACGGGTAAAGCAGAAAACCATAATGGACTACGCCGGGGCGTTGAGGGACTCGCCTGAATTGGACCGGGTTTTTGCTGAAATACTCGTCCGCAGACACGCTGCACAGAGGAAGCCCGTCAGGTTGTGATTTGATGGTCTGCCTCGACACCGACGTTCTAATAGCATTCCTGCGCGGCGAATCAGCAGCGACTTCCTTTTTGGCCAAACTGCCCCAAAAGGATATGAAAACGACGGCGGTTAACGCAGCAGAACTTTTCGAAGGGGCTTTTCTTGCGCCCAACGCGGAGAAGGTACTGCCAAAAATCGAGGGATTGCTTAGCCAAATGGAAATACTGCCGGCTGACTTGGTCGCAGCCCATTTTTTCGGCAGAGTGGTCGCAGCCCTTTCTCGCCAAGGCAGGAAACCATCGGATTTCGATGCACTAATCGCTGCAGTCGCCTTGGCAAACAATGAGACGCTCGTCACGAGGGACGAGCACTTAAAACAAATCGGCGGCCTAACTGTTAAACGCTGGTGAACCATAACCAACATGGCTACATTTTTTCAGGCGCAGCGATGCCCAGCAGTTCCAAGCCGTTGCCCAAAACCGTTTTCACTGCCTCGACGATTTCAAGCCGCCGCGCCCGCGCCCCGCCCTCCGCCTTCAACACGGGGCACTTTTCATAGAATGAGCTGAAATCCGCCGCCAACTTCAACAAGTAGTCGCAGACGATGTGCGGGCGGTATGACTTCGCCGCGTCGGAAACAACGCGCGGGTAAAACGAAACCATTTTCGCCACCCGCTTCTCCTCCTCTTCCCACGCCCCGCTCCCCCCGCCGCTGACCGCGCTTTTTCCGCCAGCGCCGCCGGCCCCTGTTTTTCCCGCCTTTTCCATTCCCGCCTTGCGCAGGATGTTGGCTGCGCGCACGAAAGTATATTGCAGGTATGCGCCGGTGTCGCCTTCGAAGGAAACGATTTTCTTGAAGTCGAAAAGGATTTCTTTTTCAGGCGAGACCCTGAGCATCGCGAACTTGGACGCGCCGACCCCGACTTCACGCGCGATTCCCTCCACGTCCTTTGCGGAATATTTCTTGCCAGTGCGTTCCGCGATTTGCGCTAGCCGCGCCTCAACTTCCTTCCGCGCCTCGGCAGTGGCTTCGGCAAGCATGTCCTCCAGCAAAACCACTCTCCCGTGGCGCGTGGAAATCCTTCCCTCAGGAAGAGAGACGAGGCCGAAGCCGACGTGCGCGCACCTGCCCGCATACGGCCGGCCGAGGATTTTGAGGAAAGCGAACGCCTGCCTGAAGTGGAGGTTCTGTTCGGCCGCGGTCGCGTAGAAGTTCAGGTCAAACGCGTGCTTTTTCCACTTGTAGTCCGCGAGCGCGAGGTCGCGCGAGAAGTAAAGCGTGGTCCCGTTCGAGCGCATGAGGAGCGTGTTCGGCAAACCCGTTTTTTCCAGGAGCGCGACCGTCTCCCCGTCTTTTCCCTTCTCGGCCGCGCCTTTTTCAAGCGCTTCTGCGGCGATTTTCTTCGCCGGCGCGATGAATTCGCTTTCGCCGACCGTTTCGTCAAAAGAGACCCCTAGCAAGGCATACGTTCGGTCGAATGCCTGCATGCTCATTTCCCTTATGCGCAGCACTTCCCCCAAAACCCCGCGGTCGCCTGCTTCTATTTTTTCCAAAACATCCCGCACTTCCTCTGCCAACGCCGGGTCTTTTTCGATTTCCTTGTTGATTTTCACGTAATACGCCATGAGCTCTTTTTCACTTTTCGTCGGCGGGAGCCCCTTGAACCGCCGCATTGCGACAATGAGTTCCGCGACAGGCTTGCCTGCGTCGCCGGGGTAATTGAACCCGACTGTCTTGTAACCCACCGCGGCCAGCAAACGCTTGACTGCGTCGCCGTAGACTGTTGAGCGCGCGTGGCCAACGTGCAACGGCTTTCCGACGTTCGGCGCCGAATAGTCTATTACCGCTGTTTTTCCCTTGAATTCCCCGCCCTTCCCAAAGTCTTTTCCCAAGCGCGCGGCCTCGCCCGCGGCTTTCTCGAAAAAACGCCGGGACAGCCAGAAGTTCACGAATCCCCCGGCTGAATCGACTTTTTCAAACCATGGGGACAACTCGCCAGTGTTCACCCTCACGGAAATTTCTGAAGCGATTTCGTCCGGCTTTTTACCCAGTTCCTTGAGCTGTTTTGCGGCAGCGAAAGCCACGGGGCACGACAAGTCCCCGAACCCGGGCGCCGCCTCCCTGACTGGAACCGAGTCAACCCGTATCCTGAGGCTCTTGAGCGCAGGCGCCACCGCTTCCCTGACGGCTTCCTCGGCCTCGGACAAAGCGTAACCCATGGAAGAAACGATGGGAAAAACCTAATTAATATAGATACGGTGGCCCGCCAGCAAGAAAAACAAGGGAAAAGCGGGCAAAAACCGCGAAAACGCGGTTGCCGCTCCGGCGGCGCCTAATAAGAAACGTTTTAAATGAGTTTTTCCTTTCCCTTGTCATGCCCCTGCCGGAGTTCCTCGAGCGAATAAAGGCGGAAATGGAAGCGCGCGGCATCCCGTTCATCGCCCTCCCGGCAGCCATTGCAGTCATCGTCATTGGAGTAATCGCCTATTTTCTGCTTTCCGCCGCGCCCACCACGACCGCCTTCAGGTTAAACGTGATGAGCGGCGGCGAGCCGATAAGCGGCGCGACGGTCGAAGTCTATGACGAAAACGATAACCTCGTGGACGCCGCGGTAAGCGACGAAAGCGGGTTAGTCTCGTTCGATGCCCTTCCGGCCAAGCGCCTCAAGTTCAAGGTGCTCAAAACCGGGCTCGAGGAAATCGAGCGCTTCCTTGACCTCGCAAGAACAACGTTTACGAAGCTGGAAATGGCCGTGCCCTCGCCAACGCCGCAGCCGGTGCCCTATGCCACGCCGGTTCCGCCCAATAATAAGAAGGGAAACGACTTCAAGAAAATGGATGTCCCGGAATACGGCAAGCTCGTCGTCAGCGTGGCCGACGAGAAGCAAAAGCCCCTGGACGCCACGGTGTATGTTTATGACGCGGAAAGCGGCGCCGAACTGAGGAATAAAAAAGCCTCGAAGGGCGTCGCGTCATTCTCCGACATCGAGGTCGGGACAAGGGTCACGGTTGCGGTGAAACTGAGCGGCTACCTCCCGTATCCGGACTCCAAGGACGAGGACAACGAGGTCTACATAAGCGACGAGACGGTCACCAAAGACATCACGCTCAAGAAAACCACTCCCGCAAACTCCGCGGAAACCGTCATCACCGTGGAAGACGACTCCGGAAACCCGGTCGCGGGCGCTACGGCCGGGATTTACATCCCGAACGAGCTCGCGCCAGTGGAGGAAAACAAGACCGACTCGCGCGGGAAATTCGCGGCAAACCTGTCGCTCGGCGTCCCCTACTACGCGGTAGCGTTCAAGGCAAAGGCGGGCCTCCTCCCGAACGCGAGCCTCGCGTTCTCCGCGGGAGAAAAATTCACGCTCACCCTGTCAAAAGCGACGGCCGACAACTCGGCGAAACTCACGGTTAACACGACTGACGAGTACCTGAAGCCGCTGCGCGCGGTCGCCAAGGTGTTCACTGAATTCGGCCAGCCCATCACCGACGCGGCCGACACCGGCAAGGCCGGCGTGGCGGTGTTCGACAGCCTGCCGCGCGGCTGGACCGTGGTGGCGATGGCGTCGTCCGGCGAAAAATACGGGAGCGAGAAGGCGACACTATCGGGTTCGTCCCAAAAAGTGGACATCGTGCTTGACGTCCACTACGCTAACTTGACGCTAAGCGCCGCCGACGCCCTCACCGGAAGCGAACTCCCGGCCGCCGCCGGCCCCGCGTTCAGGGTGTACTGGAAGAACGCGCTCAGCGCCGAGTGCTCGGGCCAGAACTGCACCGCGGACGTAAAGTCCGAAACCGAAATAGTGGTTGAGGCAAGGGCAACAGGCTATTTCCCAGCCAACTGGACCGTAAAAGCCGAGGCAGGCAAGTCCACGCGCATGCAGGTCACCCTCGTCCCCACAACAATCACGAGCGATTCACTAGTAACCTTTAACGGCATCTACGAAAAAGGCAAGACGATAGCGGGCAAGATTGCCGAGGGCACGCCGCTCGTGCGCGGCCGCTCCTACATGGCCCAGGCAACGCTTTTCGTCAAGGGCGGAGCGGACGAAGGCGGCCTCATCGCGAGGACGAGCGAATGGATTGTCTCGCACCTCCCGTCCGGTTCCCTGGTCCCATTCACCGCAGGCACCGCCGCGCCGGCCCAAGCGTGCTCGGGCACCGACTTGTGGGATACGAGCACCCGCAGCTACTCGCGTCCGGCGAAATGGATTTCACTCAAGACGCCGACCAAGGGCACTACGGTGACGTTCACGCTCGAAATCAGCGTGGACCCGCTTGGCAAGGCCGACAACTTCATGCTGGAACTCGCGTCGTTCGCCAAAAGCGCTGGGAAATGGTCAAGGAACCCGTTCGACCCGGTCCTCGGAGTGGCTGAAAGCGCGGGCGCAAAAGGCTGGTGCCAGGCGCAGGCAACGCAATTCAATTACTCCATAAAGTCGCCGAACGTCGCGTGCGACGAAAACGCGTGCCTCGAAGTCGTTTACTACCAAGGCGGCTACCTCTGCGGCCCCCAGGGCGACACCCTCGACTGCACCGGCGCGGTAGCCGAAACCGGTCTCTATGTGAGCCCGCTCGTTGCCGAATGGAAACTCTACCCATTCAAGGACATCAAGCCCCAGTTAATCAGCCTCTCGGGCGCGACTGCCTACTCTTGGAGCAACATATTCGGCGTGTCCTCCCAGTGCACGGCGTCATGCAGTTCGGCCGTCCTCACGTCCCTCTCCAACACGCAGGTGACTCCCGTGTTCCCATCCTACAGCGGCTACCCTGACGCCGAAGGAGAATTCACCGTATCCCCTGCTACCGGCTCCCAGTTCATAGCGGTCTCGTTCAACTACAACACGGGGAAAACGCTCACGAAAACCACGCAAATCACCGTCAAGTCAACCGGAGTTCCAGGCGCGCTCACCGGCGGACAGGAAACGAACGTGGAAACGCCGGCTGGAAAAGTTTCCCTAAAAATCAGTTTCCAGCAACAAACAGACGAAACGTGGAATAACGTCGCCACGGCAACAACCGGGAAGGGCCTGAAAATGCTTTACTCAATCACGGACACCGCGCTCGTCGCCGCGGCTTTCAACATCTCGTGGAACGACAACTGCCTCCTGAACAATAACCTAACGTCTTACTCGAACACCACCGCCGCCGGCAATGCCACGGGAGAAATCACGCTCGCCTCAACATGCACAAAAGACAACATAGTCACCTTCACCATCGAATACAAAGGCCTTTCATCCTACTGGTCCATCGGATTCAAAGAGGCTGCGCCGGAAGCCCCCGCAGCGCCGGCAGCGGGAGAGGCCGTGGTCACCCTCGAGCCGCCGCTGCCGAACACGTATGAAATCAGGCTGGTGGGAAAAACCTATACCGACTACAGGTTCAAGCTCCTCTGCCTCAACCCCGCCGGAGACGTCTCCGCCTGCGCATGCAACGAAAGCGCGGGCGCCATAAACGAAACGAAGACAATAGACGGCGTGAACAAGACCATCGCCTGCGAAACCGATGCAATCAGGCTCAATGCCTCAAGCATCCTTCCCGCTGACGCGGTTTACCTCATCATCAACGTAAGCGCCCTGCCCGCGGTCCAGCGCGCCGCAAGATTCAATTTCAAACCCACGCCGTACGCCCCCGCCAACCCCTCCACCAGGCTGGCAAAATGTTTTGAAGTAAACCAGAGCTTTCCCGGCACCACCGCCTATAGCGCAACAACCGGCCTACAAATAGTCCTCCTCAAGTTCAACACCGTCGGAAGCGGCTGCGCCCAAGACTATGCCACGATTTACGGCGACACGAAGGCATTCACCGAGTCCGCGGTCGCGACGACGGGAACCAAGTTCAGCCTCGACCCAGCCAAGCCCAACCAACTCACGCCTGTAACGTTCAACACCGTAGACCCCCAGGTATACTTCCTCCCCCACGTGAACGTCACCTGGAACCCGGACGTCCCAGACGTCTTCATCGTTCCAGTGGACAACTACCTGAATAGGAAACTGGGTTCCACTGAAGCAGAGTCAAGCTGCGAAAAAGAGTGTCCATCCTCGCTAGCGTGCGATCCGGGTTGCGCTTCCAACAACCTAGTTTGTGGAACATTATGCGCTTTAAGCAGCCCGGCATGCCTCGAGTGCATTCAAAGTGGCGGCGATTGCACAGCTACTTGCACTGCTGCTTCTTCCGGCTGTGCGCAGTGCATTGACACTGCCGCGCAAAAATGTGCGGACTGCAAAAACTGCATGCCAGACTGCGTCGCCAAAAAGAATACGCTGAAATTCAACATGGCCGCACTGGCGGGAAGCGACAACTGGGGCTTCCAAGACCACCGTTTGTGGCTCTTGGTTTACGCGCCCCCGAACATTCGTGACATGGGCACCATGATAAAAGATAGGGGAATAAACATTTCGAGCAAAGACAAAAAGTTTTATATCAACTACGCGCTCACGCGACCGCAGGTCCAGGTTTTTGCGGCTGAGCCCGGCTTCACCGTGGAAAAGAGATACCAGTGTACCAGCCCAAATAACTGCAAGGGGACTAACGTCACCGGCGCCGTTGTCTTGGACGGCATCCCCCAGTCATTCAACTTGTCCAACGCGCCGTTCTCCTCGCTCCTGTTCTACCGCGGCAACGTGAACGTGACGCAGCCGGGCGAGACAGAAAAGTTCGTCGGCCTTCCATTCGCCGCGTTTTCGGACACGGCGGCGCTCGTGCTCCCCGGAGAATTCACGGAAGCCTCGGCCGCCGATAGCACGGAGAAGTGCGGCGCCCAGTACGAGGGCAAGGGACTCTACAGCCTGGCCTACCAGGCGCAGGCCAACGGCGACGAGGCAAAGGAAACCGAGGTGACAACCGGGCCGCCGGTGCAATTCTGTTCCCCAATCGTCTTTGGACCCGCTCCGCCGGTGTGCACTCCCCTCTTCCAGTCATACAAGTTGAAAATGCAGCCGGTCACGACTTCCATCCTCAACTACTCCTCGCGCAAGGCGCTCTACGACACCAGTTCCATCAAGGACTACAACGAATCCCTTTGCGGCGGAGGATACGTTGAATGCGGGCCCGCGCTGCTCGTGCTGCCGCAGACGGTTTTCGGGCAGTTGACGAACGTTTTTGATGACGGGAAACTGTTCACGAACGATTACTCCGACGTCGACCAGCCGGTTCCCCAGCCGTTCACGTTCCACATGCACTTGGGCACGTGCATGCTCGTGAAATACCTTGGATGGGGAAGAAACTACCATGTTGAGGCTCTTCTTGAAGGAGAAGACCAGGCATGGTACTGGCAGACCTACAGTTTCTACAACCCGATTAGCGACACCCAGAATATTTTCAATCTCTGTCCCAAAGATGAAGATGGGGACTGCAAGAAAGGTGCTTTTCACTCCGGGCTTTATGCGGACAAGGAAGAAAAAACGGTTATAGACGGCCCTGGCAACACGGGCAACATCAGTTTTGATTCGCCGGTTTACCCGGACAAGAAAATGTTTTTGAGCCTAAAGACCGATCTTTATGATACGTGGGGCTGCGACGAAAACTACCGCATACTACACGAATGCATTTATTCCACCGGCAACGACGCGCTCTGCAACTTGGATAAAAACAACACCCTCGATAAACTATATGCTCATGTTGACGGAAGCGACTATTCAGAGGGATTGCTGCCGCCTAAATTCGAGGGATGCTACCTGAGCGGCAAGACCGCGGATGGCAAAAACGCGTATGGTTTTGGCGCGCCCGCCGCAAGCGACGGACTTTGTCAAGTGGAGGGAAATGACGTTGAAGAGGTGCAAGGAACGGGCAACGAAGGATGCGACCCGGATGTGGATGAGAAAGGCATGGCTTACACCGCCGGGCTGGGTCTCGGAAATAAATTCGAGGAATACTATTGTTCAGAAGAAAGCGGTGACGAAAACTGGCGTTCCATGAGCATAACTCCCCCGTCCCCCTGCAGGTACTGCAAGGAAGCGGACCCTGGTGGCGCCTGCCCTTCGCCCACCGCCACCTGCGGCTATTATGACGTAAGCGGGTGCTCGCCAGCCGCAGAGTCTCCTGCTCCAACTCTAAATGAATGCGAAGCAGCATGTGCTGGTTTGAATGCAGAGTGGGCTTGTTCCGCGTCAGCGTCGTGCCAAGAACGGTCTAGTGACTCCGGCGTTTCTACAGATATTTGCGGTTCTTATAATTCTACAGGTGACGTCGCTTGTTCCACTTCCAAGCAGTATTGTTGTTGTCATTCGCCTTCCTCACAGTGTCCTGTTCCAACCCCGACACTCACACCATGCCAAAAAGAATGTGTGCCCTCTAATCTTGACGGGTTTTGCGCCACGACGCCTCAGTGCATAAGACACATAACCAAGAACGGCTATGCTGTTACCGTTCTGGGCTATTATATGGGTGGCACCGGCTGTACCGACCCCGAGCCGGCTTGTTGCTGTTTTGATAAGACTTAAAATTAAACAAAGCTTTTTTGTCAAACCAGCTTTCCGGGTCAGGAAACCTTTTATCTTCGCCTCAAACCAGCTTTCCGGGTCAGGAAACCTTTTAAATTCCCTCTTCACCTCGTTTTCTTCATGCCCCTGCCCGGTTTCCTTGAAGAAATAAGAGAGCGCATGGAGTCGCGCGGCATCCCGTTCATCGCCCTCCCAATTGCAGTCATTGCCGTCATAGCCGGCGTCGCGGCGTATTTCCTATTCTTCGCTGCGCCCACCAGCACCGCGTTCAAGCTGACCGTGCTGAGTTCGGGCGATGCGGTCGGCGGCGCCGTCGTCGAGGTCTATGACGACGCCGGCAACCTGTTGGACTCGGTCGTCACCGACGAGGCCGGCCTCGCGTCGTTCACTCGGCTGCCGGCCCAGCGCGTAAAGTTCACGATTTCCAAGACCGGTTTTGAGCAATACGAGCGCCTCCTTGACCTGCACAGGCTCGTTTCCGCAAAAGTGGACCTTGCAGTGCCGGAGGGCCCGACTCCGACCGCGGCCGCGCCCACGCCGAGCGTGGCGCCGCTGGTTGTCCCGCCGGCGCCGGCTGACAAGAAGAGCGAGGCCGAGTTCGAGGCCCGCGAGGTCCCGAAGTACGGGGAGCTGGTGGTCCAGGTGAGGGACGAGGAGGGGAACACTCTTGACGCGCTCGTGTTCGTCCACGACGCCGACACCGGGACGCAGTTGGACAGCAAGAAGGCGTCCAAGGGCACCGCGTCGTTTTCCGGCATCCAAGTGGGGACCAAGGTGGCGGTTTCAGCGAGGCTGACCGGCTACTTGTCGTACCCGGATTCCAAGGGCGAGGACAACAAGTTCTTCATCCGCGACCAGCCCACTGCCTCCGACGTCGTGTTGAAGAAAACCACTGCCGAAGACTCCGGCGAAACGCAAATCCTTGTGGCTGACGATTCCTTGAAGCCGGTTTCCGGCGCCTCAGTGTCCGTCTACATCGTCGGCGAACTCGCGCCAGTGGACGAGAACAAGACCGACGCGAGGGGAAAGTACGCGCTCAACCTTTCGGCGGGAGTGAGTTATTACGCGATGGCGCTGAAAAAAGGGCTGCTGCCCAACTTTTCCATCGCGTTCGGGGCCGGCGAAAACGTTTCAATAACCCTCTCCAAGCCGACTGCCAACAATTCGGCCTCGCTCGCCGTCAACTCGACCGACGAGTACATGAAGCCGCTTCAATCGACGGCGGTGGTGTTCACTGAATTCGGCGAGCGGCTGGCGGAACCGAAGGAAACCGGTCCGGGCGGCGTCGCAGTGTTCGACAACCTGCCGCGGGACTGGACCGTCGTCGCCAGGGCCTCCGCCGGAAACAAGTACGGAAGCGAAAAAGTGGTGCTGGACAACGCGACCAGGCAGGCCAACATCGTGCTTGACGTCCACTACGCCAACCTCACGCTCCAGGCGCTTGACGCGATGACTGAAAAGCCCGTCGGGGTTCCCAAGTTCACGGTGTTCTGGAGGAACGCGCTCATCGCCGAGTGCGCGGGCCAGAACTGCACCGCGACCGTGAAGTCGGACACGGAGCTGGCCGTGGAGGCGAGGGCAACCGGCTACTTCACCACCAATTGGACCGTCGAGGCAGCTGCCGGGAACACGACGCGCGCAACAATAACAATGATTCCCTCGGGCACCGACAAGGACTCGTTCGTGAACCTGAAGAAAATCTACGAGAAGGGGTCGCCGTCATTAATCGTTTACGAAAGGGGAACTATCCCGACCACCGACTTCCTGCGCGGCCACACGTACATAGCGGACTTGGAGTTTTTCGCGAAGGCCGGGGCCGACGAGGGGTGGATGGTCGCGAGGACGAGCGGGTGGATAACGTGGCATTCGCCGAACACGCCATTGTTCAAGGGCGACGCGTCAGCAGCCGGGACCGCGTGTGCCGGC
>JAPLXB010000056.1 GCA_026396285.1 Microcaldota archaeon
AAAGAAAATCGGCGTCCTCGTGATCGTGATAATTGCCCTTATTTTGGCCTTTGTTTGGTTTACTCAATGGCAATCCGCTGCACCCGCCGCAACCCCCACTCCCATTCCCACTGCCGTTCCAACAATGACGCCCAGTCCAACGGCTCACCCGACGGCTACACAAACTCCGACGCCTTCACTAACTCCCACCCCGACGCCCACGCCTCCCACTCCGCCAACGCCGCCTCCTGCTCCAACGGCTCCATCGCCGCCTACCCCGCCTCCACAACCAACGCCTCCTTCTCCGCCTACGCCGCCGGCTCCGCCCACCCCGCCGCCTGAGCCGACCATGCCGCCCGAACAATGACGGTTAATCGAGGAATTTTGTAGGCACTTGTTCTTCGCTGGGGCTTGCCCGCTTGGGTTTAAAATGGGGTTTGCCTAACGGATGCGAGGCGATTGCGATTCCGTTTTGCCCAAAATGCGGTAACAAGTTGCCAAAGTCCAACTCCAAGT
The DNA here is from genome assembly GCA_026396285.1 of Microcaldota archaeon. Classification (GTDB taxonomy): domain Archaea; phylum Micrarchaeota; class Micrarchaeia; order Norongarragalinales; family JAPLXB01; genus JAPLXB01. The sequence goes on from JAPLXB010000056.1 coordinate 496, forward strand.
TCTGCACTGAATGCGGCTCAGCCATAGGCGGCAAGGCCAGCAGGCAGCTGCGCAGGCGAGTCCACAAGGCGAAGCCGCCAAGGCAACGGGGCCAAGCACCGCGTGGAAGGTTTTTGGGATATTGTTCGGCTTGGTGTTGGGGGCCATGATCATATTGGCGATTGGCGGCATAAGCATATTGGCGATTGCGAGCTCCTTGGGAAGCGACTTGAACAACGGCGGAAACGGCAACGGAGCAACGCAAACCTGCGCCGACAAGGCCGGCTCGGTGACCTGCGGACACTGCCCGGCGGACGCGGGCGGTTCCCACGCGGGCACGTGCAGGTACTGCCAGAGCGGCTACACGTGCTCGGGCGAAATATGCGGCGAGATGACCTGCAAAAGCGCATCACAGGTGCCGGGCGGGGCGACTGCTACTCCGGTATCCGGCAGCAACCAGCCGGGCAGCAGCGGCTATGGGGTCATCAGAGAGTTCCCAATGGATAGCCGCACCGGATGCCCGGTGCAGGGAAGCACGAGTTCCCGCGGGAACGTCGACCTCCAGTGTTCCCAGATGGTGCCGACGGGCCGCTGTTCCTTCCAAAGCTGCCAGTGCTATTACAGCGACGTGCGCGGCTCCACCTCCAACGTGTATTACCATTCTTCAGACGGCGCGTATTTCCCGTGCAGCGGCAACGGGCACGACGGCATCGACTGCAGGGCGGCTGCGCAAGCGGTCGCGAGCCACTGCGTCCCCCAATAGCTTTCCCGAGGCGGTGCAAAAGGTTCCCAAAAATGACTGAACCAACCTGCGGGTTGGTTGGCCTAGGGGGCCTGTGGGACGATGCTGAACTCGCCTGCTGGCGAGTTGGCGTAGCGGACGGCGCTGCGGCGCCGCTCTGATTTTCTGCCGTCAGAACTAGTCTTCATTTATGCAGTGGCATCCCTGCGGACGCCCGCTGGCCGGGGCGGCGCGCGCCTTTTTCCTATTTGCGGGTGAGCATGATTTTCCATTTCGCGCCGTCGGTTATCGTGCAGCTGGGGCGCGGTTCTTGGACGAAGCAGTTCGCAATTGCGAGCGACATCTGGCCGGAAGTGAACGAGCCCGAGAAGGTCGGGTTGCTTCCTATGTTCAGCTTTATGGAACTGCTGCTAACCGTTCCGGAGACCGTCCAGGTCAGCGCGTTTTCCTTGTAACCCTCGTATATCGCGCAGGGCTCTGCCAATTGAATGTCAAAACTGTCTTCGCTGGGACCCCGGGCGTAAGTGGTTGTGCTCTTGATGTCCGCGATTTTGAAGGCGAAGTCGCCTTGGAGGCCGTTCCCCTGCTGCCTAAGGTTAAGCGTGACCGTCCCCGTGTATGCGCACGTTGTCATGCAGCCCGCCGCCCCGCCGATGCAAGCGTTGAGTTTCTCCGTGAAGGCCGCGGAGCCCGACCACGTCCCTTCCAGGTTGCCGGCCGGGGTTATCACCGAATCGAGCGTCGGTATCGGCTGCGCGGGCTGCAGGTTGACGCTTATGTCGACGCCGTTGTCGCCCACTTGCAGGTCGCCGGTCTGGGTTTCAAAGCCGTCCGCGCTTATCGTCGTCCAATATTCGCCCTTGGGGACCTTCGCTTGCGCGTTTCCGTTTTCGTCCAAGGGAATCGAGAACGCGAGGCCGATGTTCCCCTTGCTGATCAGGTCAAGCGAGCCGCTCGTGAGCTTCTGCCCGTACTGGTCAATCCCGGTGGCCGCGCGCAGCATGCCGGCAGTCAAATCTCCGATTTCGAGGTTCCTGCACCCGCGGATCTGGATTGAACCGCCGATCGTGGTCATCGTGTTGCGCTGGCCCGGAAGGCCGCACGACGATATGGTCGTCCGGTCGATGACGAGAGTGGCCGCGTCGATGAAGACGCTCTTGGGCGTGGGCACCTCGAACTCCCCGGTCAGCAGCGCCTTCGGGTCCACGAAGAACAGGAAGTTCTTCTTCGCGTTGTCCTTGAGGTCGTTCTTCCACGAGTCCAGCGCCTCGTCGCGCGTCTGGTCGACAGTCTCCGCGATGCCTAACTTTTCAGCGTACTTTCCCAGAGGCAAGCCGTACACCTGGTCCGCCATCTTCGCCGCGAGCACGGTCGCGTCCTTCAGGCCCGTTTGGTCGAGGACCGCGTCAGGCAGCCACGACAAATAGCGGTAGGGGACCACATAGTTGCGCGAGCCGTCGAGGACGATGCCGACCGTCTCCATGTCCGGATTGGCGAAGAAAATTTCTTTCCCAGCAGGGGCCATGGACGAGTTTCCGGTTGCCGGCGGGTTCCTGCGCAGGATGACTATTTTCGGCGGGAGCTTGTCAGACGGGTCTATTATCAGCAGGACGGATTGGTTCGTGGCGTTGTCCATGGCGAACGCGACCGACAGCCCGGCCAAGGGCTCGCGCGATTTGCCCGTGAACTTGAACGCCGTCTTGCGCCCCAGGACGTCGAGGTAAACGATGCCGTCAGCGTTCGTGATTCCCACCGGCCGGATGACGGGCGGCGCAGGCGTTGGAATCGTGATGTTCAAGCCGAGGTTGTCCAAGCTGAAGTTGTTCAAACCGAAGTTGTCCAAGCCGAGGTTGTTCAAGCCGAGGTCTCTCAAATCCAGCGCGCCCTGGTTCACCATGATGAGCAGTGTGACGATGGCGGCAAGCACGATTGCCAGGAAGGCCCTCGCCAGCACCACCGTTTTTCTTTGGCCCGCCGGCTGCGTTGCCGGAGCGGTCGCGGCTGGGGCGGCTTTCGAGAGCGAAGCGCCGCATTTGGTACAGAACTTCGATTCTTCGCTGGGAAGCTTGTTTCCGCACTTCGTGCAGTATTTCATGAAAACACAGACTGAACCCATGCTTAAAAACTTGGCTTCAATCCCCGGGGGAGGGCAGGCTGCTGCCCTTCGGCGGACATGCCCTGGGGACGAAAGGGACTCGGTCAGGGTTCAGGTGGCGCCGCGCGGTTTTGGGCGCAGGTACGGCTTTTCATGCCCCCTCACTTCGACTGCTCCCGGTTTTCCGGGTTGTTTCTCCAGCGCCTTGCCCGGCAGCATCCTGTTTTCCCCGCGCCACCGCCACTTTTTCTCCTGGGGCGGGATTTCAAACCTTTTCGTCCCGCTGCTTGGAGGAAGCAGGCTTTCGCCCAACTGGGTCTCGGTCTGTGCAAAAACCGGGGGCCGGACCTTGAAAATTTCGCGCGGCTGCGGTTTACCAAGCCGGACGAGGCGTTCCCATCGCAGCCTCCTCGCTTCTGCCCGGTTGGCAATTTCCTCGGGCGTGGAGAAAATCCTCGCTTCCGTGCGGCGGGCGATTTCTTCGAGCGTGGGGAAAAAAGTCAGGCGCGTTCTCGGCGCGATTGCGCCGATTTCAACCAAGCGGCTCCTGATGGCGCCTATGCCGCCGGCGCCCACGCGTGTAAGCATTCCCGAGCCTCCTAAAGCTATGAGTCTCAGCGGTTCTGCAAGCTTTTCTCCGGGGGCCAGTTTCCACATCTCGCTGAGGCTGTCCAGCAAGCGCACGTCATCGAACTTGCCTGAGAGGGCCAGTTCCCGGTGCGCTTTGCCGACGCACATTCCGGAAACCGCGCGCAGTTTTTCCACCAGCTGCCTCTGTCTTCTTTCAATTTTCTTTTCAATGCGCTTTGAGCCGCTTTTGGCGGCTTTTTTCTCATACCTTTTCAAAACCCGTTCGTCGCCCTTTATTCCGTATGCGGCGGCCTGCGTGGAGCGCCGCAGTTCCTCCTTTAGGAGCGCTGCGGCAGCCGGTTTTTCGTCAGTCATCGCTTCCAGCCGGTTTTCAAGTTCCCGTGCGTCGGTTTTTTCGAGGAACCTGCCGCATACGCGCAGTTTTTGCGCCCCCAGTTTCCTCATCCGGTTGGCGACCGACTTCCACGACCTTCCCGCGGGAGCGGGACTGCCTGCCTCCGTTGGCACGAGTATGATGCGGCGTCTCACGGTCCAGGGCCTGCCGGGCACCTCTTTTTCGCCGCCCCGCGACTTCAATCCCCCGGCTGCGCCTAGGACGCTGATTCTGATGGGGCGGCGGCGCGGCAAGGAGTTTTGGAAACTCTCCTCGAGCTTTATGGAACGGACTAATTCCAGCATGTTCTTCTTTTCCTCAAACAGGAACACCGGCTCCTTGTCGCTTTTCTTGTTGTGGAAAAGCAGGGAGTACTGGAAAATCCTTTCAAAGGGAAGGTAGCTGGCGTCATACGGGTGCACGAGGACGTAAGCCCTTCCCTTCGATTCCCTGAGCCACTTGCGCGCCTCCGCTGTTTCCTGTTTCGAAAGCCGGTGGATTTCCCTGAGCAAGGCGATGCACCAAAATTATTTTTCCCGTTTGCCTTCAGACCAAAACATGTCGTTGGAGTACCGGCCCATTATCCGCACCGCCTTGAACTTGCCGGAGAGAAGAAATTGCTTATAGGCCTGGCCCACGCAGAATCTGGCGCCGAAATGCGTTTTTTCCATGTAACGCTCCCGCCTCTTTTCCATCTCTTCCTTGCTCGCGCCCCTTTGAATGGCTTGCGCTGCGACCTGATTGAAAATCCCCGAGTAATGCGCTTTTTCAAGCGCACTGACCTTCTCGTCGGTCTTGTAAAATTCGCTGATTTCCTGCAGCATCAAATCCGCCTTTGGGTCGTTGGTCCTGTCGGCGATGTTCTGATAGTAGTCGAGATTTTCCTTTCGCCGGTCGAAGTACCCGAGCAGCCTGCCGCATATGAACAGTTTTTCCGCTCCGAGGCTTTTCATCCGGTCAGTGAGCCCGTTCCACGATCCGTGAAAGGGATCCGGCTTATCGAATCCTGTCGCCACAATCACTATGCCGCGCCTTTTCTCTTCGGCGTGCCCGGCCTCCATTTCCCTTATTTTCTCAATCGTTTTTTCCATTCGGCCGTATTGCTCGAAGAGGAAAACCGGGGTTTTCACATCCCCGCTTGGAGGAAACAAGAGGGACTCGAACTTTTTCTCCGAGATGCCAAGGCCCAGGGACATGTCCTTTTCATGGAAGAAGGGGTGCACGACCACGAAGGCTCTGCCGTTCGACGCCTTGAGCCACCCGCGGGCCCTTTCCTCCTCCTTTTCGGTAAGGGCATTCAGTTCCCTGAGCAAGCCAGCACCCCCGAATTCGTTTGGAAAACGCGGGCTTAAAAACTTGGCTTCAATCCCCGGGGGAGGGCAGGCCCCGCCTTTTCCCGGAAACGCGGGCGCTTGGGAAAAGGGGGTGCGTCACTCTATCATGGGGCCACGGAAGGACGGCACAGGATCCGAGGACAGGTCGGTTTCCCCAATTTTCTGCCACGTGTTCTCGTCCAGCACCACGATTTTCTGCGCGGACACGATGTACAGGTAGTCGTCGAGGTATGCGGCGCGCAGCGCATTGTCGACGGCGGTGACGGCCTTTAGCGAAAGCGCGTACCCCGCGTCCGGGTCGTATGAAATCACGTACCCGCCGCTTCCCGCGGGAATGAAGAACACCTTGTGCTTGTCGTCAAGCAGGAACGCGTGGTGGGTTTCGCTCACGCTCGTCCAGTACTCGGAAAGCATGTACTTCGAGACTTCGGCCGGGTTGGCCGGGTCCGAGACGTCGAACACCGACAGTTTCACGTTCTGGTCCTCCCTGCCGACTCCGAGGATCACGTGCTCGGCGAGCGGATGCAGGTACGAGGAGAACCCGGGTATCTTGAGTTCTCCGCGCGGCAGCGGCTGCGACGGGTTCGACAAGTCAAGGACGTAGAACGGGTCTGTTTCCCTGTATGTCACCACGTACCCGCGGTCGCCCATGAAGCGGACGGAGTAGATGCGTTCGGTTTTGCCCAGGTTCAAGACGCTGCCCACCGTCTTCAGGGACGAGTCGAGGACGTAGACGTCGTTGACGCTCTTGTCCCACCTGCCGGTCGTCGTCGCCGCCCGCAGGTAGCCGGAGTACTCGTCGAGCGCGAACTGGTTCAACAGCCTGCCCGGGATCGCGCCGGTGGCCTTGACTTCAAGCGAAGGAATCGAGACCTTGACTATTTCCGTGCGCTCGAGGTCGCGCTGCTTGCGTTCCAAAAACGATTGCATCTTGTTGTTGAGCTCGGTTTCCACGCGCAGGCGCTCGTCCTTGGACAGCGTGGAAAGGAATTGTTCCACGACCAGCTGGATTTCGTTTGCCTTGGATTCGCCGCTGATGTCGTAGGAACCGATTTTCGCTATCTTCCCAAGCGCCTCGGCCGGCAGCAGGCTCACCGCGTCAGCAAGGTAAAACTCGGGCAGGACAGTCCCGGTGCTGAGCTGGCGCCGGTAAGCTACGTAAATGGATTCAGGCGACACGTATACTTCGGACGCGTCGCTGGAGCCCACGAAACTCACCTTGGAGGAAACGGTGCCGTCGGCAGTGGATATTGCGAGCACGTGGTAAGTCACGTCAACCGGCAGCGGCGAAACGGGCCGCCACACGTCGGTGCACGCTATCTCCTTCGTCACGCCTCCGACAGAGTATAATGGAATCGGGCACGGGGCGTAGCCGGGCAGGCTTTTCCTCAGCACCACGTAGACTGTGCCTGCGCTGTAGCGCGCGTCCACGACCTCGGTTTCCTCGAGCTTCACTTCCCACTTCTTTTCAGCGGTCCCGGCCTCCTGGTTCGTGGAATACCCTTCAATCGCCTCGTTCCCGAGCACGACCAGGATTTTCCTCTCCTTGTCAAGCAACAGGTTGCCGCTCGAGTTTATCCCCGGCTTTTCCGCGAGTTCCGCGGGCGGAAACGCCTTGATTATCTTCGTCTTCCCGCCGGGCCCGTAGTAATAATAGCGGTAGTAGCTCTCCGGCGAGAAGTACAGGTTGGTTCCGTCGGTCTTGAGGATGTCCGGCTCGTCGATGCCCGCGACCTGGACGTTGGTTTCGGAAACGCGCTCTGCCGCGGCCTTCTCGCCCGAAGTCGCGGCGAAAGGAGCGGCAACTGGCGCAACGCCAGTTTCCATGACTACCCCGCGTAACATGGAGAAAACGTCGTAGCCGTACCCGCCCTGTTCCCTTCCCTTGGAAACGTAGTCGGCGAACTCCTGCTGCGAAGAGAACTTGCCGACGCCGACTTGGAGTGGCTGGGCCGTGGCGAAAGGAGTCGGGCTCACCACTGGCGTTGGAGACGCGGTCGGGACGACCGGTTGGGGGAGGGCGTACGCCGCTATGGCGTACATTGCTGCCGCGCCGATGGCGAAGCATATTACCGCTGTTATGAAGACGCCTGAGTTTTCCATGGTTCAATTCACGCGCGCCGGTTTTTAAACGTTCTAAAAACTGCAGGCAAATGCCTGAACGTGGTTCGACGCGGTTTCCCCCTTTATCCTGCGCCTGAAACTCATTCCGTGGTTTTGCCGTCGAATTCCTCGGGCTTCGCCATCGCCTCCGCCCTGGTCTTCCGGACGACCTTGTCCTGGTGCTCCGGCGGCGAGTAAATAGTGTAGAGCCTTAGCGGGGTTTTCTTGGAAGTGTTCACTACGTTGTGCCGCGAGCCGGCCGGGACGATGACGCCGTCGCCGTCCCTCACCCGGTATGCCTTGCGGTCTATGAACACTTTGCCTTCCCCTTTTTCGAAGCGGAAGAACTGGTCAATGTGCTTGTGGACTTCCATGCCGATCTCTTCCCTCGGCTTCAGGCTCATTAGAACGAGCTGGCTGTGCTTGCCGGTGTAGAGCACGCGGCGGAAGTCGTTGTTTTCCAGCGTCTCTCTTTCAAGGCCGGCCTTGAATCCCTTCATTAAAATCACCGATTGCCATAAAGCGCCGGGTCTTTATTAAATTTGAGTCAAACTTCCCAGTTTGCAGCCGTCTAAGACAATGGTTTCCGGACCGGTTAGCGCGGCGATACCAGTTTCTCCCTTAGTTTCTTCACAGTCTCCTTGTCTTTGATTTGAATCTCTATATCCACTGGCAGTTCTTCTTTTGTCTTCGCCCGTATCCGCAGCGCTGTTTTCGGCTCTGCTCTTTCCAGTTCTTTTGCAATTCGCATTCTCCAGAAACGAGGCAGATTGTCAAGCACGCGGTGCCCGGGTTGACTGGTTTCCCACAATTCGCTGGAGTTTTTAAGCAGCCGCACCTCCTTGAATTTTTTGGAAAGAGTCAGTTCCCGGTGGGTTTCGCCCACGCACATGCCGTAACCGGCATGAGTGCTTTCCATAAGCTGCTTCTTCATTTTTTTAATTTTCCTTCCGATGCTTTTCGAGCCGCTTCTCGCGAATTCCGCCCCGTATTTTTTCAAAATCTTCTGCCGGCGCTCCTTTTCGAGGGCGGCGGCTTGTTCCGCGCGCAGCAACTCCTGATTTAGCAGCGCCGCCGTCCTGGGCCGGTCCTCGCTCATCTCGTCCAACCTCTTTTTAATGTCCTGCAGGTCGAGTTGCTCAAGGAACCTGCCTAATACGAGTGGCTTTTTTACCCCGAGTTTTTTCATTCGTTCGGCGAGTGACTTCCATGACTCGCTTGCCGGCCGAGGAGTACCCTTCTCTGTAGGCACCAGTATGACGCAGGGCTTGACAAGCCAGGGGCGCGTGAATGCGAAATGCAGGCTACCGTCCCGGCCTTTCGTAACCACCTGCCGCTGACGGGGGTCTGACATGGCGTCAACATGCAGCATGTCGGACAGCAAATGATTGGATAAGGCGTTGAGTAATTTCGGTATTCTTTCCTTTTCCTCAAACACAAAGACGGGTATCTTGTTCTTTTTCTTGGTACGGAAAAAGAGGTTGGATTGAAAAATCCATTCGGAAGGCGACGAGGCGCTGACATGCGGGTGGACGAGGACGTACGCCCTTCCTCCAGATTCCTTGAGCTGTCTGCGCGCCTCCGCCGCATAGTGTCCGGAAAGCCGGTGGATTTCCCTAAACAAATCAACACCCGGAATAAGGTGCGGAACGCTGTTTAAATGCAGTGCGCCCCGGCCGCGTGACTGCCCGAGTGCTTGCCGATGACGAGCGCGCGCCTGCGGCCTCCTGTTTTGAAAGCCGGTTGATTTCCTTCAGCATCGTCTCACGCCTCATTCGCAGTATTTCTTCATCAGCCGCACGGTCTTGAACGCGTTGGAAGTCAGAAGCCGCCCGTATGTTTCGCCCACGCACCAGGCTGCGCCGAAGTTTGTTTTCTCCATGTATTTCTCCCTCTGTCTTCCAAGTTCCTCTTCGCTGACGCCCTTGCCTGCCTTCACGCGCGCATGGGAATCGAAAATCCTTCCAAAAACCTCCTTTTCCAGGGCGGCAACCTTCCTGTGCTGTTCAAGGGCAATTTTCGCGTCTTCCACCAGGGCTTCCGCATAGGCCGGGTGCTCATCGTGAAGGCCGGAGTGCCTGTACTCTATGTCCTTTTCCGCGCCTTCCGCTATCTGCTTGCGGTCGAATAGTTCAAGGAACTTGCCGCAGACGAAAAGCCTCTCCGCCCCGATGCCCTTCATTTTCTCGGCAAGCGAATCCCAATCTCCCTTCGCCGGTGCCGGGCAGTCGATTTTCGTCGGCACGATTATGATGCCGCGCCTTTTCTCGCCGGCGTGTTTTGCTTCCATGCCCCTTATTTTTTCAACAGCTTCCTTCAGTATGTGTTCCTCCTCGAACAAAAAGACGGGGGTGCGCGCGTCGCCGCTTTTCGGGAACAGGAGGGACTCGATTTTTTGCGGCGAAATCGCGGTGCCGTGCAGGTGGAGGCCCGCGTAAAAAGGGTGTACCAGGACAAAGGCCCGGTTCCCCGAGGACTTGAGCCAGTGGCGCGCCTTCCGCTCCTCTTCCGCGGACAGTGCAGTAAGTTCCTTCAGCAAGCCAGCACCCCGGATAGCTTTGGAAAAACGAGTTTTAATATTAGGGGGCCAACAGCGGTTCATCCTGCGAGGAAAGCCCACCACGGCTGGTCGACGCGCGTGATTTCGCCGGTGGAGCCGTCAACTGTTGCGGTGACGTCGACGTCAACGGGAAGCATGGCCAGGATGGCGCCGGTCCTTTTCCCGCGCACCACGAAACTCGTTTTCGCCCCGTCCTGCGCGATTTCAACCGAAGTAACCTGCTGCATGGGGGTGCCGGCCCACGCGCTGAGCACCGCGCTCCTCGCGGAAACCATTGAAGCGTTGCCGAGTTGCCTGCCCGTGCAGTTCCGGACTTTTCCCGAATCGTCGCAACTGCAGCCTGTTGGGCAGAATTCCGGGAGTTCCGGCGCCTTGGAGGCGGGGCACCACCTTGGATAGACTATGCCGCCGGCGGAGCCGGCGTATTCGAAGCATTCGCCGCCTTCCGCGTCCCACGCGCACCTGGAGTTCCTTGCGCACGCCTCGCAGTCGGCGTATTGCGAGCAGTTGTGGGAGGGGCAGAAGCCCGGGAACGCGATTGCGGACCCGCCCTTGTCCTGGGGGGTGACGAAGTCGCTGTCGCCCGCGTATTTCACGCACTCGTCTCCGGCGACCGACCACTGGCACGCGCGCTTTACTCCACCGACTCCGGTGCACGTGAAGCAGTCCTTGTAACCCGAGCACGCTGCCGGGGATTCCGCGCGCTTGCATGACGCCGCGTCAACTGTCCAACCCGTTTTCACGTCGAAGGCGCCGGACTGCGCCATTTGCGTGATGCTGACGCACGCCGCCATGAAATCCGACCACGCGCATTTTCCTTGTGCGGCCTGCTTGGTTGAGACGCATTCGCCGCATGACTTGTACGAGTCGCAGGCCGGTTCCGGCGTCGGCTTTGCCGCGGCTGAAGCAACTGGCGTGGGCGTCGCTGCGCGGGTGACTGTCACCCCCTCCTGCTTGGGCGGCACGTAGGTTGGGGGAGCGGTCGGAACCGGGCCCTGGTCCGCAGCCGCAACGCGGCCGCTCGGGCACACTGAAATGCACGTCGGGGAAGTGCACGGTAGGCACGTGATGCCGTTCCACACGCACCTGTAAACCGAATTCGCGCACTCGTTGCATCCGGGCGCGCTTCCGCACATGCCGAGGCGGTACTGGGTCTGCCGCTCCTGCTCCGCCTGCGCCTCCTGCTGCGCTTCCTCCTCCGAGGGACCGACTTGCACTCCGGCGCCGCCTTCCGGGACCGCGCCCTCGATGGATGGAAAGAGGGGGATGCTGTCGGGAGTCATTGTCGTCCCGGTTTCGGCAGGCGAGTATTCCGGATTAATTGGCCTCTTGCAAATGATTTGGCCCGCGCAGCCGCTGAAAACCTGGGCGCAGTTCGACGCGCAGTTGTCGCAAATGCACCGCACGTTGGTCATGCCCGCGGCCGCCTGGTAGCAGGCGGAAAGGCACGAGGCCATGCAGTTGCTGTTGCATTCCGCGGCGCTCCTCCCGTAATTGACGTAGAACGTGAACTGCCTCTGCTCGGTCTGCCCTTCTCCTTCCTGGGCGGCGGCAGCCTGCGCCAAAACCGCTGCAAAAAGGACGGCAAGGAAAGCGCCGCACAATATCCTGCTGTTGGGAGAGTTCATGCGGTTTTCACCCCTCCTGAAAGCGCGTCAAGGTCCCGGACCGCGCCCGCAACCTCCGCGTTTTTCCCCGAATCCGTTCCGGCGAGCTTCTTCAGTTCCGATGAAACCGTCTGAGCGTTCGAAACCGCGCCGGCCCCCGCAGTGTCCATGAGCGAAACGAACCGCGTCGTGTCGGTCCCGTAGTTTTTCAGCGCCGCGTCGTTGCCGTTCACGAACGACTTGAAGGAATTCCATTCCGCGAACGCTTCCTTGGCCCGCAGCGCATACGCCTGCGCGGCAGCTGCCCGGTCGGCCAGGCCCGAATAGGGCGGGGCATACGCGTACTGGGAGTAAAGCGCGTCCAGTTCGCTGAAGTCCTTTTGCGCCGCGTTCCAGTAGGCGTCGTACCGCTTGAACAACTGGTCCGTGCGGTCAATGGAACCGCCTATCACCATGAGTGAGAAGAAGAACGCCAGTACCAGGAAGAGGGGCGCGAACCAGTTGGCGTGCGCCAGGAAAAACTCTTTTGCCGCAGAACCCTGTTTTGCAAAATCCATTGCCATCAGCCCAAGCCCCTCAGGATGTTGAAAAAGTCCGAAAACAGCTTCTTTTCCGCTTCAGTGGAATCCTTTTCCGCCGCGGCCAGAATCCCGGCCGCAGTCTGCTTCACGCCCGCCTCCATCTGGTCCAAGCCATAAATTACCTGGGTCACGTTCATGCCGGTTGCTTCGAGGAGTGCGCGCTCGCGGGTCATCAGTATCCTGCCGGTCTCGCAGTGGTCGACGGCGTCCTTGAGCGCCACCGCCAAATCATGCGCGACGATGACCTGTTCCGACTCGTTAAGCTGCTTCCGAGCCGCAATCTTGTTGGCGTTCTGCTGGATCGCCATCGCGTCCACTTGGATGGCGTTCGCGTACTGGGCGGCCGCGGTTCCGGCAAGCACCTTTTTCTGCGCTTCCAACAACGGCTTTGACTCACCAAGCTGGACGGTGACGCGGGCCTCGTTGTCGGCCCGGGTTTTCTTGAGCGAATCGTCGCTGTAGCCGGCGGCAGCCAAGAGAATGACCAGCAACATTATCAGCAAAACTACCGAGATGGTCCACGCCCAGTACCGCCGCAACGGGCCCTTCGGCTCCGGCTTCGCCTCCTCGGCCTTGCGCGGTTCAGCCGCCGGCGCAGCCTTTGAAAGCGAAGCGCCGCACTCGGGACAGAACTTGACGTCATCCTTCAGGAGCTTTTTCCCGCACTCCGGGCAGTACCTCATGAAAAAATGGAAAGCGGCGGCGGTTATTAAATCATGCACAGCCCCGGAGTCAATTCTCCAAGTACCGCGCCATTACCGCGCGGTTCCTGCCACGGTTTATATTGGCGCCGCGCATGCTTCAGTAAAGTAAAACGGAATGCTGCCGGGGGGGATGCCCAGTGAACAGGACGCAGTTGCTGATTCTCGCAATCGTTGCCGCGTGTTTTGCAGCCGCCGCGCTCGCGTATCCCGCGATGCCGGAAAACATGGCGTCCCACTGGAACGCCGCGGGCCAAGCCGACGGTTATATGCCGAAGTTGTGGGCGCTGCTGGTGGCCCCGGTCATGTCGCTGTTCATGGCCGCGCTGTTCCTGGCAATCCCGCGCATTGACCCGTTGAGGAAAAACATCGCGAAATTCCGCGGCGCCTTCGACTCCTTCATCGCGGTAATCCTCGCGTTCATGCTTTACCTGCAATTAATCATGGTTTACTGGAACGCGGGCGCGCGCTTTGACTTCATCCAATTGATGGTGCCGGCTTTAGCCGCCTTGTTCTACTGCACCGGCGCCCTCGTCGGCAGGGCGGAAATGAACTGGTTCGTCGGAATCAGGACGCCTTGGACGATGAGCAGCGCGCGCGTGTGGAAAAAGACGCACGCCCTCGGCGGGAAACTCTTCAAGTCAGCCGGGATAATTTCCCTCGTCGGCCTCGTGCTGCCCGCTTACGCGATTGCCTTCGTCACCGCGCCAGTCATCGCAGTGGCAATCTATCTCGTGGCGTATTCGTACCTGGAATACCGGGCGGAAACCCGCGGAAGCCGGAAAGCGGGAAAAAACCCAAAACGGGTTAAAGCCCGCGCGGGCCGCAGGCGCTGACAACGGAAAAAACGCGCTTCCGGCAGCCATTCAGGCCGGGCCTGTTACTGGTTCATTTCTTGAATTCGCCAAGCATTTTCGCGAAATCGAACCACATGCGCTTGTTTTTCTCGCGCCAGTTGGCGCCGCCGTGGCCTTTGTTCAAATAAATCTCGTTGCCGGGCACGCGGTTCGTTCCTATGACGTGGCCGGCGAAGTCGCTGCTGAATCCGCCGAATTTCTTGCCGGTTGCGGTTTCAACTTCGCCGCCGCTTGCGACGAGGACCGCGGCATGGATGTTCTTGGCCCCGAGTTTTTTTACGAAAAATTCTCCCACGCTGTTAATTGACCCGCCGGTTTCGGCGTACTCGTCGAACAGGAGGATGGGTTCGTGCATGCGTTTCAAAAGATCGGAGTGTTTTTCCTCCAGCTCGCGCTTGGCGGAAGAGGTGATTTTTTCCTCCCAATTCCGCGGCTTTTCCTTTACTTCCCTGGTATCGTAATGGCCCTCTTCCTTCTCCCTCTCAAACTCGGATAAGGCGTGGCCCAGTTCGTGGATTTTAGGCTGCTCTTCGCCCGGGTAAAGCTTTTTCCAAAGCGCGCGGATGAACCTGACCGGGGACTCGGCGCTCGGGCCGGCTGCGACGATTGTCCGGATGCCGTGTTCCCGCGCGTACTCGATGATGTTCACCGCTGCTGACTTGATTTCACTGCGGTGGAAGGGGTTCGTGAAGTGCCTGTACTCGTATTCAGCCATTTACCGCTTCACCAGCCCGCGCAATGTTTTCCCAACCCATTTCCCTCGCCGGACGTTCAACCATTCCCTTCACCTATCCCCTGCCTGCCAGTTCCTTTTTCATCCACTTCGCGTAACGCTTTTCCACGCGCGCCGCCTTCCAAGCGACGATTGCCGGAGTGCCGTAGGAATGGAGTTGCTTGACGCGCTTCTCGAGCCGCGCGTATTTCGCTTCCGTGGTTTTCAGCAGCGCGACGGCCTCGTGCTGGCCGGTGAATTTCCCCTCCCAGTAAAAGAACGAAGTGACCGAGGGAATGACGTTGGCGCAGGCGGCGAGCCGCTCGCGGACCGCTGTGCTGGCGATGCGCTGGGCCTCGGCCTCGTCCTTGCACGCTATTTCCACGACGAGCATGAAAAAACGAGTGTTCCCGTGGTTTAATATTGTTGGCGCCGCGGCCGGCGGGAAGCGGTTATAAACACTGGGCTTCACGGTTTTTCCATGGCCATTTACCGCGTGCCGGAGATAAAGAAAGAGGAGTTGGACGTGATCAGGAGCTCGTCAAGCCATCTTCCGGACATTCTTTCGCGGGCGCACGCGGCCAACGCCGGGTACCACATGCTCGTCAACGACAAGCTGGGGCTCGCGAAGGAAAAGCGCGAGGGGCTCATGAAGCTGGACGAGCACCGGATGAACCTTGGAAAAGTTGCGGTCGCTTTCATGAAGGGGCATCCGGCGCTTGACGCGGTTATAGGGCAGCAGCGCAGGGAAATCACTCCGGATTTCGCTTCCAAGCTCCTCAAAGCCCACCGCGAACTCGTCCCCGAACACGCCAAGGACGCGGAAGCGGGTTTGAACCGGCTTGAAGCCGGCGGAAAGCCTTTCGACGTCCTGACCGAGAGATTCGTTTCAGAGGCGATCGCCAGGTGCGACCAGGGAGTGAAGAAACTCCTTGGGGACGCTGACTACGTTGTTTACCGCGAACTGCACAGGCAGATCGAGGAAAAAGCCATCCAGATTGAGGAAAATGAGGAAAAAGCGAAGACGCCCGGTTCCCCTTCCCAGCATCCTTTTTTCTTCGTGCCCAGCAGAAAAGGCAGCGCGCGCGTCCACTAGCTTTTTCCACTGAACGAAGCCAGCGCAGCCTGCTTCCCCGCGGCCTTTTGAGCAGTCCGGTCCTCCACCGCCTCGGCGTCAATGCCTTTCTTCCGGAGTTCCTCGGCGAGTTCGCGGGCAAAACCGTGGGTGGTATAGGCCTTGCGGGCGCCGGTGAGCTCGACGTATTCAAGGAGCTGCGCGTGGTCGGCGTGGTCGCTGAGGCAGAATGACTTCGCGCCCTTGAACCAGTTGTTCAGCGCCCAGCCGGTTGATACTGCGGGACTGGTTTTCTTCCCGTACGCGGCCGTTAACTGGTGGGCGACTTCCGGCGAGGCGAGGTTCATCGGCGCCACTGCCGCAAACGAACCGCCTTCAAGCACTTCCTTTCCCTCGTCGGTTTCCGCGCACACGAAATCCAGTTTGACGCCGTTGCGGGCGTACACCTGGCACGCGTCGGAAACGTTTTTCGTGACAACCGGCGTTATGCCTAGGAAAGTGTTCAGGACCGCAACGAGTTCCTGCGCTTTTCCGACGGCGTATCCGCCGAGGAGCACGTTGTGGCCG
This sequence comes from Microcaldota archaeon, assembly GCA_026396285.1. GTDB lineage: Archaea > Micrarchaeota > Micrarchaeia > Norongarragalinales > JAPLXB01 > JAPLXB01. The sequence goes on from JAPLXB010000056.1 coordinate 16,373, forward strand.
GCAGCGTGCTCTGCCCTCACCCACGACGCTATTTCCTCGTACACTTGTTCGCGGGGCGGGAAAACGTATCGGGGCACGCCGTAGGTCGCTTCCACGAGCACCGCGTCCGCCTGCACCGTCTGCGCGCGGGGGCACGTGAGCGAGTCCTCTAGCTTGAAGTCGCCGGAGTAAACGAATGAGGTGGAATCCCATTCGGCGAACAACTGCTTGGAGCCGAGTATGTGGCCCGAGTCCAGTAGCCGCGCCTTCAGGTGGCCGTCGTCATAGTGGTCGGAGGCGCTTGCGCAAGGAACGGCTTTTCCCTTTATCGCCAGGAGTTCCATGGTTTCCTTTGACGCGATGAACCTCGAACCCGCCGCCTTTTTTCCGCTCGGCGCGTGGTCCGAGTGCGCGTGGGAAACGAAAGCCACGCTGCCCGGGGAATCAAGCGAGATTTTTTGCCTTCCAGTGACCAGCTGGAGGGCGGGTGGGTGCAATTCCAGCATGATGAAAGCACGCGAAAGCGATTAAAAAACCAGCCGCCAAACTCCCTTCATGGCTGTTTCTCAAAAGGTTTTTGACGTCGCAATAGTAGGGGGCGGGCCCGCTGGCATGAGCGCAGCTGTTTACGCCGCCCGCCGCGGCCTCGCCGTGGTGCTGTTTGAGGGAAAGCTCCTGGGCGGGACGGTCAACGAAGCCACGGAAATAGACAACTATCTCGGCTTTTCAAAGACGCACGGGATGGAGTTGTCTAAGAAGTTCGCGGAACACGTGAAAAGCTTTCCCATAGAAGTCAGGGAGGAAGCGGTGGTCGAGGCGCGCGCCGCGGGCGCGGCAGGCGCCGGCAAGGGTTTTTCAGTCAAGACCGCCAACGGGGAATGCCGCGCGAAGTCGGTTGTTTTGGCGATGGGCGCGAAGTTCCAGGCCCTGAACGTGCCGGGCGAAAAGGAGTTCGCCGGAAAGGGAGTGTCTTATTGCGCGACTTGCGACGGATACTTTTTCAAAGGCAAGCGCGTGGCAGTGGTCGGCGGCGGGGACTCGGCGCTGAGTTCGGCGCTGTATCTTTCTGATTTGGCGAAGGAGGTTCTCATCATCCACCGGCGGGGCGAGTTCCGGGCCGAGGAAGAGTGGCAGAAGCGCGTGCAGGCGCGCGTGAAGGAGGGGAAAATCAGGCTTGCGCTCAAAAGGAACGTCGTGGAAATCAGGGGAAAGCAATTCATGGACTCAATAGTGTTGGAGGATGCGGAAACCAAGGCGCGCACGACTGAAAAACTGGACGGCATCTTCGTTTACGTGGGGTCGGCGCCGCTGAGCATGCTCGCGAAGCAATTGGGCGTGGAATTGACTGAAAAGGGTTTTGTCAAAATCAATGACGGCTGCTCAACGAACGTGCCCGGCGTGTTCGCCGCAGGCGACATCACCGGCAAGCTTCTTCAAATCGCGATGGCTGTCGCCCAGGGCGCGCAGGCCGCGTTGTCCGCTTATTCTTTCCTCAGGTCGGCAAAGTAAGCAGAACGGGGATGAGAGAAGAAAAAGAAGGCCAAAAAAAAGCAGGGCGAAAAGAAAATAAAAAAAATCGGTTGGCCGGCGTGAAAAAAACCGGCCTGAAATTGTTTACCAGGTCTTGGCTTGCGCGCCAGCCATGAGTCCGCCGAGGCCGATGAGCCCGGCGAAAACCACTAGCACGGCCATCAGCATTGCCAGGATAACTCCAATGACTATCACTGGCAGGAGCACCGCGACCGCGGCCCTCATTATGCTGAACGAGTGCGCCTCCTTCACCGCGAGGATGGAGAGGTACAGCCCGTAAAGGCTCACGAGCATGCCGATGAGTCCCCCGAGGACTGGTATGATGTTCAGTATTGACGTCAAGACCAGCACCGGCGCATAGACAAGCGAAACCAGGTGGAACTGGGTCCCATAGCTTCCCTTGCCTTCCAGCGCCTTGGCAACCACCCACACGAGGGCGTTGACGATTACTGCGCCAATGAGGCCGCCGATGAGCATCGCTATCGGCGCAATCACTATTGACGCCACGCCCAGTCCGAGGGTGTAGAGCGTCGTTATTATGCCTGAAATGACTCCCGCAACCACCAAAGCGATTGCGAGCTGCTTGACCCCCTCTTCAAGGGAGGCCTTCTTCTTCTGGCCCGCAAGGGTTTTCTCGGGATTCATTAGAGTGTTTTTCCACTGTTCGTAGAGTTCGCTGACTCCCACCACGCAACCACCTCGCGAGCCATTAAGAAAAACCGTTTAAAAAAGCCGTTGGAAGGGGGTGGAAACATGCCCCGGGGCTTGCATGTGGCGCCGCCGACGCTAGAAAAGCGGCTTTCCGCCC
>JAPLXB010000051.1 GCA_026396285.1 Microcaldota archaeon
TCCTCAAAATTTTCAGGTGCAAAACCCCGCATGCCCTCAAGCGCCTTGTACTGCCTCAAGTCGACAAGGTGCCCCCGCGGCATGCGCAGGCTTGCGGCTTCGCCGGTGAAAGAGGAAAGGAGCATCTGGCCCCCGCCCACGCAATTCCTGTAGTCCCCTTCGTTCAGCGCATCCACGCTCGCACTCCTCGCGCCCCCGCTCTCGCGCGCCACTAGGTTCAGCACCCTTTCCCTCCCCGGTTCATCGCAGCAGACCGCGGCATGCGGCTCTTCCACGAAACTATTTACGCCTTCGGAAAGCCAGTGGTACCTCCGCGCCTTCCCGCCGTTGACTGCGCCCAGCCAGTCAAGCGAAGCGTTTTCAGGGGCCTTCAAGCCCTGTTGGACCACCGCCCAGTCCCCGCCAGTGGAGACGAAAAAGCAGTGGTGGTACAGTTGGAAACCGTCCTGAACCGCCGCGCTGTCGACTTTCGCGCTCAACTTGCTGGCGCGCACGAGTTTATCTGAATCCAAGCCAGCCTGTTCCCCGATTTCCATTATTTCCACCGGCGCTTTCCGGGACGTCTTCCCTTTCCCGCCCGCGACCGCGACCCCGTGCTCCTCAATATCCAGCCCTTCCTTCAAAGCCCCGCACACGGTGGTCGTGACTCCGCTGGAGTGCCAGTCGAATCCAAGAACGCATCCGAGGGACTGGAAAAAAAACGGGTTTGAAATCCTGCGGAGAAACTCGGCCTCCCCGTGTTCCTCCACGACCGCGGCGGTGATTGCGGCGCCCAGGCGGCGCATGCGGACGAAAAGCCATGGCGGGCAGCGCCCAGCGTGCAGGGGCAGGTCGGCGACTCCGGTCCTCATGGTTTCACCTGAACGACTTGTACCATTTTTCGTATTCCTTGTGGGTGGCGAAGCACCGTACGACGGTGATGCGGCCCGCTTCCCTTTCGTAAACGAACCGCGCCTGTTCCGTTACTTCCTCAACGTTGTAAGGCAGGCCGAAACGGAGGTGGCGCCTTGGCGGCATTTGCACAACTTTCCTAAAGTGCTTGCCAAATACGCGGCGCAGTTGCGTTTCAATTTTAACCAGGTCTGCTCCCGCCTCTTCGGATATGGTGACCGGGTTCAAACCAGTCCGTATTTCTTCTCCGCTTCCTCCAGCGGAATCAGCTTCACTTTGCCTTCGCGTATCTTCCTCATTTCTGCCTTTATCCCCTTGTTCACGAGGCGCACTTCCTCTTCCTCCTCCAGTTGCTTCCGGTAGGCGAGCAGCGCCTGCCTTATGACCTCCACCCTGCTTCCTGCGTACCCGCCGGCCATGATGCGGTCTAGTATGGCGATGTAAGGCGTCCCAAGGTTCACGTTCATTCAAACCACCGATGCTCCTTAAATGCACATTTAATGCACATGACGGTATATAATCGTTGCGCATGGGTTTTTCGCCCCTTTCCACCTCTGGAACGCGGAATAAAAAGCGGGCCGGGGCGTGGTTTCCAGTGGCTATGGAGTTGGAACCGGTTTTTTATCCTGGGGCGCGGCGCGGCTGCCATGGCGCGGCTAGGGGTGTTTCGGGGCCTGCGCCTGGCTGTTCTGCGCCGGCTGGCCGTTGCACGGTTCCGGGCGCATCTTGCAGAACACCGCCGCGGCGATGACAGTCGTCCACAGCCCGGTCTTGTCGCAGATCGCGCTCTGCGTGATGTTCGTCGTCTTAACTATTTTCCCGCTGATTTTGAACAATTGCTCGCGCTCGTCCCAGCTCTGGTTGGTGTCAAACTCCAAGCCAAGGGTGCTGGCGAGCATGCTCGCTGCCAAATCTTCCGCATAGTCCGCCGCCTGTTCCTCGGCCTGGCCGAACGCGTGGTGTTCGCTCAAGTAACCGTACGCGTTTTTATCGGCGGGGACTGCCGCGCCGATGCTTGCACTGACCAAGCGGTAGGGCTCGTTGGTCTCGTTCCTGCTCATGACGCAGAAAATTATTTCGCCGGGCTTGAGCATCTCGTGGCCCTTCGAGCGCGGCATGACTTCGCAGCCGGGCGGCATGATGCTTGAGACCGTGACTATGTTGAATGGCTCTATTCCCGCGTCGCGGAGCGCGAGTTCAAACGACTGGAGCTTTTCCTTGTGCCGCCCCACGCCTTTTGTGAAAAAAAGTTTTTCAGGCATCATTGAGCATCACTGAATGTTCGTTCTCTCCCAAATTTAAAAAACCTTTTTATTCACCAGCGGCCTGCCGCGCGGCCGCCACGGCACGCGAACTGTTTAAAATTCGGCAAGCGGTGAGCCCTGCATGGGCCTGCTCGAGGACTTCGCCGGCTGGATAGTGTACGGGCTTCTCTCAATGCCGCATGACGGGGCCGCGGAAGTGATCAATTACTTCATATACGACACGCTCAAGGTCTTCATCCTCCTGGCAGTCATGGTTTTCCTCGTCTCGATAATCCGCACTTTCGTGACGCCTGAAAAAGTGCGGAAGTGGCTCGGCGGAAGGCGCGAAGGCGCCGGCAACGTGCTCGCCGCGCTCCTCGGCGTGCCGACCCCGTTCTGTTCCTGTTCCGCGGTGCCCCTGTTCATAGGCTTCCTTGAGGCGGGCGTGCCGCTGGGAATCACTTTTTCCTTCCTCATCGCTTCGCCCCTCGTCAACGAAGTCGCCATCGCGCTGCTCTGGGGCCTTTTCGGGTGGCAGGTGACCGCGCTCTACATAGGCACCGGGCTCCTGATTGCAATAATCGCGGGAATAACCATCGGCAGGCTCGGGCTTGAATCGCAGGTTGAAAAATTCGCCTACGAAATGACGCTCGTGAAGAAAAAGGAGAAAAACCGGTCGTGGAGGCAGAGAATCGGGTTCGCCAAGCAGCAGACGCTCCAGATAACGGCCGCCGTAGGCCCCTACATAATATTGGGCGTCGCGATAGGCGCCCTCGTCCACGGCCTGGTGCCGGTCGGGTTCCTGGCGGAAATCGCGGGGCGCTCAAACCCGTTTGCAGTGCCGATAGCGGTATTGATCGGCGTTCCCCTCTACTCGAACGCGGCAGGAACGATTCCAATCATCCAGGCGCTGATGGAGAAGGGAATGGCGATGGGCACCGCGCTGGCCCTCATGATGAGCATCACCGCCCTCTCGCTGCCCGAAATGATAATCCTGCGGAAAGTCCTCAAGCCGAAACTCATCGCGGTCTTCGCGCTCATCCTCGCGGCCGCATTCACTTTCACTGGCCTGTTGTTCAACGCGGTCCTCGGCTGAGGACAGAACCGTTTTAAAACAATTGGCGTTATTTTCAATTGATTCCAGTGGTTTTAGCCGAACTCGCCATACTAGTTGTTTCAGTCATTGTCCTCGCGCGGGCGTCAAGCCTCGTGGTGGACAACGCGGTCAAACTTTCAGTCTTCTTCAAGATAAGCCAGCTGGCCGTCGGTTTCCTTCTCATCGCGGTCGCGACAAGCCTGCCAGAACTGTCCGTCTCGGTTGTTTCATCCGCTGTCGGGGACGGCGCGATAGCCGCCGGAAACGTCTTCGGCTCAAACATAGCGAACATCCTCCTCATCCTCGGCATCGGCTCCGTGCTCTACGGCGTGAAAATAAGTTCCCCAAACCTCAAGGGCATCGGCCTCGTCCTCCTGCTCACGACGCTGGTTTCAACATACATCGTTTTCAACGGCTCGGTCCAGCAGCACGTCCTCGGTTTCGTGGAAGGCTCGCTGCTGGTGGCGCTCTTCGCGGCCTACGCGTGGTACACCATCAAGAAAAACAAGGTGGAGGAAAAAGGCGGGAACCACGCGGTCACGAAAAAAGAGGCGCTCACGGCGTTCCTCATGTTCTCCGCGGGCATAATCGTCGTCATAGCCAGTTCCGGTTTCGTCGTTGAATCCGCAGTCAAGCTCGCCAGGCTCGCGGGCGTTGCGGAAAGCTTCATCGGCGCAACCATCATAGCGGTCGGCACCTCGCTGCCGGAACTGAGCGTAGACATCCAGGCGCTTAGGAAAAAACGCTACGGCCTCGCGCTCGGCGACGCGATAGGCAGCAACATGGTTAACATCACGCTGGTGCTTGGCGTTGCTGCGGTAATCAACCCCATAAGCGTCCAAATCCCGGTGTTCATCGCTGCCCTGCTTTTCGCAGTGATTGCAAACAGCCTCTTGTTCTACGTCGCGGCAGTGAACAAGGGAATCAAGAGGCGCGGCGGCGCGCTGTTCCTCGCGCTGTACGCGGTATACCTAATCACGATATTCCTGCTCCAGTTGAAGGAAACCGCGGCCGCGTGAACAATCCCTCGACAGCAGAAGCCGGGGGGAGCGCGGCGGTTCAGCGCAGTCAAATCTTTGCAACCAGCACGGTGTAGTTCTGGCCGTATGCCTTGGCGCACGCGGGGCACATCGTGTAGTAAAAGTACAGTTTTTGGATTTTCCTCCCCTTCGCCGCGACGTGCCCCTCCATGTCCTTCACCCACTTGCCCACGTCACTGTACGCCCCCTGGTACACCTGCGACATGAACGTCCCGCTCAACCGCACCGTTTCCGCGCCCGGCACCGGCTTCTTTACCGCGATGTAGACGTCCAAACCAAACGGCGAGCACTCGTCGCACAGCATCAGCTGTTCTCCTTCGGCGCCGGCTGCCTTTATTTTTTCCATGTCGCGGACAATGACTTTTCCCATGTTGAGCGGGATGTGGAAAATGCTGAGCACGCGGTCCTTGAGGAAAAGCTTGTTTTTCCAAACAAACGTTTTACAGTCCCACGGCGCCGGGTCAAACGGCTTGCAGCAGCCGGTTTCCTTGACTTTTTTCATGGTTTTCGCCATCGCACCACCGCCTCCGCGTGTTTCGCCACTGTTTTTCGTCCACTTTTTTTATTCCGACTTTTTTTGCTCCGAAATTTTCGTCCACTTACTTGGATTTGCCACGGGTTTTTAGCCTTTTTGACGCCAGGTAAAGCGCTGCCGCGATGGCAACGGCCCACACGTACCAGTAATTCAGGAAAATCGCGTTGACGAGCGGCGTGTAGGCAGTCTTGGCGCCCACTGGAATGGTGTCGGTGAACGTTTCCCCGTCGGCGTTTTCAAAAGCAACGCTCACGTCCAGGGAATACTCCCCCGGCACCCCGTCCTTGTCCACGTCCGCGTAGAACACGAGCTGTTTTTCCGCGCCCGGCCTCATCTCCTCGATGTACTGCACGCTTCCCTGCGTGGAGAACGGGAACGCCGGCAGCAGTTTTGCCCTCACGCGCAGCGCCGTGTCCGTGCCCGTGTTCTTCAGCTTGAATTTAAGTTCGTTGTTGCGCGAGTCAATGAGAGCCGTGGACGCGCCGTCAATGGTTTCAAACCGCGCCTTGGGGCTTACGACGACGGCCAGGGGAATGGATTTCGTCTTCCACGCGCCGTTATCGTCAAGGTACTTTGCGGCCAGGTTCAACGCATACGTTTTTGCCGCCGCGTTCTTGGGCACGTGGAGCGAAAACGTCCTCGTCACCGACGCCCTTGGCTGCAGGGTCGCGGCGGACTGAGTGGCCGTGGAAGCCTTCACTTCCATCGGCGCCTCGGCCGACAGCGAGAGCGTGAGGGAATCCGCCCTGAACGCGCCCACGTTGTCTATCGCGGCGTCGAGCGAGAAGTCGCCGCCCGGATATACGCTTACCGGAGTCGTCTTCGTCACGTGCGCGGTCAATTCGGGAGAGCCGGCGACCCTGGCGTACACCGTGTTCGTGGCCGCGTAGGCTGCGCGGTATTCGCTCTCGTAAGTAGTCACGAGGATTATCGGATACGCGGCCGCGGCCGCGTTCGGGTCGATTTTTATCGAGAACGTCATGGTCGCGTTGTCCGGCTGGCACAGTTTTTCCACTATGCGCGAGTCGAAGCCGTCGATTGAAACCGGTGAAATCGCCTGGAGCTGGGTCGTGACCTTGTACGCGCACGGGAAGACCCCCAGGTTTTCCAAAACGAGCGTAAGGTTCGCCGCCGAACCCGGGCCCAAGGCGTTGCTGAAGTCGGCGGACATCACCCTGACGTCAGGGCCGACTGCGGCAGCAGGCGCCGCAAGCACGAGCGCCAGCAAAGCCGCAAAACCAAGCATTTTTCCAAACGATTCCGTTTCCATGCGATTCACCTCTTAAACAAGCTCCGTATTTTTGCCACTGTTTTTGTCCACCGTTTCCGCCGCTGTTTTTTTTCCACCGTTTTACCGCTGTTTTTCCATCGTCCAAAGCGTTCACACGATTTCCCTCTTGAACACGAGTAGCGCGAGCGCGATGAACGCGACCGCGAACCCCACGAGAATCACCACCTCGGGCATGACCGTCGCCAGGTCAAAGCCCTTTATCATCACTCCGCGCAGGGCAGTCGCCGCATAGGCGACGGGGAGGATGTTTGCAACGCCCTGGAGAACCTGCGGCATGGTCTGCACCGGGAAGAACACGCCGGACAGGAACATTATCGGCATGCTGACCAGCATTGACACCGCCATGTACTGTTCCTGCGAGTTTGATATTGCGGAAAGGAGGAGCCCGATGCCGGTGCAGCCGGCTGCGAAAATCACGATCAGGAACAGCGTGGAAAGCAGGCTTCCCTTGAGCGTCACGCCGAACAGCAGCATTGCCGCGAACACGAGGAGGCTGGACCTGAAGCTCTCCAGGATGGTGTAGAACAGGGCGGTGCCGGTGAGGATGGTGACGTTCGAGGTCGGCGTAAGGAAGACCCTCGTCAGCGAACCGTCCTTCTTTTCGCCCGCAAGGGCGCGGCCCATTCCCATGGTCGCGCCCTGGAAAATCACCATGGCGATGATTGACGGCAGGGTGAAGTCAATGTTCTTGCGCCCCTCGCCGTAGGCGGGCTTGTTCACGTAAGCGACCGGCGCCGAAAACACTTCCACTTTTATGGGGCCGTTGCCGAGCGAGGCCGCGGCTCCCTCCATCGCATCGCCCGCTCCCGACGCCGCCGAAGCAGAGGCGGACGCGGCCGCAGCCGACTTCGCGTTGGACGCGAGCAGCTGGTTCACTGCCGCCAGCGCCTGTTCGTCAACGGCTTTGCGGGCCTCGAGGGCCTGGATTTGCGCGATTGTCTGCACGTCGCTTGAGAGCGGGACGCCGCCGACCTTGTAAGCGTCAGTCCCCTCCGCCACCGCCATCAAGGCGTTTTTCAGGCCGGTTTCCTGCGCGCCCGTTTGCCGCAGGTCGTTTTGCATTATTGCGGCAACGTACCTGAGCGATTTTTCGTCCGCCTTGAGCTGCGAACCGTCGGAAAGGCTTTTTGAAAGCGAGTCAAGCGAACCTGCGCCCTGCCCCAGCGCCTCCGAGGCCGCGTCCTGTTTCGCCTTGAGCATCGCCAGCTTCGCCATCGCCTGCTGCCGCGAGTACGCGCCGGCGGTCTGCTGGAGCACTGCCTTGATTATCTGCGCCACGGTGGAATCCGACTCATCCACTTCCACCACGAGTCTCGCCTGTTCGCTGCCGGTTTCAAGCGCCTTGCCGAAACCGGCGGGTATGATGATGAGCGCCTTGATGCGGCCCTCGTCCATCAAGCGCTTTGCCTCGCTTTCGGTCCCGACCTCGCGGCTTATTGAAATCGCCCCCACGCTGCGCAGCGCCTGGCACAGCGCAATTGACTCGGGCGAGTGGTCGTTGTCCACCAGCGCGGCCGGGAGCCCGTACACTGTGCCGGACGTGGCAAACCCGAAGACGCATATCATGATTATTGGGAAAATCATTAGGGGAATGAGGCGCATGCGGTCGCCTTTCATGACGAGCCAGTTCTTCCACACGATGGCCCGGATTTTCCTCCAGTCCAGCGCCTTCTCCTTCCCGCCGTTCCCGACAACAACCATGAAAACACCGGCCAAAATATTCCAAACAAAACCAAATTCCTTGAAACAAAATCCCTTTTTACAAACCGCGGCCGCGCGTCACTGTTCACCCGAGGTCAAGTGGATGAAAACGTCCTCCAGCGAGGTCTCGCGCACGCGCATGTCCGACAACACGATGCCGTGCGCGTAAAAGTAACGGTTCATTTCGCACACCGAGTCCTGCCCGTTCCTCATCTCCAGCTCGATGCGCGCGCCCATCGGGCGGACTGCTGACACGAACGCCTGCTTTTTCAGCGTTTCCGCGACGTTCCCCGGGCCCTTGGCCACCCGTATCTCCACCCTGATTTTCTGGGGGATGCGTTCCTTGAGTTTCGCCGGCGTGTCCAGGTCAACCATGCGCGCCTTGTCCATTATCCCGATGCGGTCGCACAACTTGTCCGCCTCCTCCATGTCGTGAGTCGTGTAAACGACCGTGATGCCGTTCTCCTTGTTCAGCTTCCTCGTGAGTTCCCTTAGCGCAATCCTGCTGTGCGGATCCAGCCCCGTAGTGGGCTCGTCCATGAACAGGATCTGCGGCTCGTGCAGCAGACCCGCGGCCACTGACAGCCTCTGCTTCATTCCGCCGGAAAACCCGCCGGCCGGAACACCCCGCTTGTCCCACAACTCCACGACGTCAAGGAATTCGCGGCTTTTTCTCAAAATCTCGCCCTCGCCCATCCCGTACAGCCTGCCGATGTACTGCATGTTCTCAATCGGCGTCAGCTCGTCGAACAGCGCGAACTGCTGGGGCACCACGCCAATGATTCCCCTCACCCGCGAAGCGTCCCCAATGACGTCAAAGCCGCCGACGCGCGCGCTTCCGGCAGTCGGCGAAAGCAGCGTGGTGAGCATCCTGATGGCAGTTGTTTTGCCTGCGCCGTTCGGCCCCAAAAACCCGAAGAGCTCGCCTTTCTTGACGTCCAGCGTCAGGTTGTCGACCGCAGTCAGGTCGCCGAACCTCCTTGTCAACCCAGTCGTCTCAATCGCGTATCCCATTCCCAACCGCCTACATTCCCCGTATAATCCCGAGCAGTTTCCCGAGCTTCTTCAACCGCGTTTCCTTCGGCAGCCGCGCCTTCTCCCAGATTTTCTCGTTCATTTCCCGCCTCACTCTCTTCACCAGGGCAAGCGTCTCCTGGTCCTCCTCGCCGAAGCACACGAACGCCGTGAGCGGCACCATGCGCTCGATCATCATCACCGAATACTCCTTGCTCTTCTCCCTCGCCCGCGCAAGGAACGCCTTCCCCCTTGCGGTCAGCGAGTAATCCAGTTCCCTCCGCCCCCTTCCCTCCGTCGGCGCGACCGAGCACTTCAGCAGCCCGCCTTTTTCCATGCGCTGGAGGAGCGGATACACCGTGCCTGGGCTGAGTTTCCACGCCCCGCCGGTCACGACTGCCACTTTTCCAGCCAGCCCCTTGCCGGACACCGGCCCCTTCTCTGCCGCCGCCAGCGCGACGAGCGCCAGCATCGGCGGGTGGGGCGGGTGCGACGAACGCAGTCCCGGGTTGAATCCCATTAAAATCAGTAACGATATAAATCGCAACCGATATAAAAAGGTTGCGGCGCAGCAGGGTTTCAGTCAGGATGCGCCCTCATCCGGTGCGGACAAGGTAAGCGCCCGGGCTGGGAGAGGCGGCGTGCGTGCCGTCGTGGTATATGTTGGCGTGCCCCGGCAGAGGGGGGTGGCCCTTGCCGCTTCCCCGCGGTTCCCGCTCAAGCGTGTGGACCACGGCGTTCCGGCCGGGCGACGCTGATTCTATGAGGGGAAGCATCTGCCGCTTTTGCCTCTCGCCGCCGACCACGTTGAACTCGACGCGGAAATTGTTTTCTGCCGCCGCGCTCCAAGCCCACTTTATGAGCTTGCGGATTTCACCGTCGACTGCTTCCGTCTTTTTTGTTTCAGGAAGCTTTCCGTTGCGCTTCATTTCCAGGTACTTGCCGCCCCAGTGCTGGCCGTCAACCGAGAGCAGGAGCAAGTCCAGGCCCTTCGTCCTTTCGGCGAGTTTTTCCGCGCTCGGCACCCCGCCGAGCCCCCAAAAAGCAACGGCCTTGGCCCGCGGGAAGCGTTCTCTTAGTTCCCTGGTTATTTTATGCAGTCCGGGATTGGCGAGCGGCTCCCCATGCAGGCCATAAATCACTGAACTGGGCCAGGATGGAAATGACGGCGCCGACAGGCTTAGTCCCCGCGCTTGGAGCTTGTCAAGCGTTTTCCTGAGCGTTTTCACTTCCAGGAAAGCCTGGTGTTCGGGAATCGGCGCCGAACCGCACTGCCTGCACTGCATTTTGCACCCGAAAGTGGGTTCGATGAGAAGATGTTCTATGTGCTCCAGCGTCCGCGGCTCCTTTCCCCCGGAGATTCTTCCCAGGATTCCTTTTCCAGCGGCTTCCATGGAAAAACGATGGAAGCCTGGATTTAAACTGGTATGCGCTCACTGGACCCGGAATCAAGGAGTCGTGCTATTTGCCGGTGCCCCGGACGCGTTCCGCTGGTTTGGGAACCGCGGACTGCACGAGAGGGTCGCGTTGCGCGTTTCGCACACGCCCGTGGTTTCGCCGCGGGGCGTTGCCATGGTGCAGTTGTCGCCTTCGGCCTTGCCTGCGCACGCGGCGACAAGTTGCTGCTCGAACTCGGGGTATAAAAATCGTGCTCAAGAAAGAATGACGAGAGCTGACGCGGGGCAAGGAGGGTGAAGGGCGTGGAAATGCTTAAAATTTTTGGAAAAAACCGTGCCAAGGTCACGGTCACGAAAAACGGGCCGTACGCCGTGTGCGGCGGCCTGAGGCTCGCGAAGGAAATAATGGTCCCGGGCGACGACGGCAACCCGGTCAAGTACGCAAAAGGCGAGCGCTA
>JAPLXB010000050.1 GCA_026396285.1 Microcaldota archaeon
GGCAACACCGCGGTCGTGTCGTCGGTCAACGTCGTCAACGGCATCGTGAAATGGCTTGGGGGAAAGGCAGTGGAAGTTCCGGGCGCCACGGGCTACCTTGACACCGACTACGAGGGAAAAGCAGAAGGCGTGCTGCGGGCCTTGGAAAAAAGCGATTTCGTGATAGTCCACGTGCAGGCGCCGGACGAGGCGGGCCACGAGGGCGACGCTGCGGCGAAGGCGCGGGCAATCAGTGATTTTGACAAACGGCTGCTTGGCAGGTGCTTGAAAGCCTTGCGGAAAAGCGGCTTGATTGACTCGTGCCGAATCGCGGTTTTGCCCGACCACTTTACGCCGGTGCGTTTGGGGAGGCACGCCGGGGACCCCGTCCCTTTCCTGCTTTACCGGCCGGGCGTCATGGGAGAAGGCGCGCGGGAATACTCGGAGGCTGGTGCGAAAAAAGGCTCGTTCGGCGTGGTGGACGGCAAGCGTTTCATGCAATTGTTTTTCGGCCCGGCGTTCGAGGCCAAGGCCGTGTTTTTTGACTTGTGGAGCACCCTCCTGCACCCGTCAAAGCGAAGGGAATACGGGGAGGTGAAGAAAATCCTCGGGCTGGGAATGGGTTACGGCCAGTACGTGGGCATGCAGGAGAAGTACTGGTTCGCCTCGCCGTGCATGAGCGAGGAAAAATACCTGGAAATCTTCTGCAAAAAAGCCGGGGCTGCTGCGGACGAGGCAACGGTGAAGCGGCTTGCGCGCGTGTGGAGGAAGTGGCGGAACAGGATGAGGCTGTTCCCGGAAGTGCGGGGCGTGCTGGAGGAATTGGGGAAAAAACACCGCCTCGCAATCGTTTCAAACACCGAGCCCGCAACGAAGGAAGTTGAGGAAAGGCACGGGTTGGGAAAGTTTTTTGACGCCACAATGTACTCGTGCGACGCCGGAGTCCTAAAACCGGACAAGCGCATTTTCCTCGAGGCCGCGCGGCGCCTTCGCGTGAAGCCGCGGGAGTGCGTGATGGTCGGCGACAACCTGCGCGACGACGTGGCCGGCGCAAAAAAGGCGGGAATGAAGGCGGTTTGGGTGGACAGGAAGGGAAAAGGCATTGCCTCGGGTGCGCGGAAGAGGCGGCGGCCCGGCCCTGACGCGGTGGTCGGGGACCTGCGGGAACTCGTGGATAAAAAAATACTTTAATACGCCCTGTGCAATTGTTTCATGACGCCCGCTATGCCGCCTGCGAGAAGGCCCGAGTTCAGGCAGTTGTCGCTCCTTGACGCCATCGGGAAGAAGAAGGCGGAGGAGGCGCTGGCGGAGTCGCTGCCGCACGTTCCCGACATTGCGCGGGCGACCGTGAAGATAGCGGAAAAGTGCGGGCCCAACGAGTTCCACCTCCTGTTCCTGCGCGGCAACGTCATTCCGTTGCTCGCCGTTTCAAAGGCCATGCACGAACTTGGAAAGCGGCGGCCGCAGCGCATCCTCGTGCCGGTAACCGAAGTCGGTACTTACGAGAGGGGCGAGTTGGAGAACATCGTGAGGCAGAGCATCTCCCACCTGCCGCCCGGGTCGGCCGTACATTACATTGACGAGTGCAAGACCGGTTCGAACAGTTCGGAGATAGCGAAGGTCCTGCAAAGGATAGTGAAGGAAAAGGGGCATTCCTTGAAGATTGACTTGCTCGTTGACAACGGCGGCCGCGACCTGTTTGAAAGGGAAAACCGGAGCTATTACAGGGCCCTCCGCGAGGCTGACGCAAAGTTGCACCCGGTCGGGAAAATCTCGTGGCTGGACTACCCGGCCATAGGGGGCTACAAGTGGGCGAAGGACTTCCTCAAGTGCGTTTCGGACTTGTCGGTCGTCGGGGTGCACAAGCGGGATGAAAAGAAGATAAAAAAGGTCTTCAACGCCGTGATGTGGAAAAAAAACAGGTGGATGAGGCAAAAGAGGGACAAGAGAGTCAGAATCGTCAGGTTCGATTCAAGGGAGTACATTAAGAGGCCTTCCCAGGTGCTCAAAGGCCTCTACACCGCGTTCAAGGAAACCGGGCTCCACGAGCCGTACGGCGTCTCATTCAACAGGAAAAAGAACGAGTTAACAATCCACAAGGGGACGGAAAAGGAGCGGCGCGTCTCCCACACAGAGTTCCTGAACACTGCAATGCTCGCCGGGCCCGCGGGGATGCTCGTGGACCCAAAATACCGCATCGACAAGTACACTCTCCTGCGCCTCGGGTACCCGATAGCGACCGCGGCCGTGGGCTACAGGAAAAAGCTTTTTGAAGAGATTAGGAAACAGGTCCGGGAACGCAACCAGCCGGAGCCGGCTGCCTGACGCCCCATGCGCTTACCGCGTCTCCCGCGCCTTCTTGAGCAGTAGCCGCGTTTCGGCGCTGGCAATGATTCTCCTCGTCACCCCTATCACGTCCTGGTTGACGCTTATGCTGTCTATCCCGAATTCCACGAGCTTTTCCGCGAACTCCCTGTAAACAGATGGCGCCTGCCCGCATATCCCGACCGTGACGCCGTGCTTGTGGCACGATTCAATGACTCTCCTGATTGATTCAAGCACCGACCCGTCCCTTTCGTCGAAATCCTCTGCAACGACGGGATTGTCCCTGTCCACGCCGACCGTGAGCTGGGTCAAGTCGTTGGAGCCGATTGAAAAGAAGTCGGCGCCGGCTTCGCAGAATTCCTCTGCCAGAATCACGGTTGAAGGCACCTCGCACATGATGCCGAGCTTGAAGTCCTTCGTCCTGTGCAGCCCTTCCTCTTCCACGAGTTCCTTGCACACCGAAAACTCGTGCAAGGTCCTGACGAACGGGATCATGAGCCACAGGTTTTTCATCCCGTACTGCTCGCGCACGCGCTTCATCGCCTTCAACTCCATCTTGAAAATCGCCGGGTCCTTCACGTACCTGAAGCAGCCGCGGTAGCCGATCATCGGGTTCTCCTCGTGCGGCTCGAACTCGGCCCCGCCCTCCAAATTCTTGTACTCGTTGGTCTTGAAGTCGTTCGCGCGGTAAATAACCGGCCGCGGGTAGAACGCGGCGCACACCTTGCGCATCCCCTTTGCCAACGCGTCGATGAACTCGTTTTCCCTCCCTTCCTTGACGAACTTCATGGGGTGCTTGCCCATGCCTGCGATCAAAAACTCGGCGCGGAACAAGCCGACGCCGTCAACGTTCTGTTTCCCCACCTGGTCCGCGTTCTCGGGTTCTGCCAGATTGACATAGATTTTCGTGCCGGTGATGACCGGCGCCTCCTGCACGGCCACTCCGCCCGCGCCCGCGGCGGCTGCTGCGCCGGCCTTCTGCGCCTCGGCTTCGGCGAACCTGACTTCGCCTTCGTAAACGATTCCCCTGATGGCGTCAACTGAAATTATTTCGTCCTCGCGCAGGATTTTCGTCGCCTCGCGGGTGCCGACGATGCACGGGACCCCGAGTTCCCTTGAAACAATCGCGGCATGGCACGTGAGCCCGCCCTCGTCAGTCACTATCGCAACGGCGCGCTTCATTGCCGGCACGAAGTCCGGGGTAGTCATTTGCGTGACCAGGACGTCGCCTTGTTTCACGCGGTAAATCTCCTTCGGGTCCGCCACGAGACGCACCGGCCCTGAAGCGACTCCAGGCGACGCGCCAAGGCCTTGGAGCAGGATTTGCGCCTCGTCAACAGACAATGCCGCCGCAGGAGCAGGGGCTGCCGCAGCCATTTTCCCCGCTTCTGCCGCGACTTCGGCGAGTCTCTTCACCGGCGACGCTTTCTTCCTCAGGGTCGTGATGGCCCTGCTTTGCACGATGTAAACATTCTTTCCCTCCACCGCCCACTCCATGTCCTGGGGGAACTGGTAATGCTCTTCGATAGCCTTCCCGTAGCTCGCGAGCGCGAGTATCACGTTGTCGGGAACCTTCTGCATCTCCTGCATTTCCTCCGCCACCGTGGACTCCTGGTCGCCTTGGCCGCCCGGGCCCCGGACAATCATTTTCTCCTGGCGGTTGATTTCCTTTGAAACGATTTTCATGACCCGCTTGTCCACTGCATAACGGTCAGGAGTTATGAGCCCTGAAACAATCGCTTCGCCCAGGCCGAAACCCGCTTCAACGACAATCCTGTTCGGGTCGTTCGTCACCGGGTCAACCGAGAACATGACGCCCGACGCCTCGCTCTGCACCATTTTCTGGACCACGTCCGCTATCCCGACCTTGAAGTGGTCGAACTTCTGCTCGTTGCGGTAGTAAATCGCGCGCGCCTCGAACAGGGACGCCCAGCATTTTTGAACAGCCTTGATGACTTCCTCGCCGCCCTTGACGTTGAGGAAAGTCGCTTGCTGGCCTGCAAAAGAAGCAGTTGGCAAATCCTCTGCAGTGGCCGAGGAACGGATCGCAACCAGCACTTCCTGGGAGGCGCTGGGGACAAACGACACGCCGCACAACTCGTTGTACGCCTTGAGGACGTCCGCGCGGGTTTCGGGCGGCATTTGGGCCGAGACTATCGCGTCTTTTATCGCGTCGCTCGCCTGCCGCAGCCTCTGGGAGTCTTCGACGTCCAGGCCCTCGAGTTGCTTCCGTATCTCGTCCCTGAGCCCGGTCTTGTCAAGGAAGTCAAAATACGCCTGTGCGGACACCACGAAACCCGGGGGAATCGGGAGGCCCGCGTTCGCCATTTCGCCGAGGTTCGCCCCTTTTCCGCCAGCCACGGACAGGCTGTCTTTGGACAGTTCCTTGAACCAGTAAACGGTTTTTGCCACCGGCGTTTTCACCTTGAACGCATTACTTTCCCCGGTTTTAAAAACATGCTTGAAAACGCGGCGCCATAGAACAATTCGGGTGATTCCGTTGCCGACAGAAAAGCCGCGGGCGACTCCGGCGGAACCCCGGAAAAGGATTGGCGAAATACGGGCGATGAAGAAAAAAGAAGGCGGCGGAAAGTTCCTTGGCCCGAGCTATTCCAAAAAGCGGGCGTCAAAAAACTCTGAACCCCGGAAAAACCGCGCCACAGCGGCAGTCAGCCGAGCGCGTACTTTGCTGCCTCTTCCAACCCGTTCACGCGTATTATCGTGACGCCGGTCGCGTTCACCAGCTGCTCCTCGTGCTTGATCTGCTGCGACGAGGCGACGAGGAAAACGCCTTTGTTGGACGCGCGGGCCGCGATTATCTTCTCCTCGATGCCTTCGACGGGCGAAACCGTTCCGTCGTCGGTGAGCGCCGCGCTGAGCGCCACGTCGCCCTTCAGCGGCTTTCCCAGGTAAGCGGCTGTTATTGCGAGCGCAAAGGCCGCGCCGGCGCTTTCGCCCGCGACGACTTTATCGCCCGCGTCAAACGAGAGCACTATGTCAGCCCAGTCCAGCGGCGCGTCCAGGTATTTCTCGGCAGCGGCCCGCGCCTTCCTCAGCGAGAGTTCGGTGTCCTCCTTGAAGGACACTGAACCGACGTCCACGAGGAGGCGGCCGGAACCGGGCGCGATTGACAGCTTGAACGGCACCATAAGCCCCTTTCCCTCGGGCGTGACAGCCGGCGCGCTGAAAGACACCGTGCGCGACGGCGGGACTGACGAGTAGCCGAGGTCGAACGAAACCCATGCCGCGGCGGCGATGAGCGCGATTGCGGCGAGCGGAAGCAAAAAGTTGCGCAAATTCATTGGAACCACTCAAGAGCCACGCGATACATACTAGCCATGTGATTGAACGAGTGAAATCGCCAAGCCAAATCGTGGGCGCCGAAGTTTTTCTACCTTGCGCCCCCCGCTCCAAGCGCCGGTCCCGCTTTCCCGCCCCGTCGCCTTACCGGTTTTTCGCCCGCCGCTTTTTCCCCTCCCGCGTTTTCTCCCCTTTCCCATCCTTTCCCTTGCCTGCAAAGTACCGCGCGAGGAAAGCAGCGCCCACGCCGAGGAAGAAGCCGGGCAGCGCGAGGGGGCCGAACAAAAAGAACAGCGCCACCGCGAGAACCAGCATGACGAGGAAGGAGCGCCGCGCCACGAAAACCGCGAAAAACGCGGTCACGAACGCCGCGGAAAAGGAAAGGATTTGGTAGGGGTCGAGTACGAAGGCAGCCAAGGGTTTTTCACCAGAATTTTCCAGCCGCCCGCATCCGGCGGCCTCTTTTTTCATCCTTTTCCATTTTTCACGCTTTTTTCATCAGCAGGTACGCGTCCAAAAGGTTCTTCACTTCGGCGACCCGGATTCCCACTTCGTAGCTGACGTTCACGAGGTTCGTGTTCGTGTGGCACACTTCCCTGATTGCCACCCCGCCTTCGACGGTCTGCTGGGTCTTCTCGCACTGCTCGAACTGCTTCTGCACCATGCCTTCGCCTTCCGGCACGAGGAACAGCGAATAACCCGCTTCCTTGACCGCCTCGGCTTTTGCAAGGATTTCGCCCACCTGCCCGATGGTCCCGTTCTCGTCAATGGTCCCGGTAATCACTGCGTCGGGCCGCAGTTCACCGCCCTTTAACAGCGCCATCGTCGCTACGGCCATTGCCGCGCCCGCGCTCTTGCCGCCAACCACGTCGGATGCTGCTGCGATGCTGTAGTAAAAATTCTTGTTTGAAAGGCTTGCGCCGGTCGCCTGGCGCGCCGCCTCCATCGCGGTCCTCAGGGAATTCTGGGTCTCGGGATTCACGAGCGGGTTGTCGGAATCCATTCGCACGAACAGTTTCCCGACGCCCGGCGACATTTCAACTGTCAGGTTGGCGAACGCGCCGCGCTTCTGCCGGTCAACTGCCGGGAGGCGCAAGTCAATTTTTTTCGTCACACTCTGGGGCTGGACAGTGGGACAAGCTGGGCACTGCGACTGGTTGGCTTCCAGGCAGCCCCCTGTCGGCTGGCCGGGGAACTGCAAAGGAAGGGAGGAAAGGACTTCGTAGCCTAGGACGACTGCGAACGCCACGCACACGAAGAGGACTGCAAGCATCTCGCGCCGCACAGGCATCACCGCTCCAAGAAAAATCGCTTAAGGAAAAAAGACGCGCCCGTGGTTTAAAATGCATCGAATAAAGAATGCAGCGGGCTTCCGGCCTTCGAACGAGCCGCTTTCGCCGAGTTGTCCGAGCACTGCCTCCACCCCGTATCCCGCGAGCACACTAAGACGCGTTTAGAGTTGCTCCTTCCGGCCTGGCTCGGTTCACGCGACCCAGCGTAACGCGGGGCGAAGTTTCTCAGGCGAACTCCCGGGCCCGGCGCAAACAACGCGCCCTCGAACCGGCTTTCGCCCCACCTCAAAGGGATTCGGTGGCTATAGGGAACCCTTAGCTCCCCGACTAGCCCGCTGCAAAATGTTTTGGAAACGGCTTTTATTAAAAGCCACCGGCCGCCGGAGAGCAGTGCCTCACACGAGTTTCACGCCGTTGGGCACTTTCCTTTCGGGCTGGGCGAGGACGCGTTTTCCA
Organism: Microcaldota archaeon; assembly: GCA_026396285.1. Taxonomy (GTDB): domain Archaea; phylum Micrarchaeota; class Micrarchaeia; order Norongarragalinales; family JAPLXB01; genus JAPLXB01. The sequence continues at coordinate 7,353 of JAPLXB010000050.1, forward strand.
GCCAAGGCTTTTTATACCCGTGGAATATTTATTAAAAAGCGCTTTCAAAGGTCTTACGGTGGTAATGTTGGAAAGTTTTGTTGCCGACGCTCTGAAAAACACGGGTAAACCCCCCCAGAAGGACGTCGAGTTCGCGACTCCCCGCATAGTCGTGGTCGGGTCAGGGGGCGCGGGATGCAATTCCATCAACCGCTTGGCGCGCGCGGGAATCAAGGGCGCGGAACTCATTGCCATCAACACTGACAAGCTCCACTTGCAGACGATTTCCGAGTCCGCGAAGAAACTGCTCATCGGCGGGAGCATAACAAAGGGCTTGGGCGCAGGCGGCTACCCGGAAATGGGCATGAAGTGCGCGGAAGCGTCGCGCGAAGCCCTTGAAAAAACCCTTTCTGGCGCGGACCTCGTTTTCCTCACTGCCGGAATGGGCGGTGGAACGGGCACTGGCAGCGCACCGATAATCGCCAACATTGCGCGCGCACAAGGCGCAATCGTCATTTCAATAGTCACTTACCCGTTTGCGTTGGAGAGGGCGCGGCTCGAGAAAGCCGACGCAGGCCTCGACGCCCTCAAGGGCGAAGCCGATACCATCATCGTGATTGACAACAACCGCCTCGTGCAAATCGTGCCGAACCTGCCGATTGACCAGGCGTTCAACGTGGCTGACGAGATAATCGCCAGGGCAGTCAGGGGAATAACCGAGACGATAACGACCCCGTCGCTCATCAACCTCGACTTCGCGGACGTGCGCGCAGTCATGTCGAACGGCGGCGTGAGCATGATTGCCGTGGGCGAAGCCAAGGGCCCGGACAGGGCGCACGACGTGGTCCCGAACACGCTCAACAACGCGCTCCTCGACATTGATTACACTGGCGCTACAGGCGTCCTCCTGCACATCACTGGAGGGCCGGACATGACGCTCGGCGAATGCAATTACGTGGGCGAAGCCCTGACCGAGCGCGTGGACCCGAACGCCACGGTCATCTGGGGCGCGCGCATCGACCCCTCTTTCGAGGGCCGCATAGAAGCGATAGCGATTTTCACCGGAATCAAGAGCCCGTACATCCTTGGCACGAAATCGCGCCACGGCACGCCCGTGCAGAAAGCCGTTGCAGGGACAATGGAAGAGATTGAGTTCCTTTAAGCCTGTTCCCGACCCGGCCGTTTGACTCTATGCATTAGCTGAAGCCGCGGCGCACGACCTGCGTTTTCTTCACCCACGGCGACGACCCGGTTCCAGGCACGAGTTGGCGCTCTGTTGAAGCGCCGGTGTCTTCGCGCGTGACCACTTGGTTGATTGCAGGCTGGGCTGTTGGCTGCGTGGCTTGAGGCGATGCAGCTGGCGCGGTTTCAACCGGCTTGCCCGTCTCCTCATCAACCATGACGCTCTGCTGGACCATCATTTCCTGGGGCGCCGAGCTCTGCGACTGGGAATCCGCCGCACCCCACCCCCAGAACGGGAACGGTATCTTGAGTTTTGAGCCGAAAATGCGGATGATGATTACGCAGAAGCCCTTGTAGCACTCGCGCGAACACGTTTTCTCCCATTTTTTCGTTGAATTCACGCACGCGGCCGACGCGGTCCCTGGGTTCGCGCACTTTTTGATGGTTGTGCTCCGCACCGCCTTCATCGTCCCCTCGCACGAGAATCTGGTGGTCTGGTTTCCGCAGTCCGCGTCGGAATAGCACGCGACTTTCCTGCACTCGTTGCCCTCGCACGCGAAGCCGGCGCCGCACGCTGGATTGCTGTAGGCGCAGCCGCTCTTGAGGACGCAGGTGTTGTTAACGCACTCGTTTGACGCGGGACAGGCTTGTTTTTCAACATCGATTGAGGGACCGGAGCAATACGAGCTGTAAGTGCCCGGGTTCATGCACGTCCAGTTTATGACCCGCTGCATTACCTTGTTTCCCTGGCACCATTCCGTCATCACTCGTGTCGATCCGTCTCCGCAGTCGGCGTTCGACGAGCAAATCATGTTCATGCACGCGTTGAACGTCTTGTCGCAGACCTGTTTCGGCCCGCACGGCGGGTTGCCGTACAGGCAGCCTTTCTTCTGGACGCACGCGTTGTCAACGCACTCGGAAGAGGAATTGCACGCGGGGTTGCCGTAAGAACAGCCTTTCTTGAGCACGCACGCGTTGTTCACGCAGTCCGAAGACGCGTTGCATGGCGGGTTATCGTAAGCGCACCCTGACTTGAGGACGCACGCGTTGTTGATGCAGTCCTCGTTAGCGCCGCACGCTGGATTGCTGTACGCGCAGCCGGCCTTGAGTTTGCACAAGTTGTCGACGCATTCCTCGCCGGAATTGCATGACGGGTTGCCGTAAGAACAGCCTTTCTTGAGCATGCAGGCGTTTTTGACGCAGTCCGAAGACGCACTGCATGAAGGATTGCCGTAAGCGCAGCCGGTTGCATTTACATGGAAATTGAATATCGAGGAGACTTTGGTTGTTTGCCCGTAGATTCCAGTCACAACCAGCCAATAGTAAGTAAAGCCGTTTTGCAAACCAGTTACGGTTTGCTGCGAAATATTTGTAATCAAAATTGTGCGGTTGGAAGACTGAAGCGGATTGCTATCGGTAGACAAATAAACGTCATAGAAGTTTGCACCAGGCACGTCACTCCAGTCAAGCAAAACATCTGTTGAGGAAACAATTGAGTCATTTTGTGGAGAAAGCAGTTCTGCTTTGGGCAGACAAACATTGTCTGCGCATCCATAGCCAAACCCGCACGGCGGATTGTTGTAGGCGCAGCCGACTGGCGCCGGCGTTGGAACTGCGCTGCATGACCCGCTCATGCACCCGTACTGGCACGTTTGGTTAATTGCCGGCGTGGCGTCGTTCGTGCAATACGCCGTCTCCAGCCGCGGGTTGTGGCACGCTGGAACCGTCTTGTTCACGTAAACGCTGCCGTCCAAGCAGAACGGCTGGCCCGCGAATTGGCTGGTCCCGCACTGGGCGTCCTCGTAGCAGTCCACGATGAAGCGCGAGCGCTGGGACTCGACGCCCGTTTCCCAAACGGTTTTCCCTATCACCGCCCACTGGTACCAGTTGTGCTTCGAGAGGACGCCGGAGGGCACCGTGTATTCGGACGACGTTACTTCCGCCGAGTGTATCTTCGCGCCCGTTGACTCCTGGTAGATGTTGACTGTGTATTTCGCGGCCCCGAACACGTCGGTCCAGTCCAGTTTCGGCGTGGCAGTAGTCGTTGCCGCGTTGTATTTCGGCTCGAGGAGAACCGGCTTGAAGAACACTTTCATCACGAAATTCACCGTGTCCTCGAACAGGCAGCTTATCTCGTAGGCCGGCGAACCGGAAGAGCACCCGATGCTGGTTGAATTGGTCAGGTTCACCGGAAGCGGCCGCAGGTTGCTGATGTTCGCGGTTTCCCCGCTGCCCAGCAGCGTCATGACTTCCTTTGTGTCAAAAAACACCAGGGGCATCGGCCCTTCCACGAGCACCGGCGCCTTTTCCCAGAAGTTCGTGCGCAGGTAGGTCTGGGCCTCTGCAATCAGGCCCGCTGCCTCGTCAAACCAGCCCCTTGAAATCGCGGCTTCGGCGGCAGCCAAACGGTCGCTTACGAGGTTAACTTGTTCCCGGGTAATCATTTGGTAAGTCATTTTGTCCGCCGCCTCCCTGCGCAACGCGGCTATTTCCGCCTCCAGCGCGGCCTTGGCTGAACCGCTCACCACCGTCGACATGCTGATGAAGACCATGAAGTCTCCTGCGTCAAGCGGAACCGTTTGGCCCATGCCGTCGTAATAATCGTCGATGTAGTAATTGCACTGGCAGTCAAGGCAGTAGAGGTAATGCAGGCCCGGGCCCGAGGCGCCTTGTTCGAACTTGCAGTAGGACGCGGCGGAGCCGGGGTTGGCGCACTGCGGCTTGAAGCCGTTGCTCGCGTGCTGGCCCGGGTACTTGCACTGGCCGCTGCTCTTGTCCGTCATCATCGCGACCAGCCGGGTCACGCACTCGCTGTCCGAACCGCACATCGTGCCCGAAACCGCGGAACAGGCAGTGTAATTCGAAGGCTGTGACGAGTGCACCACTGCGCATGCGGCTGAAGAAGTGCCTGGATTGGAGCACGTCCAGTTGTCCATCTCGAACATCACGTAGCCGGTTGCCGGGCACGTGATTTTGGAGCCGCCGCTCCCGCAGTCGGATGCCGCGGAGCAGGCGACAGTGAACGTGCTTGAGGCCGGCGCGCTTGAGACGCCGTTTGACCACGAGCGCACCGTCCACGCGTATGATTTTGCGCGCTGGAGGACGCCGGAGGGAACGAAGTAGTTTGAGACGCTTGAATTCGCCTGTTGGATTATGGCGCCACTGGAATTCCTCATCTCGACGAGGTACTGGAACGCTCCGGGCGAGTCGCTCCAGTCAAGAGTCGGTGTCAGCGACGGAACCACTGCGCCGTTGATTGGCGAGAGAAGAACCGGGGCGGTGATAGAAGTAGTGGCCTGGTACTGGCCAGACGTGTTGCAGCCAGCGGTGCTGCAGGCTTTTATCTTGAAGTAATAAGTCGTGGCTGCGCTGAGGCCGGCAACAGCATACGAAGTCGTGGCTTGAGCCGTCACGTTCGCGACCCCGGTCGCGCCTCCTGGCGTGAAACCGCTTGTGGTCGACTTGTGGACTTCCCACCGCGAGAAACAGTTCCCTGCGTAGGGCAGCCAACTCACCTGAACCGAGTCCGGATTGGTCACGGAACCGGTTATCACCGGCGCGGGCGGAACCGAGCAGG
>JAPLXB010000052.1 GCA_026396285.1 Microcaldota archaeon
TGCCGCCGCTCGTCACTCCCACACCAGTTGCTGCAAGGCCGCGCGCGGTGATAGGCGCGCCTTCGCTGGCGCTTACCGGAGACACTGTCAGCGTGCGGGTAGTCGGGGAAAGCGGCGTCCCGCTCGCCGGCGTCTCGGTGCTGGTTGTTCCGCCAACCGGTGCGGAGTTTGAGGCGGGTCCGACGGATTCAAGCGGCGTGGTTGAAGTCAAGGTGTCAGGCCCCGGGCTTTACCTGTTCAGGCCCCTCGCGGGATATGACGCGCTGGAGGCGAGCATGCTCGCTGTCACGAGGCCGCCGTCGCTTGTCGAGGAGGCGGTTGGGGCCGTGCAGGCCGCGGCGGTGCCGTTGGGCGTTGACTGGACCCAGCTTGCGTTGATTGGCGCCGCTGGCGTTGCGCTGGCCCTCTTCGCTCTCTCGCGCAAGCGGCGGGGGGACGATGACGAGAAGCGGCAGGAGAATATTCGTGAAATCCTGCAGGAAGTCCGCCAAAAGCGTTTAAGCGAAGGAGATGACGCCAAGGGTGGTTTGGAATGAGGAAGGAATCCGTTTTCGCAATTGCCGCGGTTGCGGCCGCGTCTGTGGCCATCGGGTTGTCTGCTGTTTCCGCGTCCGCACTGGACTCGGAAGCGGTTGAACTCGGTTCCGGCGTCGTCGCCGGCGCCGCAATAGTCTTCGTGACTGTTTTCGCTGTCGCGGAGTGGGCGCGGCTGAAGGCGCTGGAGAAGCACAGGGGGCCGGTTCCGGACGAGCGCGAACTTTACGTGGAGAGGCACTTCGGCGGGGCTCTGGCGCAGCACCGGAAACGGAAGGCGGGAAGGCGCGGGAGGAAAAACTGAAACCATCAACTTTTCTCCACTGAAAGGGGGAAATTTTTTGGGAAAGCCTTAAATGGTTGGGTTTGGTAAGACAAAATGCTGCCACAGTTAAAAAAATTATATTTGCCGCTAGCGGACGGAAGGTAAAAAAATGGGCGGAAAATTTGAAGCAGGTTCCAGAGCCGATGCGCTCGCACTGTTCGGCCTGAGCAGCTATGAGGCCAGCTTATACCGCGCGCTAGTCGCCGACGGAGTGTGTTCCGCAAAAGACCTGAGCACCGCGACAGGCGTGCCGTACGGCAAGGTCTACGAGATAACGAAACTGCTTTCCACCAAGGGTTTCGTGAACGCGCTGCCGACGAAGCCCGCGAAGTTCCAGGCAGTCCCGCCGATGGAAGCGATAACGCTGTCTAAAAAAGCGCTGATTTCATCGGTTGAAAAAGCCGGCGACCTCGCGCTCAGGGAACTGGAACCCTCGTTCACGCGCGGAAAAGGCCTGGAAAACGGCGGGAACGAGAAAAACGACTGCCTAGTCATCGAGCGCCGCACCAACGTCAACGACAAGACCGAGGACATGATTAACCGCGCCGGCGAACGCGTGTGCATCCTCGCGTCCGAAAACGGGCTCAAGCGCCTGACTGCCCACAAGAACGCGCTGCGCGCCGCCCACAGGCGCGGGGTGAAGATACTGATTGGCGCGCCCCTCACTCCCGCAAACCGCGGCCACGCCAAGTCCCTCGGGTTCTCCGACCTCCGCCACCCACTGGACTGCCCAAAACACCTCGTCGCAATCGACGGCAGGGAATGCCTCCTGGTGGACCCGCTCCCGGACGACGAGAGTTTCCTCCACGGCCGCGACACCGCGCTCTGGATAAAGCACGGCATTTTCGCGAGCCTCATGGACAAACTGTTCTACTCCGCTTTCCGCGACGCAAAGCGGTTTAACCGCGGGAGATTGCTATGATAACCACCAGCATACAATCGCTGGACGAACAACTCGGAGGAGGCATACCAACTGGTTCCAGCGTCCTCGTGTCCTCGAGCCCGGACATCAACTGCGCCGAATTCGTGAACCACATCGTTGGCGCGCGGGCCGAAGAAGGCGGGCGCGTAGTCTACTTCGTTAACGACAAGAAGCCGGCGTCGGTGGCGAAGAAATTCAACGAACTGGGGTTCGGCGGCCACGCGGGTCCGGTCGTGTTCTTCGACGGCTACTCCCCGCTCCTCGGCATGCCCGGCGAAGGCGTCTTCTCCTCCAAAGACCCGTCCGACGCCGACGGAGTCAGGCGCGACATCTTCGGCGCAGTTGAACGCGTGCGCGAAAACGGCGTAATGCTGGTATTCGACGCGCTTTCAACCGCAATAGACTCATGGGGCGACGCTGCGCTGGAGCACGTGGAAAAAATCATTGCCGAAGCGAAAAAAACCGGCGTAACGACGCTGTTCATCTTCACGCAATGGCCGTATCCCGACAGCCTAATGAAGGGGTTGAAAGACCGGTTCGACTGCGTGATAAAGCTGGACACGTTTGAAAACGACATCCTGTTCAGGAGCATGTTCGTAGTCTCAAAAGCCGCGTGGAAAACCGGCCTCGCGCCACGCAAAGTGCCCTTCAAGGTACTCAAGCCCGGCGGCGT
>JAPLXB010000006.1 GCA_026396285.1 Microcaldota archaeon
CGGGCGAGATGATTACGAAGGAATTCGACAAGAACGCGAACGTGGTGTGGGGCGCGCGCATAGAAGACCGCCTCCAGGACAAAATGATCATAACCGCGATTGCCACTGGCGTGTCCAGTCCGAAAATCAGGGCGCGGGAGACCCTTGAGGACGTGGAAAAGGAGAAAATCGCGCTCGAAATCGCGAACTCTTAACTAAGAACCAGCGCTAGTTGGCGGCGTTGACGGCTTGTTGCCGACACTGTTGTAGTTCTGGCCCGCAGTCGACGGCTTGCTTCCCTGGACCGCAGTGGACGCCACTTGGGGGATGAGGGATTTCGCCAACTCGCTGAGTTTCTTGTCCAGGGACTTTGAGCTCGCGTCCGACGCCTCGTCCTCGGTTCCCTTGGGCGGCACACCCTCTCCGTCCGCCTTCGGCCCGCCTGGGAAGAACGGGTCGCTGACCGCGTCCATCAAACCCATTGCAGTAGTGCCAATCAAGGGCGCCCATTGGCCGAACGCGCCCAGGTTCTTGTGGAGCCAGTCTCCTGCGACCGCGTCAAACGCGGCCAGAATGACGCTTATGCCCAATGGGTTGGGCAGGCAGTTTTTGGTCAACCCGATGTGGATGATGTACCATTTTTGGTTGTTTACTGGAATGACGAGGGCGTATGCGCTGCGCTTGGAGCACCTGAGATGGCAGCCTTCGGCATAAGCATAGCACGTCAGCCATGCGCCGCGCGGGAGAATCACGCCAGGAATGTCCCACGACTCCGGATCCCAACCCGCTTTCACGCTTATTTTATCGCATGCCTCACCCGCAGCCAACTCCGATTTCAACTGCGTTTGCAAACCAGTCCAAGCAGTTCTGCAAGCGTCACAGGTAGTTGGAGGAGTCGTTGGCGTGCAGCTAGAGACGGCAGTGCTGATTTTAGTGGTGGCATCGGCATGGCAGACGGTTATTGGAGTGTTTACCATGCACTTCTGATACGCCGTTACAGCTTCAATTATTACTGGCGCGACACTGGTGCCGGCGCAAGACCCGCCGACTAATTTTCCTTTGGCAAAACCCGTCGCCAATGCCGTACTGTACAATGTGTCCGCGGCCTTGCAGCTACTGATTGCGGGCAGTAGCCCAAGGAACCACGACGGCACCGGGATGGGCGTGATGTGCGGGTCCGTGGCCTCGGATTCGGCTGCGAGCACCATGTGGTCAACGGGCCTGACGCAGTTGCTGTCGCCGAACAAAAAGTCGCAGAGGGGCACGTAGTCGCCGGCGGACTCGGCGTGCGCATAATAGTACTGGCTCTTGTCACAGGCGTCGGTCACGTAATTCATTTTGAAAAGCGGAACCACGGAAGCCGCATAAGTCCAGTTCCCGCCGCCGGAGGTCACGGCCTTAATTTCATACACTCCCGGGTTCCCTGCCTTGCACTTGCCAGCGCTGTCGGCAGCGAACGAGATTTCGTTCTCGGCGCCGAGCGAGGCCACGTCGGTGCCTTCGCGCAGTTGCGCGACCATGGAGAGCGTGAATTGCTTTTCGGGGAAGAAGTACTTGAACGGCTCGCCGTTGCCGCGGCGGAACGCCGTTGAGGCGGCGAGGGCCTGGGACTGGTTCTTGAACAAGTCAAACGCGGCGCGGGCCGCGTCTTTCGAGCACCAGCCGTTCGCGCAGCACAAGTAATCCGTGCACGCCTTCCTCATCACTAGGCCTAAGTCGTGCATTCCGGGGAAATACGATTTCACCTGCTGGTAATCCAGTTCCCATATTCCTTGCCCGTCCTCGGAAAACGAGATGGTTCCCGGCCCCCTCCACGCGATTGCCTTCACTCCGGGGTCAAGCGGGTATTTCTTGGACTCGTTTTCGGTCGAGGCCTCCACGAGGCGCTGGGTCTGCTTCTGGTTGACGAGGTAAACGAGTTTCGCCGACTTGTCGCCTTCGCTTAATTCGTCCGGTTTCACGAAAACTGACGGAAGGGAATTTGCTTTCAGCGTTATCGGGAACGTGATTTTTACGCCCGGGTCCTTGGTCGAGTGGAAGGATATCGACGCGCTTTCGTCGCCCTCTATTTCGTTGCCTTTCACTCCGATTGGGCACTCGGGGTTGGCTTCCTTCGGCTTGAATACGAGGCTCACCGCGTCCCCCCTTGATTCAAGGAGGTAGCATTTCGCGGTGGACGGGGTGGCGGTGCTGTTGGCTTGTTCCACGAGTATTTCCGAAGGCGAGTAATTCAACGGCATTGCGTCGAACGGGAAAATAGTGTCTATTTGGAGCGTGATGTCTTCAACGTTGGCCTTGACTTTCCTTTCCTCCGGGTCGTACCAGATGGACGCGGTTTGGGTGAATTCGGCCGCTGGCGGGACCGGCACCCCTGCCGCGACCGGCGCAATGACTTGGATTGCCTTTTCGTACGCCAGCGCATAGCACCCTGCTTTCGCGGTTGAATTGGATTCCATTCCCAGTTCGGCGTCCGCCGGGCCCCTGGTCCATTTCCCGCCCTTGACCGCGTAAGCGCGGTAAGCGAGCGTGATTGAGTCGCCTGTCTTCGCCTTTTCCGAAACTTTCAATTTTATTTCCAGCACGCGGGTCCCGCTTGAGCGCCACGACAAGTCAATCCACTTCAGCGACCCGTCCACGGGCTGGTTGTTGTTCAAGTCATCGCACTGGGCTCCGGGGTTGAAGGTAGTGGATTTCGCCACCTTGTCTGCTGACGGGTACCCGCCTTCGACGATGGCCGCCAAGTCCTCTTCCGCGGTCGCCTTGCTTCCAATCCGTAAGTAGAAGCCGGTTGACTCCATTCCGGGCTCGGACGCTACGAGGAATTTCGCGGCATAGGTTTTTCCAGGCAACAGGTTCGCGGCCGGCTTCCCGTAGAAGTCGGTCACGTTCATGAACTCGATTGCGACGCCCTTCACCAGCACCGACGGAATCAAGTACACGGTCTGGTTCTTTTCCTCCTCCGGCTCCACTGTCTCGGCGAGCCAGTAGTCAAGGTAGTTGGGGGCGCGGGCCGCGACCTTGTTTTCCGCGCTTGACCTGAGGGAAAGCCTGCACGCGGCGCCATAGCAAGTGGAATAAGGGACTTCAGCCTCGTCCGGAGTCACGTAATAAGACGTGTAATTCGCGGAAACCGGCTTGTTGGTCGTCGTGTCAATCGAGCCTATTTTCAGGAAACCGTCGGGGGCCTCCAAAACCATTGAAACGCTCTTGCTCGCGTCCAGCACCACGCTTAACGCGACCTTGAGGGTCCCAAGCGACTCGTCGGAATAAACGGCTTTCACGAGATAAGTCTGCCCCAACGGCAGGTTAGAGAAAACAGCGGTACCCTGCGCGTCGGTCTCTGCCTGGGGCGTGATGAACGACTCGTCAAGCATCGAGACAGTCACCGAAGCGAACGGGACCGCGCTCCCGTCGCGCGTCACCGCCACGACAGTCAAATTGGCTGAATTCGCGTCAGTCGCCAGCGGAACCGTCATGGAAACCGCCTGCCTTGCTTCAAAGGCTTCGCTGCGCGCCGCAACCCTTCCCTCGGCCGACGCTACCGCGTAATACGGAACGCCCGAGGCGACTTCGAGCGGAAGTTCCCCCTCGGAATCCTTTTCGGAAAGCACCGCGTTAGTCGCAGCAGACAACAGGAACACTTTCGCGGGCACGAGGGCGCCGTTCTCGTCAACGGTCTTCACGAGGGTCTGGCCAGAGTTCTCTTCTGTCGCGGCCTCGAGGACGACCATCATTTCAGTGGTTTCCTCGACTGAAACGGGTTCAAGCGACCCGTCGTAGGAAAGGTATCCCGGCGCTTCCACGACCACGTACACGAGTTCGGCGATTGAAACGTTTTCAAACAACGCGGTCCCTGAATTCACCGAGGCAGCCGCGATTTTGGCGAACGTGAATGCGTCGTAAAGCCTTGCCTCGCCATCCACTGCCTCGCCTTCGGTGCCTGAAACGTCCACTACCACCATCCCGGTGGGCGCGGGCGCGAAAACAATTGGTCCCCCTGCCGCCTTTGACTCGAGCCGCACGGTCTGAGTCTCCCTTGAAGCGATGAAAGTAAGGGAATTCTGCTTGTAATTCGGGTGAGTCACGCGGACCGCGACTTCGGTTCCCTGCGTAACAGGCAACCGGGCCCTGCCTTTTGCGTCGGTATTCACCGAGGCACTGATGTCCGCGTACGAGTAAAGCACGCGCGCGTCCTTCACCGGAGCCGAGGAATTCGCGTTCACGACGAGGACGTTGGCTGCAAACGCTTCAACTGCCGGAGTGGGTTGCGCCAACTGGATCGTGCCCGCGACGCTGCGGCCCAGGTCGATTTCCTTGGAAACGGTTTTTCCGCCGCGGATTATCCTGAACTCGAGTTTTTTCCTCGGCAGCCCTGAAAACTCCGCGGTCCCCTTCTCGTCCGTGGTCGCGCTGGCGACGAAAATCCCTTCGTCGTAAACCTCGACTGCCGCGTCTCCCACGAGTTCCTCTCCGGAAAGCACTTTGAGCCTGAACGCCGCGGAAGCGGGCTGGGCGGCAAAAATGGCGTAACCGAGCCCCCCGATGATTAGAAGAACGATGAGGACCGCTATGGGGAAGGACGGCATGCCCCTGGATTCAAGTGGTTCCACGAACCATTTCACTGCCGGGAGGCCGTGGGCGTCGAGCCACTCGCACAGCGAATAATACCTGTCCTCCAGCGCGCGGTAGAAGTCTCCGAGGGCCATGAAAAAACGAGGAAACGGGAAATAAAAAGGGTTTGCAGGGTTGCCGGGGGTTGCAGGGGGCGCCGGCTCCCTGCAGGGAATAAAAAGCGTTGCCGCAGCGCGCCCGAAGGTTTCCGACTAGCAGCGGGAATCGCAGTTGCCGCTGTCTCCGGCTTTCACGCAAACCTTTTGCGCAGTGCCTCCTTCATAGCATTCTCCCTGCCCGCAAGTGTTCGACCTGCTTCCCAGCTGGCCGCCGTCGACGCTTATCGCCCATTTCCCTGTTCCGCAAACCCTGTTGTTGGACACCGTGTTACCGAACGAGTAAAGCTGAATTCCGGAGTTTTCCGAACCGTTGTAAGTTATTGTATTGCGGTCAAAGGTGTTCAACCGGCTCACGCCCATGTCGTTCGACGGCTCGCTTATCCCGTTGTTTCCCGAAATCACGTTGTTGGAGAAATTGCTGTTTAAAACATTGTGCAATTCGATTCCGCTGTTCCAGTTCTCGAGCACGCAGTTGACGACGCTCGCGTTAGAGATGCCGGTGCCGACTTTCACCGCCTTGGAAGCCGGGGTGGAGCCCTGCATCGCTATCTCGTGGCCGCGGCAGTCGAGCCATACATCGCTCGAAGTGATTTGGATGCACGGGCCGCTGGCAACGGACCAGTTCGCGTCAAGGCAGTAAACCCCCTTTGAGTTCAGCGTCGTGCAGCCGGTTATTATGTTCGTGCAGGACGGCGAAGGCGTCGGGGAAACCGATGCAGTAGGCGACGGAGTTCCAGTCGCAGTGGGCGACGGCGTTCCGGTCGCGGTTGGCGAAGGCGTTCCCGTTGGAGTTGGTGTCGGCGTGACCTTAGGCGTAGGAGTGGGCGCAGCCGCGACAGTCACAGTCGAAGACGAAGACCTAACCGAAGAGTATTCCGCGGTTACGCCAGTTGTTCCGACGGCGAGAGCAGTTAACAAACCGGTTGAATCAATTCTCCCGACCGCCGGATTCGAGGACGCCCACGAAGCCGTGTTGGTCACGTCCAATACGTTTGAGTTGGAAAGCGTTGCGCTGGCAGTGAATTTCTGCGTCCCCCCGACTTCAAGCGATGCTGAAGGCGATGGCGAAACCGAAACCACGGTGACTCCCACGCCGCCAGCGTAGTCAATGATTTGAGCGCTGCATGAAGCCACTCCGCCCGCTTGTGCCGAGACGGTCACGATTGACTCGTTTTGAGTGACCAAAGGATAGGAGCTGGCGCCGCAGAGCCTCCAGGCGCCGCCCGCGGAACTGATTCCCACCGCTGCGCCTGCGTCGGTTGAATTGCACTTCACCGCCGCCGACAGCGTGCCGCTCGGCAGGTTCTGGAACTGGATTGAAAGGTTTGCGGAAAACGGCCCGCGGCCGGCAGTTGAGTTTATCTCGCAGCCCTCGTTTCCGGGGAGGCAGACTATTTGCGGGCTGATGGCGCATTTTGGCTGGGAAACCGCCAGCGACGAGTTGAAAACGTTGAGGGTGAGGTAAGTCTCCTGCGACGACAGCGACGGGCACAGGAACTTCATTTTCCCGCTGGTTATGAGGCCGGTTGCCGGGTCCTTGGGAATGAAGCCGGGTTTCACGTTGCAGTTGCTGCCGAAGCAGTCCTGGGAACCGTAGTCTGAAAGGAAGCTCCAAACGCACGGGTAGCCGGCCGGCGAAAAATTGAGGCACGTGGAATCCGCTGGCCGCGAGTTCACGTAAAACGACAGCATGTTGCTTGGAATGGTCACTTCCAAGCCTGTGCGCGCGGCGTTGGGCCTTACCACGTAGGGGCAGCCGACGATGGGCGGCGAACCCTCTTGCTTCAGCAGGCAGGCAGAGCCGCTGCAGTAGTAATTGGAGTCTGCGCAGGCCTTGTCAGCGTAGCCCGGAAGGTTGCTGCAGCACGGGTTGGGGCATGGCTGGGCTGCCGGCGCGGTAGCGATGTCAACGTAGCTTGAAAACGGCGTTGACGCCTCAGGGTAACGCAATTCAAGCGTCAGCCCGGTGGCCGGAGTCGACGCCGCCTGGACCTTGACGATGAAACTCATTTTCCGGTTTTCCGCGTAAACAAACAAGTCGTTCCCGTTCTTAACCCACCTGGCGTCGCCAATCACTTCAACCAGTGAAAGCGCGGCCGAACTGCTGCTGATTTTAACGTAGTTACCGCCGTTGTCAAGCGGGTAGAACGTGTAAAAAGCGTACACGCTGCCGGCGTCGGCTGAGGGGTACGCGGCGAAGTGCGAACCCGCGGTCGCGGCGCCGCTCACGCTGTTCTGCTCAAGGCGCGCGGAAACGCACATGCCCTCAAAACATCCACTGCCCACTTGGCCGATTGAAACCGGGATGTTCATTGAATTTGCTGCAGCGTAGCACCCGCTGGAAGGCTTGCACAGCTTGTTTTCCTCGGTCAGGTTCCCGGCAGGGGCCCAAGCCGGGCTGCAGACGCCGGCCTTGCACACGGCGTTCGTGCCGGTTGAGCAAACGAGGCCGTCGGTGCACGACGGCGTCCCGGTCCTGGCAATCCAACCCACTGCATTCAACGAGGGATCGCATTGCTGGCACGCGTTGCCTGGGTTGGTGCTCCCCGAAGTCCGGGTTATGCCGTCTATAACGCAGTTGCCCGTCGGCGCGCCACCGCTGTTCACGAGCACCGTCGCAGGCGCGTCAGCGAAGCCAAAGAGAGACTTCTGAAGGGACACGTCTCGGGTGTTTCCCCACTCAAATAAATAAATCGCCACCGTGTGGCATCCTGTGGAAAGGCTCAGCGAGAGGCTGACCGGCGCCCCGCTGCTTTGGTCGTAATTGTATTGCGCGGCAACGGCGGAATCCACGTAAATTGATGCACGTCGGTCAACGCTCCACGAAAGGCCTGCGAAGGTCGTCGCCGAATCCACGCAGACGGTGGTTGAATACTTCGTCAGCGCGTAACCCGTGGAAGACGCGCAACCGCGGCCAGTCCCCCACTTGTCGTACAATAGAAACCTTGAATCGGCTGCGCCCGGCGAGCCGCCGCAATATTCCTTCTCCATGTCCATCGTGGTGCAGGTTGCTCCATAGGAGTCGCTATTCCAGTCGCTTGCGGTGGGCGCAGCAGAAAAGAAATTATCAGTATGCTTGGTGCACACGCTCCACTTGTAGTCGCTGAGTTCAGGAATCGCGACGGCCGCAGCCCCCAAGGCCAAGGCTAGGAAAAGGGCCGCGGCGAGCGCGGCGCACCGGAGTTTTGGAAGGGTTTTCAATTCAATGCACCAATTTGTTTCATCAGCAAGAGCCCAGCAAGAGCCGCACGTCAAACTGCACACGCGATACCCCGGTCCGGTGGATCCGCAACGGTTTCCTCCGCCGTCTGAAACCGAGGAAGAGCCACAATAGAAGTCCTGGACGTTGCCGCACACCCTGTTGTCTGAGAGGCTGGAATCCGAAGACTGCGCGATGAAACCATATTGTGAACAGGAGCTGATGTCGTTTCCAGTGAAGGAGTTGCCGTCGGCGGAAGAAAGAAAGACGCAGTACGTGTTGCCGGAAATGATGTTTCTCTCAATCGAGTTGCCGGTTGAACCAGCCTCGAAGTAAAGGCCGTAATAACCGGTGGTTATCGTGTTTCCCGAAACATTGCAGTTGACCGCGCTTGAAGTGAAATACACGTCGTAGCCGTTTGCAGCAGCCAACGAGTTTCCGGTTATTTTCGCCCCGCCGGCCGCGATGGAAATTCCCCTGTTTAAACTGCCGCCAAAAACGCAGTTTTTCACCGTCACGCCTGACGCCGCGATGGATACCCCGTTGCCGCCTGTTCCGCTGATTGTTTTCCCGCCGCAGTTCAAGACTGAACCGTCGCTCCCCGAACTGAACGACACGCACGAGCCGGTGCCTGAAAGCGAAAGCGCAGTGCCCAGCACATAGTAACCAGAGGACGTTTTTGTAGGCGGACAACTGTTGAAAGTCTGCGTCACCGCGGCCGTGGTGCCGCTTGTTTCCGCGTAGCTGCTGGCAGTTCCCTGGTAGACCACGCGCACCTTGAAGTAATACGGCGTTCCCGGCCAGAGGTCCGAGACGTTATACGAATCCGCTGCCGCATCGGTTATCGTGGCCACGAGCGTGGAAGACGAGGGAGTGAAGCCCGCCGAAGTGGACATGTAAATTTCGTACTGGGAAACGCAGCCGGTGTACAGGTCCCAGCTCAGCGTGAGGTAGTCGTAATCCGAGTGGGAAACATACGGCCCGCTCACTGGCGGCACCGTGCCACTGCATTGTGCCGTCGTGAAGTAACTCTCGTTTTCCGCGCACCCTGCCTGGTTGCAGCCCCTGGCCTTGAAATAGTACAGCGTCTGGGCGGTGAGGCCGTATATTCCGAGGGAGTGGCTGAAGACCTGCTCGGTTTTTTCAACCGAATTGCCGTAGGAGTCGGTAGTGCCGTAAAAGACGGTTGAATTGGACCCGACCTGCGTGGTCCACGTTACGGTCGCTGAAGTGCTCGTGACCGGGAACGCAGAAGGCCCGCTAGTTATTGAAGGCAGCGCGTAGCAGGTGCCTGAATAGCAGCCCCGGCCTGCCGCGCACGCCGTGGCGCAGTTGCCGCAGTGAGCAGCATCAGTGTTCAGGTCAACGCAAGCTGAACCGCACGCACTGTAGCCCGTGTTGCACGCGCATGTGCCGGAAAGGTCCATGTGGGCGTTCGGCTGGCACACTACGCGGCCGCCGCCCGGCGTCACCTGCGCCTGTTCCCCCTGCTGCCACGCGGGAAGGTTAAGGGTGCCGTTGTAGGCCGCCGAGTACCCGAGGCCGCGGTCGAAAGGCACGCGCTTGAAATACTCCGCCACCGCTCCCCCGGTTCCGCCGGTTGAGTTTGCGCTGCGCCGCGCCCACGCGCGGTAATAGACCTTAACTTGGTCTGCAGACGACACCCCGGTTTTTGGAACGAACACTATCTGCTTGAACGGGATCGTGACGGTCTGGCCGCCCGCGAACTTCGCGGGGTCGTTCGCCACCTCTATTTCCAGCCACTTGAACGCGTTCGCCTCCTCGTAGTAAAGCCGGTTGACGCTCACCACGTCCAAGTACGGGTTATTGGTGCAGAATGTCTCGTTCGACGCGTTATAGTTCTTGGAGCCCCTTATGGCGAATACCCTCGCCAAATCCATGTTAGTCAAGTCCGCGCCGCTGAGGAACACGAAGTCGTCGCCCGCAGTCGGCGCGTCGCCCACCCGCACGTTGACTCCGGTAGTGTGCGCCCCCACCGAAGCCACGGTGACTTCCAGCGAATACGTTTTCCCGTACTCCATTGAAGACACCTGGTACCCGCGCTCGTCCCTTACCGTGACGCCGAGGATTTTCACGCACAGCGGGGGCTTGAAGTCCCTCGTCGGGTCCAGGACAGCGGGGTCGGTGCCGCAGTCGGCGCCGCACCCGCATATCTCGGAAGTGGTGAAAAGCTGGAGGGTGATTTGCCTCAACTCGTCCTTCAAGAGGTTGACGCCCGACTGGGAGCTTGAGAGGAAACCTGATGCCGACGCGCTCACTTCAGTGTCCACGTAAGCCTCAACGCTCATTTCGCACGACGACGCCGGCGAAGTGCACGACGCCACCAGCGCCCCGTTTTGGAGCGCGTAAAACGCCGCGGGCACCGACTGGTTCGCCTGCGACACGGCCCTGGCAACGATTTTTCCCCGAGGCGGGTAAATGGAGACGTTCACCGCGTTCGAATAGTTCGCGAGCGTGATGTTCCTGGACCCGCTCCACGTGCCCGTGATGTCGGCTGTCCCCACCGCTTTCAGCGCCGACCCGCGCTGAAGGTACAGGAACGACGCGCTGCCCCCGGAGTCGGCGACGGCCTGCGCCAGCTGCGCCCCCTGCTGGCTCCGCATCGTCACCCGCGCCCCGCCAACGGCCGCGTTCGTCTTGGAATTGTACACCGTGGCGTTGAGGACGCACGACTTGTCGTTGGTTATTTTCACGAGCATGACGCTCTGGTTCTCGCCGGCGTGGAAAATCCCGGTCGCGTTCGGGAAGTAGCTGTAGCCGCCGGTCGACGGCAGGCTGTACAGGGAAACCGACGCGTAATAATTCCGGTTCTCCAACAGCGTCGCGTTCGCAGTCCCATTAGTGTCGGTCTGGAACGTTTCAAGCAGCACGTAGTCGGAAAGGTCCTCTGAATAATTCCACGCCACGAAAACCGACACGTTCGCAAACGCGATTCCGGAACCCGAAGCGTCGCGCACGAAAAAGAACGTGCCGGAAGCGTTCGACGCCGGATCGAATCCCGGCGCCTTCTCAAGCGAAAGCGTTATCTCAGTCTCCTCCTCCACGGTCACGTTCCCGCTCACGTCGTAAACGTAGTTCACGGCGGACGCGAACGCGTAAACCACCGTGTTGATTTTCACGTTGGAAAACACCGCCAGGCCGTTGTCCGCCGCAGCCTCTCCGACGAGCGAACTGTCCTCCACGTTCCTCAACTTGACGCTCGCGTCAAGCCCCGCGCCCGTTTCCTTGTCCTTCACTCTTACCGTCACCGTCCCGTACTCTGGCTCCTTCGCCTGGTCCGCCAAATTCCCCAAGTCACTGTCATCCAGCGGCGGCACAGGCGGGCCCGAAGCAGTCAGGTAAACGTCGACGCGCTTTTCATTCTCCGCCGTGAACGACCCGGTGGAGTCGACAAAATCCGCTGCCGAAACAGCGTACGAAACCGTTTCGCCCCCGATGCAGAAAAGGCCGGCTTCGCCGAAAGCGTCCGCCACCGTTGAATTAGTCACTCCCGCAAACGAGTACGAAACCACTGCCCCGCCAACCGGTCCCGAAGCCGAGGAAACCGCCATCTTGACCGCCACGCCCAGTTCGGTGGCCAAGTCCAGCCGAAGCGACCGCGCTTTCCGCGGGTCGAATTTCTTCACCAGCAAAACCGTTGCGTTCCGTGAAAGCGTCAAGGTAAGCTCTTCGAGGAGTGGGATGTCCGAGAACTTTGCGACGCCGGTGCTGGACGTGGTTCCCATGAGCGTCAAGCCCCCGCCTTCAATCATTACGCCGAGTCCCGGGACCGGGACGCCGCCCATCTTGACTTGTACTAAGAAAGCGGCTTCTGCAGAGGGCTGGGGAGTGGAAACGAAGTACGCGCCTGCGCCGAGGAGGGCTGCGAGCACGAAGTAAAAAGCCAGGGACGGCATCCCCGCCTTTTCAACCGGGTTTATGAAAACGCCGTACACCGGGAGGTGGAGTCGCTTGTCGAGGAAGTCGAGTGCCTTGTACCACGCGTTTTCCACGGCAAAATACGCCTTTAGCAGGGACGCAGTGACGCTCATTTATGACCGTGAGCCATCACTGCGCAGTGGAATAAAAAGCATTTGCCGCGCAGAAACCGCCGCGGCCGGTCCCGCGGCCCGGTTGCCATGCCCCGCCGCATGTTTCATTTTTATGAACGAAAGGTTTAAAAACCTGAATTCATTTTTATGAACAAAGGAGGTAAAAAAATGAATCTGGAAGAATTGCCGAAAAGCGCCCTCAAGATACTCGCCTTCCTTGCAAGGCACCCGTCGGGACAGAAGTATGCGCGGGAAATATCGCGGGAGGCGGGGGTCAGCGCCGGCGCCGCCAGCCAGGAACTGAGGAAACTCGCCGAGGCGGGCTTGGTCTCGCGGCAGAGGCGCGGCAAGGAATTTTTTTACTCCCTCAGGACAGCGGATCCGGTGGTGAGGCAGGCGAAGATTCTTTTCACGCTCCTTGAACTCAGGCCGCTTGTGGAGAAACTGGCCGCAGCATCTGAAAAAATCGTCTTGTTCGGCAGCTGTTCCGAAGGAACGGATGTTGAGGAAAGCGACGTCGACTTGCTCGTGATAACAGAAAAAAGGCAGGCCGTGTGGGAGGCAGTGCGGGGATTCAAAAGCGCAAAAAAAATCGCGCCAGTAGCTGTTTCACTCAGGGAATGGATTGAAATGAAGCGCAAGGACAGGCCTTTTTATGAAAGGGTCGAAAAGGGAATCATCCTTGCGTCAAAGCTGGGGAGTGACTGAATGGAGGATTTCCGGCACTGCATCGAAAACAGGGGGTTGGTGAAGACAGGGATAGAAAAAGACCTCGTGGAAAAGGAATTGAAGGGGGCGGAAGCCGACCTCGTGTCGGCAAAAAAATCCCTTGCAGAAGGAAACGAAAAATGGGCGACCGTCCAATGCTATTACGCGGTGTTCCATGCTGCAAAAGCCTTGGTGCTCAGCAAGGGCTTCCGGGAGAAAAGCCACGGCTGCCTGCTGGCGGCCCTCAACGAACTGTTCGTCAAGCAGGGTTTTCTTGACCGGCGGGACGGCGGCTTGCTCGAGGACCTCATGCGGCTGCGGTGGGCCGCGGACTACCGCTTGGAATACCCTGAAAAAAGGAGCCTCGCGCCCCTGGTTGAAGAAGCCGCTGCCTTCATCGCCAAGGCAAAGGAGACACTTGAAAAAACCGGTTTTTGACTCCCACCGCGCCGAGGAATAAAAAGCATTCCAGCAGGCCCGGGCCGCTGTCTTCGGCCGACGCAAAACCAGCGCCCCCGCCCAAAAGGGCCCTCCTGGCTGTTATTATGTTTTGTACGAGATCCTGCCGCTGTCCTTGATGTGCACTTGCATGTCGCCTTCTATGCTAGTCCACTCGTATCCGGAGCAGCCGTCGGTGCCGCCAACGCAG
>JAPLXB010000049.1 GCA_026396285.1 Microcaldota archaeon
AGTATTCCTCGCTTTCCACGAGCGGCGACATTTCAAACGCAGTGTATTACGCCGGCACCGGAGTTGCGGCAGTCAACGCTTCCGCAAACAACGACTTGAACACGACGGCGCAAATCACGATGGCCATTAACGGCCAGTGCCCGAACGTCAACCTCTATTACTACAACGACTTCACGACCGACTTGAGCACGATAATCGCCAGCGGACAATTATGCAATTCAACCAGCACGCCCGCGTGCAACATCGTCTCCTGCACCGGAAACACCGTCGTGTTCAACGTGGACCACTTCGACTCCTACGGCGGCGAAGGCTACGACATCCCCGAATTCAGCCCCATTGCCGCGCTGGCCGCGCTCCTGCTTGGGGCAGGGGGATACGCTTTCGTGAAGAAAAAGAGATAAGCAGAGCAAGGAGAGAGCGCCTTTGGGGGGCGCGCGCCGGGTTCTAGCCGGCTTTTGCCTCGCTGCATACCGTCAGCCCGGGCCTTACAGTGAAGCGCTTGGGCCGTTCGCCTGCTTCGGTGACCGCGGCCTCGCTGTTGGTGAACTCTATTTTCAGCGACGGCTCGGGCACCATTTCAACGTCCACTTCGTGCTCGGACTGGACCGCGAACCCGACCCCGCTTTTCCTGAACTTTTCAAGCATTATCGCCACGTCGTCGGAAATGTCCGAGATGTCCTGCTCGAAGACAATGAAGAGCTTCATCACCCTGCCTTCGGGCAGCGGCATGGAGCGCAGGAGTGACTGGATGAAGAGTTGCCTCACGTTCTGCGGCTGCTTGGACAAGCTGATGTGGAACACCTTGGCCGCGCCTTCCTGCCACGGCGCAAGCCATTCCTGGGAAAGGTTTTTCGCGAACAGCGCCGGATGGGTTTTTTGGATGACTTGGATCACCCTCACCGCCTTGTTTATGGCGTACTGGGGGTTTTCCTTGGATTCCTTGAGCGCGGCTATTTCCGCCATGAGGTCTCCGAGGCCCTGCGCCTTCTTCAAGTCCATCACTTTTTTCACCAGCGCGCCGGTGTCGCTCTGTTCCAACCCGAATGCAGAAAGGAACGCGTCGGGAGAAACGGTTGAAAGGTCGAGGAACGTGTTCGTGCCCAATTCATAGGTCTTGAGCGGGTATCCGACCGGAATGGGGTGGACGTGGAACTTTTCCAGGGCGGCGGTCTCCTTGCTCGGCTCCTTCAATCCCTGGAACGAGTCCGTGGAGTCGAGGACGAGGCACGCGACGTTGTTCTGGAGCGCCTCTTCCGCGAGGACGTGGAGTGTGTGGAGCCGCTCCGACTTCTTGCCGCCGACCACGCCGACCGAGCCGAGGGAAGCCAGTTTCGCCTCCACTGCGTCGCCTTTCGAGTCAATGCCGAGCATGATTTTCGCGAACGGAAACACCGTTTCGGCGGGCCTTTCCGGCCGCGCGAGCGCGAACAGCGTGAGCGGGTCACCCAACAGCACTTGCACCGCTTCCTCGCCGGCCTGCGCGAGGTCCGTTGCTTTTGCGCCGTAGCCCGCGACCACGTCCTTGGTGAGCCGCGAGATGGCGTCTATTTCAGAGTATTGTTTCTTCACCGCGTCCAGCAACTGGTCCTGGGAATAGGCGACGTATGCCGGAACCGGCCCCACGAGTAGGAAGCTGTGGCGCGCCTCTTTTGAGAATTTTTCAAGGAACACCATTTCCTTCTTCTGGGCGAGGATGAATTTCGTGAGGTCGCCTTCGGCCAAAAACGCTTTTTTCATCACCACGAGCACGCCGTTGGTGTCCCCGTCGGTCTTGTCGAAAATGACTAACAGTATCACCTTGTCCGGGTTGTGGTAGATTGAAAGCGGGTACTCGCCCCACTGCGCGGATAGTATGCGGGTCCAGGGGCCGTAGGGCAGCTCCATGTCTGGCATGAATTGAGTTACGCGCCTGTTTTTAAAAACCTCTTCAGTAAATCAATTGCGCGGGGGTCGGCGGGCGCGTTACGCCCGAATCCGGCTTGGGCGTGCGCCGTGGTTTTCATGGTTGACGTCAGGAAAATCATCCAGGACATGGTCAGGAGCGGCATGAGCGAAGAGCAGGTCATTGCCACGCTGAAGGAGCTCGGCGTCCCTGACGCCGAGGCGGTTTTCCGCGAGGCGACTGAAAAACTCAAGGAAATGGAGATCGCGCCCGAGGGCGCGCAAGGCGCTGCCGAAGCCGCTGAAGCGCCGGCAGGCGGCGAGGAAAAGGCAGGGGCGGAGGAAAAGCTGGTGCCTGACTTGGAGAAAATCATGAAAGAGGCTTCTGCGTCCCCGACGCCCGAGGAAGCGAGGGAGTTGCGGGAAAAGCTCGACGAAATCACTGCCCTGCTCAAGGCCCTCCAGGACACGGTCAAGCAGGTGCTGGAAACGGACAGGAACGTGCTGCTGAGGCTTAAAAAGGAATAACCGCGCGGGATGCTGGCGCCTGTTTTCTGCTGTTGCCTGTTTTTTACTGCTTTTGGCTGCTGTTTGCCGCTATTTGGCCCAACTGTTTTTGCCGCTTTTACGGCACCCACTGGCCGGTGACGAGCAGTATCACTGCAGCCACTATGATGAAAGCGTAGACAGGTTCGCCGAAGAAGCCGTCAAGCATCGGCAGGTATTTTACTAGGATGAGGAAAAGAAGCGCCATGAACAGCAATCCCTCGCCGGTGAGCGGGCCGAGCACGTCGAGCGGTATCGTGATGAATGCGGCAGCCCCCTTGACGAACACGCTGTCCTGCGGCGCCACGCCCGTGGCGTACCATAGTACGAGCAGGAACATTATGAACATTGCAACGAATTCCTCAGTCTTCATAACCAAGCAATCACTCTACTACTATACAGTAGTTACAATTATTTAAAAGGGTTTGCCCTGCCCGCAGGCGCCGCGCGCCGGCCCGTCACTTCTTCTTGGCCTGTTTTTCAAGCTCGGATTTGACTGCCGCGGACACAGTGTCGGCCAGCGCCTTCTGTTCCTTTTGCCGGGCCTCTTTTTCTAGCTCGGGCTTGACGACGTTGGACACCAGGTCGGACAGCATCTCGGTCACGAAATTGGCGGCCTCGGTCCCCTGTTGGACGAATACCGGCTGCACGCCTGCGGGCGGCGCCGGCGGCGGGGGCGGCACGCGCACTGTCGCCTGTTCCGAGGAGTATTCCGCGAACACGAGCGCGAGGAACAGTATCCCGAGCGCCATGTAGAGCCATTCTATTCCCATCAGGAAAGCGGCTGCGGCGACGGCGAGCAGCGCCGCGTGGGAAACACCGAACCTCATGAACCCGCCTCAAAGCACCTTATATCATTTCGGCGTCTTGAACCCGCGCAAAACCCATGCAATGGTCCGCCCGATGGTGTTCACTGCCTTCCCCATCGAGAAAGCCCAGTCCTCTAGGTTGGTGGTGTCGCCCCAGGCGGGTTTTATCTTGATTTTCATGACATTCGGAATCTGTGCGCCGCCCCCGACCATCACTGGCGCGGGATAGCCCTGCGGATAACCGGCAGGCGCCGAAGGCGCCTTCTTGGACGGCGTGAGCGCAAGCAGCACCGCAACCATGACTGCCAGGAAAGCGAAAAACACCTGCCCGCCCTGCCAGAACACGTAGGCAACGAGCAGCAAGACAAGCGTAGTAATGGAGCTCATCCGTATGCACCTCCAGCGTAACCCGCCGGCCCTGCACCAGAATCGCCTTTGGCGAGGAGCAGGAAAACCACGAACAACCCGCCGCCGATGACGAGCATGTTGTTGTAACCGACGAAAATGAGGGTGACCAGCAGCCCGCCGACTACCGCTGCGGCAATCGGCAGCTTGCCCTTCGCAGTGAACAAAAGCAGCAGGAACAGCCCGGCCGCTATAGGCAGGAGCCCGTTCTGGGCTGCGAACACCATGAGAATCACTATGAAGAGGAACGTGAAATCCATTTCACCACTCCCAAGGCTTTATGGCCTCTTTCTGGAAAACCTGGTAGAAGACGAGGGAAAGGAACAACAGCACGCGCACCCACTCGTAGGGGATGGCGATGACGAAGAAAATTATCGTCACGACTATGAGGGCAAGGATCGGGTTCTGGGTGTTGTCAATCACGAGCCAGTAGAGCATGATGAAAATGGCCACCAGCATGACGAGCTGGAAATCCTCCCATAGGCCGAGGAACGGCAACAGGAACTGGAAAGCGAAGGTTTCAAGCCCGAGCATGTGACCGCCGAATTACTTTTGCCACCCGGAATATAAATAACCCTCCCGCAGGCGCCTGCCGCGGGCCCGCCCGAGTGAGCGGAAACTCACCGCTTCCCGCCCTTTCCGGCCTGGTTCCTGCCAACCGGCCCGGTACCGCCCGCCTTTTTCCCGCCCATTAAGAGGCGTTCGGCCTCGCGCTCCACGTCCTTCTGGACCCCCGAAGCCAGTTTCCACAACCCGAGGAAGTACTCGCCCTCGAACAGGAACGCGAACAGCAGCGCGCCCAGCACCATTCCGTAGAAGAACCAGTTGAACAAGATGTCGCCGATGGTGCCCGGAACAGCGGATGGAAGTGACGTCACCGCGTATTTTGCCTGCAGCGTGCTCCACGCATAGTAGAGGATGAGGCCGGCGACGACGATTATGAAGAGGCGCCACGGCGCGTCAAAAGACGCCTGCCTCTCCCGCGTCAGGACCTTGTGGTATCTCACGAACCTTTCAATCCTCGAACCAGCCATCACACGCACCCCCCGGAATCGTTTTGCCTGCAAAAAAGCCTTTCAACAAACATCACCGCTTCTTCAGTTTCCACAGGAACGGCGCGACTACGCCGAGCATGAAGAGCAGCCCCGAGAACATCAACAGGTTGAAGAGGAAGCCGATGGCGCCGAGCCACGGGTAGACGAACACGAGGTAGTAAATCAGCACCGCGGCCACCACCATCGTCAAGAGCGGCGAGAACGCCAGGTGGTCGCGCGCCCACGAGTAATAAAAGTACGCCAGGACGAGGAGCATGACCCACTTTATCAGGTCAAGTTCCTCGAGGAAAAACAACGCGCACAAGACATCCAACGCCATTGAAGCCACCGCCCGCGACAACCCCATGATACCCGAAGCCCTGGCACAATTGCCGGCGCCCGCTTATCGCACCGTCCTCCGCCTCATCGTCTCCTGCGCGTACTGCGACTGCATTTGCGTCGTCTCCTGCTTCTGCTGGTGCCTCTGCAGCTCCTCCATTTCCTTCGGCGCCAGCTCTTTTCCGGCAGCCAGCTTGTTCTGGAGCTCGCCCACGTACTCGTACTCGTATTGGGCGGCGTACTTGCCCACACCGAAAATGCCCAGAATCGGCTCCAACCCGAACATTATCAGCATCTGCATCTGGTTGCCGAACAGGAACACGGCAAAGAAGACTATGACGAGCAGAATCACCGGAATTGGTTGGATGAACATGAAGTACGCGGCAACCACCGTCGCCAACCCGAAAAGGACCGGGATGTCGCGGAACGTCATGTAGAGCCAGAACAAAATGTAGGAAAAGACCATTATCTGGATGACGAACGAGATGTCGCCGAGCATCTGCCCGAGTTCGCCGAGTAAAAGCAGCGGAAGCATGGTTCCCTTTACCGCAACCGGGATTAAAAGCGTTTTTCACGCGCCAAAACGCATCCCCCCGCGCCGCCGCTGCCTGCCGGCCGCGCCAGGCAAACAACAGTCAAACAACTGTTAACAGCTATTAGGCGGCTGGACCGTTCAAACGCAGTAGATTTGGAGTTGTGGGACGCCTGCGACGCGCCGAACCCCGGTTTTGGAGCCAAGCGCTTTTTCAGCTGCTGCAACGGATTTTTCGCCCACTACATTGGCGTTGCCGGCGCAGCGAACCAGTTCCGCCGCCTCTTTCTCGTCCACTGCCTCGCCCTTGTAAAAAGACTCGTATTTTTTCAAGTCAAGCTCGATGTCGCCTTGCTTGAACACTTTTCCCAACAAGTCGGCGTCGCATAGGGCGAGCACGCTGGAAACGCGTCCGTCGGCTTCGCGGCGCTCGTGGACCTTGGCGTAAATCAATGGCATCCCACCGGAGAACGCGGGCATGTGCATCAGCACCTGAACGAGCGAATCATGTAGTCGGCGACGATGCGGTCTGCAGAAGCGCTCTGGGGAATCGTCGCAGTGACGTACGCGGAATAAGTCCCGCAATTAATTACGGCGGTTTTTGTCATGACGGGCTCCCCTCCAAGGGACTGGTTGATTGTGGCGAAAAAGGCCTCGCGGCCGTTCACGTTCACGACTTGTTTTTCAATGACGTCTGCTCGGTAATCCTCTCTCGTTACAGGAAATGAGGCCAAGTCGTTTTCGAAGTCCGCGCTTGAATAAAGCGTTTCGGAGACCGCCACGTCAATCACTTCTGAAATGCCGTAAGGATTGAATGCCTTGAACCTCACGAGCACTTGCGGGTCGGGGAGGCGCTCCGCCTCGTAACCAATAGGATACTTTATCGCAAAACTGTAGTTGGAATCGTTATAGTAAATGAAGTCTTTGCCGAACTGTTCACCGAAAGACGCGAGGCCGGGCGAAACTGGTCCGGCAAGCAAGCTGATTTGGGTACTTACCTGCTGGCTGCCGCCGAAAAATAAGAGCCACGCTAGCGCAACCAGTAACGCGATTCCAATCAGGTACTGCCAAGGCCGCATGCTCAGATTCCTCCTCCGCTCTCTGCCGCAGCGCCGGGGGCGACAGTGACTGCCGCAGATGTTTTTTCAGTGATGCCGAGCGTTTCCTTCTTTACCGGCGCCGTGTCGGGCAGGAAAACCGATGAAAGCAGTTCCGCGGGATTCGTTACCTCGTTCCCGAGGCCGATAATGAGCAACCCCCCTTGGAGGCCCAGTTGCTTGTCCTTCAAAAAGTCGTCATACCTCAGTTTCAGGCAGGCTTTCCATCCTGGCGGGCAGTTGGCTTGAAGGAGTTCGTTGTGGTTGCCGTAACTCCATCGGTAAATCGTGGGGTCGCTTCCAGTCTCGGTCCGCTGGGCCTCGTCGTAGAAGGTGCGTGTTTCGTGATGGAAAACGACGGCGTGATTCAACTTGTCCGGGTCAAGCTTTGCTTCAACTGGCTCGAGATTGCAGTTGAAAGCCAGCAGTTGGAGGAACGCGCCCACTTTGGCCGCGCCGGCCACGAACTTCCACGCGGCGCCGCCGAGGTAGAATGACTTCCCGATTTTCTGGATCAGGCCAGCAGACTGTTGTGCGACTTGTTCAGCAGTAACATCAACAGTAGCAAGCAAATCCGCTCCGCGCCGCCCCACAACTGACCCGCCGCGAGAAATTCTAGGCGCCAGAGCAACCTTCATTTTATCGTAAACGCCGCTTGTCCCGTCTTTTTCGAGTATTTCAAGATATTTCTCAAAAGTAGCCACATCACCTTTGTTTATAGCGGTCTGGTAAGCGAGTATGTTCTTTGCCTGCTCGGTTGTTAGGGTAGCGCCGCCGTATGTTTTTCCAAACGCCTTCATCACTTGGATCCTTGCGGCGTCAAAAGCCGCAGCGGAAGTCGCGCCTCCACCCGCTGTCGCGGCTGCGGCAACGTCGGGCGTCGTTCCAATGAGGGAGTCGGTTATGGTAATTATTTCTTCGTCCGTAACTCCCACCAAGGTGCGCCTCAGTTTCTTTAACAGTTCCAGCCTTGCGCCCTTCAAGATTTCGGGATATTTCGTCAAAGCGAAGGAAGCCCCGAACGATGTCCCGGCGATTTCTCCGGAATACTCGTTTTCGGTGGCGGTTGACGCGACTGCTGCGCCCAGATTCAATACCGTAAGGCCAGCCAACTTTTTAGCCCCAATGTCGGTTACAAACGTCCCTATCCCTTTTGCGCCTTTCAGCGGCAGAAGCAGGCCCCAGAGCCCAGTCAGGCACCCGCAGCCCGCCTGGCACCAATTGATTTTGGAAACAAGCGGGGAAACGACTGAAACCGCGCAGAATGGGGCGGTCAGCGTCAGGGCCGAGGCAGCGACTCCGCCGAGGGCCGCGCCTCCGGTCGCAAGCGCTTCAGCGCCAAGGACAAACGGGAGTTCCGCGAAGAAAGTCGGCAGCGGGCCAGACCACGCGGAATTCAGGCAGTAGTGCTGGTCTTCAGGGTAATAGTAGTCTGGGAACGACCACCGCGAATCGCCTTTTTCCTGGAGGGGCGAATTGAACAGCGTGCTGAAAACCGAGTTCAGGTTTTGCTTGTCTTTTTCATCGGTCTGGTTCTTGTAAGTGCCCAGGTGCATTGAACCGAACGGCAGCTTCAGGTTCAGGAGCGCTTTTATCGGCTCTATCGCCTCACTAGGCCAGTGAGTAACCTGCAAGCCGCTGAAGCCCTCATAGCTCTCTCTCATGAGTATGGCGGCGTTCGCGAGCGCGTTTTGCGGCGTGAAATATTCTCCGCAGCCGACAAGCGGTTCGGCTGAAACCTGTATCGTCGTCCGTTTCTTCCAGTCAGCCCATGTTTCGCCTTCTCCAAGTGCGCCGCACCACGCCATGACAGTTGCAGTCACCTTGTATATGCCGCAGCCCTTGAATCCCGGTGAAGTGACTTTAACTCCGGCAACCTGGTTGTTGAAGGCGTTGCCGGCAAGTTCCCGCAATTTTGCGTCGTTGAACTGCAAGACCGCAAGCGAGTTTACCAACTGGATTGTAATCGTTTTCTGGAGCGGCCGATACCCGTCGCCTCCGACGCCGAGCGCGCAGAACTGGGCATGGGTCTTGGCGAAATCGTCTTTGATGATGGCCTTGTCCAAATAATCGTTAAGAGTTGCCATAAGCGACGAGAATGCACTCGCCGCCTGGTCGTAGTCGCAGTAGAACTTTTCGCACGCCTTAAAGCCCGGCTTTTCAACGCGCAGGATGTCGCCCTGCGGCGTGCCCTGGTAAAGCGCCTTCACCGCGTCCTCGGGCTTGTAGACGACGACGCTGAGTTTCTTCTTCACCGTCTGCGGCGCAGCCCCGCCCTGCTTGCTTTGGACAATCACGTCCTTGGAATTTACTTCGTAAATGACGGGCTTTCCGCCAGTGTCCGTGAGGGTAGTGCAGTTGAGGATTACCGCTCCTGCGGACGCGATGTAAAGCGGTTTCGCTTCAGTCATGTCGCCAAAATCGGTTTGCTTGCCGTCCTTTGAGAATTTGCAGTCCAGCAAGTCGTTTTTCTCCGGCCACACTCCGACTTGTGCCACTGTCTCGGCAGGCTCGTTGTTTATGAGCGTCACGAACCGCGAGTGGCCGACGTTCTTGAACGACAGAAGCATCTTCTGGTTGGGCGAATTGTCGTTTACTTCCTCGGCACCGTAGTTAACTGTCAGGTCGCTGATTGCCGCCAGCGCTGCCTTGGCCTGCGCAAACTGGCACTTCGCCTCGTCCACGGCGACGTTGACAGTCACCGGCACTTCCACCGCGTTTGCAGCCAGCTGGTTTTCGGGCCGTATCGTGACCCTGCCCTGGATTTTCACGGATTTCGCGATGCACCCGTGCGCGTCCTTCAACTCGTTCGGCACCTGCACGGTTATCTGATAGTCAAATCCGGCGGCGCCCTCTTTCTTGAGCTGGCCCTCCAAATCATACTTTGGTTGGAACGCGTTCTGGACCACTTTCGCGAAACCGGTTTCCTTGGGTATTAGAAGGTCATTGTACTGGCTCGTAAGCGACTCCTCGTATATCCCGACTTTCATGAGTTTTGACGCGCCGCTGTTCAACACCTTGACGGTCTTGGATTCCTTGAGTTTCCCGTCGGACAACTGGAATTCCAGGGCCTTGGGGTCAACCGAGAGAAACTGGGCGGCCGGCGAAACCAGCGGCTTGTCCTTCAGGTCCCCTCCTTTCTTGAAGCCCTCGCACGGCTCGAAGTCCACGCACGCGCCGGCAAGCAGCGAAGCGGACGACACGGCGTCGCCTGTTAGCGGAAGGAACCCGGTTTTCCTTGACTTGTCGAGGCTCGCCTTGGGCGGGAACCTCATTCCGCTCGCGCCGAGCACGAACACGCCCGCGTATTCCTTCTCTTTTTCCGCGTCGGTCGCGAACAAAGTCACTTTCTCGCAGGTGTTTGGCACCGCAGTGTACTGGCCGCGGTCAACTTCCGTGCCTTCGGTGAACATGAACTGGGTCGTGGACTGGAAGCAGGCGGTGAAGTACTTGTCGTCGCCAGACACTCCCGGGCAGTATTCGATGGTGAACGGCTTCAGGGCCTGGACTTCGAACGAAGTCGGCCTTCCGCCCGCAGCAATGGCTGTCGGGAACGAAACCCCTCCCTTGGGGAACAGTATGCGCTTGGCTGCCGGGAACACCAGCATCAGGTCCTCGCCCTTGTAGACTCTCGTGCGGTTGCATTGCGAGAGTTCAATCGTCTTGGTGGCGGAGTCCATGTTCGCCACGCCCGGCACCTCCAACTTGAAGCTGAAAGGCAGGCCCTGCTCGTAGGTGACTGGAATTACGCTGGAGTCCGCTCCCCGCGCCGCTTCTATCGTCACGGGCAGCCCGGCCATGACCGAAGCCACGTGCTTCAGGTCGCGCTGGTAATACGTGTTCTGCATGAGGAGCGAATAAGCCTGGGAAGGAAGGTATGGATAGTTCTGGACCCCTGCAGGGATGAGCGGGGCGTAGTAGGCGTTGGGGTTAACCGGCGTGGTCGCGGTGATTGGCGAAAACCCTAGTCCGCCGTTTGCAATCGGCAGGCTTGCGTCATTAACCTGGGTCCCGGGCGGGAACGTGATGCGCGCATTGTCGAATTCAATCGGCCGCGCAGTGGAGAGGTAAGCAGGCAGTTTCTCCCCTGACTTTATCTCCCACCTCGTCGGGAACGGGAACACGAGTTGCAGGCGCTGCACGGGCCCGGCGGCAGTGGTCAGCGAAGCAGTTGAGGAAAGCCACGCCGGCGGCAGCACCAGCAGCGCGCCTGCGGGCGCAATTACTTCGCTTCCGGACACGTAGCCGCCTTGGATCAGGGCGCGGAGTCCGTCAGGCAGCTGGAACGCGACGCTTCCGTCAGTGTTTTTCTTGATTATGGTGCCGGTGGGAAGCGAGAAATACAGTCCGGTCGGGAGCGTGACTTGCACGCCGTCCTTCGGGGAACAAGTGTCCGACGAAGCTATGTCAATAGTAGTCGTTATTTTCTTTGACGACCTGATTCCCTGGAACGTGGCGTAAACGAAGACGTCGCCCTGCAACTGCTTGTCTTCCATCACGCAGCCCTCGTAAAGGTATTCGCGGGCTGCAGTGGAAATGACTTGGAACTCCTGGCTCCCGCCTGCTGGAACGACCGCGGAAAGGGGCGTGATAAACAGCGTGGGCACCATCGGCTGGAAATTCACGACGACCGGGTGGGGCGCGTTGTTCGTCACGGTCAAAGGCTGCATCCTTGAAACGTACTGCGGCGGCCTCAATTCGAAGTCAAGGGAGTCGGCGCTCATGGACCACAGTTCGCCCAGTCCTTGCTGCGCGTAAACGGTTTTCACGGTGAACGGTATTTCCTCGGTCTGCATAGCGGACCCGGCCCTCGCCACGACGCGGATTGATCCGGAAACGTCTTCCTTGAGTATCTGCGGCGTGTCCGCGACGCCCAGCACGAATTCGTTTACGCGCGCCCGCAAATTGAATTGCCCGCTTTCCCCTGCCTTGAGCGAGAACGCGGCGCGGTCGGTTTCAACAGTCGTGTAAGCCGCCGGCGAATTGCGGACAAGCGAAAGAGTCACCCGCGCGTTGCTGGCCAACAGGTTCCTCACGCTGACCGCCGAGGAAACGAATGTCTTTGAGTCGACTGCGAGCGCAGCGGTTTTCGGCTCGAACTCCATTACCGTGTTCGCGGAAACATCGATTTGCCCGCGCTTCGTCCGGTACCCGTCGGCCTCGACTTTCCAGTCAATATAGCCGGCGTCGTTGGGCTCAACCGACAGAACATACTTTCCTTTCTCGGCGCCGGCCTTGGCTTTCCCGACCACTCCTTCCTCGTTGGCCGCAAAGGCTTCGATCACCGCGCCCTTGAACAAATCAAATTCAGAACCAAGCACTACGTGCGCGTCCTCCACAGGCAGCCCGGTCGCGGCGTCAGTGACTTTGAATACAATCCTGCTTTCCGCGAGGGCCTCTATCGACTGCGGCGAAACCGACACCAGCAACGCGGGCTTTTCCCCCACGACCTTGACTGAAAAAGTCTTCTGCACGCGCGACCCGTCCTTTGACTCGACCGAGAACTGGAGCACTGCGTCCTTCGCCAGCCTCGTCCCCTGCAAGGCGAACGCGCCTTCAACGCCGTCTTCCTTGCCCGGAACAGACAATACGACCGACTGCTCGCCCTCGACTGTTTCCGCCTCGGCGCCCCCGAAGCCCCCTCGAGCCATGCCTGGACGCACAACCCGCCGGCGCACTGGCCCTCGAACTCAATCGGAACCGTTACCGGCGCATTCATTTCAGCCAATAACTCCGCCTTGGACACCCCGGCAGCGGCATCGCTTGGGTCCCTGAGGGTCTCGTTCGCGAGGAAGAACGCGCTGCGGTGCGCCAACTCCACTTTTCCCTTCTCAACGGCGTGGGTCTTGAACTGGACATCCACTTCCTTGGTTCCGGTGAACTTGGAAAACTCGAAATTAACCCACTTGTATTCGGCCGGAGTCTCGCTCGAAACGCTGGGCGCCTGCACAACCGGAGCAGAAGCGTTCGCGCCAGTAGCGTTGCCGTAGGCCGCGCTCAAGGCAGTGAATTCCTGCACGTTGTAATCGGTTCCGGCGACTATCCTTGCGCCAGCAGCATCGTATCCGGTTATTCCGGCATCCCCTGCGCCGGTGGCTGGCCCGACGCGCACGTGCGCCAGCGCCTTCAAGAACGCCACTCCTGGGTCGCGCACGAGATACTTTGCAACGTAATGGGTCGAGGGCGCGAGGGAATTCACCTTGTTCCCGTTCAAGTCATAGACGCCTGCGAAAACCAGTTTCACGTTCCTTGCAACCGAGAGGGAAATCATTTCCGCGACCACGCGCGCCTCGGAATTGCCCGGCACCGCAAAAGCGCCCAAGTCGACTGCCTCGTACCCGGCCAGCGCCACGCTCGCAGTCGCCTGGCCTTCGACGAGTTCAACAGTGCACTTTCCTTTCTTCGTGGAGCAGACTTTCACCGCGCCGTCTTCGCCGACGGCCTTCACGCTCGCGCCGTCAAGCAGGCTGCCGGAATAATGGTCAATCACCGAAAACACTGCCTTGCCCTTGCCCGGCAGGAGCCCGATTGAGTAATTAGTGACTCCGCCTGCACTGATTTCCTGCACCGCGCTCGAGCCGGTGCGGCCGCTGAAAGAAGCCTTGGCGAGCACTGCAATCAACGGGAGCCCGTCGAACAACGCCATGCCGTCAATCCCGGTCGTCTGTTCGGGCACTCCTGCAGGCGAACCGTCCTGCTTGAACAACCCGATTGCCGCCCCCGCGACCGGGAGCCCGTCCCTGTCAGAAACTTCAACGCTCGCAGAACCCGAATTCGAAACAGAAGCAGTCCTCAATACAATCGTGTGCGAACCCTTGTCCCCGGACGCGCTTGCGGGCAGGTAACCGATTTTCCACGCAACAACAGTCGCTTTGCCTGCCTGGGAGTCAAAGGAAGTCATTCCGTCGGCAGGCGTCTTTTCCTCAACCATCACGCCGTTCAAATACAACCTCACCGTTGGGTCGCTCACTTGGTTGTTGTCGGCGTCGACCACCGCCACCTGCACCGCCTTGGAATTCTCCGGAGTCGCCGCAGGCAACCGCACGAGAACAGGCGTATCCTCTGCAACAGTCACTGGCGCGCTTGACCTTGCAAGGAAACTTGGCGCGCTGGCTGAAACCACTATTGTGGACCCGAGCGGCAAGTCAATTGCATTCATTTCCCCGTCTTCGCCGGTCGCATCAGCGTAAAGCAGTTTGCCAGTAGACTCGTCCATTATCCTGACAGAAGCGTTGGCAACCGGGTTCCCAAGCCCCTCGTTGTCAAGGACGCCGACGCGCACCCTGCCCAAAGCCACTTTTCCCTCTTCGTACAGGGTCACTGACACTGCGTCGTTGCTGCCGCCGACAGTCACTTGCCGCGTTTCCTCGCGGTAGCCTGCTGAAACGATGCGCACTGAATAGGTCTGGTTGGGGGAAACGTCGAATGAAACGTCTGTCCCGGTCTGCGCGTCGCCCACTTGGAGGCCGCTTGAGTCAAACAACAGTATGCTCGCGGTCCCGGGGCCTTTGACCGACACCATGAGTGAAACAGTCTGGATTGCGACGCGCGAGAGAATCAGGGTCTGGGGGTTTTCGCCCGCGGCAGTAGTGAAAGTCACTGGTTCCGAGGAATACTCCGGCGACGGCGGTTCCGCAAGGAGGGAAACGAGGGTTCCGGTCGGGACGTTGCTGAACACCGCGCGGCCTTCGAAGTCAGTTATCTCGGTCATTCGCGTGAAAACCTGTTCTGCTACGGCTGAAGCCAGGTAAACGTTCACGTTGGGCAACGGCGTGCCGTCAAGCCCCTGCACCGTAACAATCACAGTCGCAGTGGGCGGCGCCAGCAGCGGCAGGACAAGGAGCGCGGCACCCCCGATTATTGCAATTAAAACGAGTATGAGTGCGGGGAGGCTGGGGACGCCTTTCTCCTCGAGTGCGTCAGCCAAGGCTTTTAACGGCAGGCCTTTGTCCGCGGCCCAGTCGAGGAAGGATTGCCAGCTGTCGATTACGGAGTCC
>JAPLXB010000029.1 GCA_026396285.1 Microcaldota archaeon
CCTGCCCCCTTTTGGTTAGAGTGTCGTGAAATGTCGCACTATTTATAAGTTTGTCCCAAAAAACAAGTTTTTTTGTAAAAAACTAAAAAAATAACCGGATTTTCCGCTTTTTTCGTGTTTTTAATTTCGTTTTTTTCTTCAAAAAGAAATTTTTTGAAAACCCCGTGTTTTGGGTTTTTTGGCCAGCCATTCCACGTTTTTACAGCGACCGAAAGCATTTAATATTTCAAAAAATAGGCTTTTTTGCAATAAATTGTTGGGAAAGGTTTTAATCATTGATTTGTCTGCAATTTTTTCATGAAACATGAAAAATCGTCTGATATGGGTGCTTGGCGGGGCGGTGCGATGAACGAGCGCATTGAAAAGGAGTTCCAAGAGACGCTGGCTTTTTCCGACAAGCTGAGGAACATAGGCATTTTCCAGGACATCACTGCGCAGGGCCTTGCGGAGAAAACCAATTACCCCGTCTCATACGTGCGGCGCATGCTCGACAATTTCCAAAAGTTCAGCATCGCCCACTTCGAGCCGGCCCTTGACTACGTGAAGCTCCCGCTGTTGAGCGCGCTGGTCGGGATCAAGACCATTCACCCGAGCTACGATGAAGAGCTGGCGGAGAGGCTCTTCAAGCTCGATTTCGTGCAGAGCGTTTGTTCAGTCGCGGGCGGAGAGGCGTGGAGCCAGATAGTGCTGGTCCGCGTGCCTTCGCTTAAGGAACTGAAGCGCCTCATCGAGGAAAAAATACAACGCGGCATGAAGGACATGGTGATTGGCACCCAGACGATGCTGGTCTACAAATACATCCTGGACGAGCAGTTCGTCTACCCGTTTGCGGAGGATTTGCAGGAGAATGCGGTTGAACCCGATTCAAAGGACTGGGCCATCATCGCCTGCCTCAAGGACGACGCCGCCATGACCCTGAACAGGATTAGCGGGGAAGTGGGCCTCACCGAGCCCAGCGTATACAGGAGGATAAAACGCCTTGAGGAGGAAGGCGTGATAAAGGGCTACGCGCTTTTCAGGGACTGGCCGAACGTCCCTCCCGAGAAATGGCCGGCGCGCGCCATCTGCATGACGCGCCTGAACATCGACAAGCTCGACCGCTTCGGCGACGAGCTTTTGCGCATAAAAGGAATCGGAAAAATCACGTTCGTCTACAAGGTGTACTCGAATTACGACATCGTGCTGAACGTCAGGAGCCCCTCGATGATTTCGCTGCGCAAATTCATCTACGAGGACCTTTCCAAGATAGAGGGCGTCTACGACACGAGGACGTTCATTGTCATGAGCTTCAAGCGCAGGAACTGGGCCCGCGACTTCGCCGCGGCCAAGAAGGAAGAGGAGAAAACCGGCAAAAAAGCGAAAGCCGCCGCCGGCGAGGCAAGCGCCGCAAAGGCCGTTTAACGCCGCAACAAGATTGCCGCATACGACTCACAAGGGCGAGCGTACGCTGGGGGTTCGTGGTAAATAGGTGCCGGGGGAGGTGGGATTCCCCCGGCGGGTTTCTGTAGGTAGGTTGAACAGTGCCCTCATGCAACAAAAAGACTTTGTTTTTGGGCACGATTCAGCGTGATGCGTTGAATTCATCTCTGTTTCGCGATGAAGAAAACCTTCCTCCCGACCTGGGCCTTGCCTAGGACCCCGGCGTCGCACAAACGGTTCAGCCGCGAGCTTGCGGCGTTCCTTCCCTTGTACCCGAACTTCGCCTGGACTTCCTCGGCGCACGCCTTCCCGCGCTTCCGAACAAAGGCCAGTATTTCCTCGTCAACTTCTGGCAAAAGAAGTTCCCTGGGAAGCCCCTTCGCCGGCGCAGGCGCCGTCGCCGCCAGTTTCTGTTCCAGCGACTTCAGCCGCTCCTCGACCGCCAGCAGCTTGTCGAGCTTCTCGTTGATCTGCTTAAGCACCAAATTCGCGGACTCGCGTTCCTCGGTGAGGCGGTGCAGCATCGCGCCGACGACCACCGGGTCCTGCATCTTCTTCCTGAATTCCTCGAACTCCGACGAAGTGGACGCGTACTCGTGGGCAAATTCCTGTTTTTCCCGTTTTTCCTCGCTCACACCCACCGCCCCGCGTTTTCCGCAAACTTTTTTAACCACCGATGAGTCATGTGTGCAACGTGACGCCGTCGCAACAGGCTCATGAAACAGTCATGATAATATCATGACTCTTTTTAAATGTTTTCACACCGGCAGTCACCGCGCTTCCACAAATTTTTTTCAGACTGCCGCCCTGTTCTATTCCATCGCCGCGCGGGCTGCGCCCGGTTTAAAATCCCGGGACGCCAAATAATGCCAGGCAAAGGGTACGCGCCCCTGCACGCACGATGCGGGCGCAAATGGTGTTTTGATGGGTGTCCGGGAATCAATCCAGGGAGTAATCGCAAGGTTCGCTTCGCTGGGGCTCAGCGCGTCAGTCACCGACGTGGCGCGGGCAGTTGCCGAGGAAACGAAGATTGTTGACGAAAAGTGGGTCAACTTCACCGCGGTAACCGTCATCAATTCGCTTCACAAGGAAGCGGTGATGAGGGTGAGGAAAAAGGACCGCGCCGTGTTCCTGCCGCATTGCCTGAGGAACGCGGAGGAATGCAAGGCGAAAATCGACGAAGAAGGCTATCATTGCGCGAGGTGCGGGAAGTGCTCGCTCGCGCGCCTCGTTGAAGAGTGCGAAAAGAACGGCGTCAAGTGGTTCATAGTCGGCGGCGGGTCGGCGATATTCGAGATAATGAAAAAACACGGGCCGAAGGCGGTTATCGGCGTGTCATGCTTCCCGGAGGCGAAGCTGGCCATCGAGCGCCTGTCGGAATTCAAGATACCCCTCCAGTCCGTCCTCCTCTCAAAGGCGGGGTGCGTGGACACGCGCGTCGACTTGGAGGAGGCGTTTGAAAAAATAAGGCTGCCCGAAGCTGGCGCGGGCGGCGAATGAACGCGGCCCTTGCGCTGGGCGCGGCCCTGACGCGGGGCGCTGGGCGCGGGACTGTTTTTCTAAGCTTTATAAATTTCCTTTCCGTTCCCCCTCCATGGACGAATTCCTCGTCAAAAAAGTCTCGGAACTCAGGGACGCGAAGGACAGCGCCAACATCGCGAAAATCAAGGACTTGGGCAGCGACTTCGCCGAAGAGGCATTCATGCGCCAGGACCCGCTGTTCGTTGACTTCAGCATCATCGCCTACTCGCTAGCCAAGTTCCTGGAAAAGCCGTACATCGTCGGCACACCCAAGTGGATTGACTTCAGGGAAGACCTCGGCGACGAACTCGACGAGGCGGTAGCCGCGTTGAAAAAAGGCGACAGGCAGGAGTGCGCGGCGGCCGTGGCAAGGATTCACCACCGCATACTTGACTTGAGCGCCACCATGGGGCGCTTCGTTTCAAGCGTGATTGACAAGGCGCGCATAAAAGCGGCCACGCAGATGTACGCCCATGGCGCGTCCCTGGGGGCGGCGGCGAAACTCTCGGGCGCGAACAAGAAGGAGCTGTCGAAATACATCGGGATGACGAGGATTCCGGAAAAATACGCGACCATCCCGGTGAAGAACCGGTTGGCGGAAATTGAAAAGCTGTTCAAGTGACGAAAAACGGCGAAGCGATGAAAACGGTTTGGGAGGATTGGGTGCAGTGGTGAAAATCGTTTGCGACAGCAGTTCCCTCATCTCGCTGGCTGACACGTGCAACATAGACGCCCTCGCGTTCCTGAAGCAAAAAGCCGGCGCAGAATTCGTCATCACTCCCGGGGTCCGCGAGGAAATCATCGGCGCGCCCATGAAAATAAAGGCCCTCGAATACTCCGCCATCAGGATAAGGAAAGCGCTGGAGGAAAGCGCGATCGCAGTGGCTGACGCGCCCAACCTGGCCGCGAAGACGAGCGAGATACTCGGCGCCGCCAACAGGCTGTACCTGGTCGGGGGCAAGCCGTTGCCGGTGCTCCACGAGGGCGAGGCCCAGTCCCTTGCGCTCCTGTCCATTGCGCGGGCGAACGCCCTGCTGGTGGACGAGAAGACGACGCGCCTGATAGTCGAGGACCCGGCGAAGCTGAAGGAAATGATTGAAGGCGAGTACGTGGAAAAACTCGCGCTCGACCTGGAGGCGCACAAAAAATTCCTTGCACTCATTCCCCCGACGGCGATAATGCGTTCGGCGGAAGTGCTTGCCCTGGCCGCCCATCGCGGTTACTTCAAAACCTTCGGAAAACACGAGGAAGAAGCGTTCCACGCCTCGGTGTACGCGCTTCGCGCAGCCGGTTGCAGCTTGGCGCAGGACGAGCTTGAGCAATACGGCGAAATCAGCATTGAGTGAATCCAAAACAGCCGGATTAGGACGTCCCGGGGCCCGATTGCCTTTTTGCCCGGCTTGTTACAAGCGGGGCAAGAGTTTATTTAAACCGCCGCCTAAAATGTTGGAAAGCGGGCTCGTAGATCAGTGGTAGATCGCATCCTTCGCAAGGATGAGGCCGCGGGTTCGAAGAACCTTTTCTTTTGGAAAAGAAAAGCTCCGCCAAAAGAAAACGTTGCGAAACTCCCGCCGAGTCCACTAAAAAAGGCTTGATTTTGTGGAAAACGCTCTTCCGCCGCGCAACTTCGGCGGCCTCGAAGGACAGACGCTTGAAAAAGCCTTGGCAGTCGTCCTGCCGGTGCCCTACAATGGCACGAACAAGTGGACCACGTGGAGCGCGTGCTCGGACAAAGGACCGGCTGCGATAATTGACGCGTCGCGCAACATGGAACTCTTCGACGAAGAGCTTGGGATGGAAGTCTCGCGCAAAGGAATATTCACTCTCCAGGCAATAAAGCCGGCGAAAAAGCCAGAGCAGGTGGTCGCACAGGTGGCTGGCGGCGTGGAAAAAATCCTGGCCGCCAAAAAATTCCCGCTCGTGCTCGGCGGCGAGCATTCCATAACCCCGGGTTCGGTTCGCGCTGCAAAAAAATTCAACAAAGACCTGACCGTGCTCCAGTTCGACGCCCACGCCGACCTGCGGAACGAGTTTGAGGGAACGAAGTGGAGCCACGCGTGCGCCGCGCGCCGAATCCTGGACGAGGGGGCGCGGCTGGTACAAGTGGGGACGAGGAGCGTGTGCGAGGAGGACTGGTGGTTCATTGAAAAGGCGCGCCTGCCGGTTTTTTTCGCC
>JAPLXB010000025.1 GCA_026396285.1 Microcaldota archaeon
AGTTTCGGCCCGCCGCCCGGCAGGGTTTCATAGGCGAAGGCATAGCAGTCAAAAAGGCTTCCCATCACCAAGTCCTCGCACGAGCCACTGCCAGAGGCGTACTGCTGATTGTTCAGGTTGAGTGAGGACGTGCTCCAGCCTGTTGTTATGAAACGTTCAAACGACTGCTTGTTCGCCGGCTCGAATGAAATGCCCTCGAAAGTGGTGGTTTCATTCATCTGCGAAAGCCACGCCTTCATCCCGTATTTGGGGTCAATTGAGCACACCACTGCTTTGAGGATTTTGTTGAAGAGCACGCAGTTGTCGTAGGCCTGGTTTTTTATATCCAACAAAGCCTGTGACTGGCTGCCTTGGTTTCCGCTGGTTTCAATGTTGAACGGAGGGCTGGCCCAGCACTGGCCGGTCAGGAAGTATTCCACGTTCCTTGACAGGCCGACGGTGAAGACTGCGCCGAGGTCCGCGCGGTACATTTCCAGAAGCGACACGATGCGGTTGTGGTACGCGTCGCTCACGACGTGGCTCACTTCCGCGGAATCGGTTTTGGACAAGTTGACCGCGAACATGATGGCTGCGAGGAAAATGATTGTGCCAATGAGCGGCGCGGCGACGAATCCCCTGCGGATGAGCATGATGAAGTCATTTTGCCGCGGTTTTTCTTCCTTTCCCCGGAGTCAGGAAATTGCCTGGTCCACCACGGTCTTCTGCTGGCGCGACCACTTCTTGTTCGGGGTTTTTTTCAGCCACGCGACGTAGGCGTCGATGAAGGCGAGGCGTTCAAGGAAATTGCGTTTCTTCTCCTTGGACAGTTTCTTCAAGTCCACTCTGATTCCGGTTTTCATTCAATCAACCGAGGAGGGCCAGTTTGTTGCCTACTTTAAGGGCTCGGGCGAGCATTTTAATCCCGCGCACGTCGAGCCTCTCCTTAAAAAGCTTGTAGAGGAAACGCGCGTCTTCCACGTC
Organism: Microcaldota archaeon; assembly: GCA_026396285.1. Lineage (GTDB taxonomy): Archaea > Micrarchaeota > Micrarchaeia > Norongarragalinales > JAPLXB01 > JAPLXB01. The sequence goes on from JAPLXB010000025.1 coordinate 961, forward strand.
CTTTTCCGAGCCTAGGTAGAGCTTGTAGCAGATTTGCTGCTCGAGAGGGGATATGAAAATGCTTTTTCCGTTGAGGACCAATTCGATACGGTGCTTCAGCGCGTTGTAATCCAGCTCGTTTTTTGCGGACTTGAACTCGATGTTCGGGATGAATGCGCCTCGTGATGCGAAGCGGAGCGCAGTGTCATTGGACAGGTAGTTTTCGAATGCGTCATTTTCACTCGCGGCGTTGATGCAGTCGAAATTTTTTTCCACAAACCTCCAGAACTCCGCGAATTTTTCTTTCCCCAGCCTTTCAACCAGCACGTCAACGTCTTCAGTTCCCCTGCTCCGGCCGAAAACGATGGCCACGTAGCCGGAAACGACGGCGTATCTTATGCCGGCGCGATCCAAAACCGACGTGAACTTGAGCACGAACTCGTCGAGCCTTGACAATTCGCGGTTGAATAGTATCTTGCCGCGCTGGAAAAGCAGTTCCATGACGTCCACTGAACCACGAAAACAAGCCAGCTATTTAATGGCCTCTGGTCGGTTTTTGCGTTTCAGAGTTTTTCGCGGTGCTTCAGGATGTATGACTGGGTTATGGCGCACACGTCTTCCAGCCTGCGGATGCCTTTCTCGTTCATGTCCTTCAGTATTTTCTGGCGCAGCGCCAGTTCCTCGCCCACCGCGTCCTTGCCGAGGCCCAAATACCTTCCAAGGGTCTGCAGGTAAGCGCAGGGGATGCCCGTCGGCTCTATCTTGTCCCTCGACGGTTCCCAAGTGTAAATTGTTTGAAGCATGGGCTTCGAGTCCTCCACGGAACTGACTTCCGCGATTTCAGTGACCCTCCTGATGAGTCCCTTGCGCCGGTCGTTTATGCGCTGCGTCATTATGATGAAGTTCAACGGGGTCAGCATCACTCCCGGGACGTTGATGGGCGGGCTCATGAGGCGGATGACTGTTTCCTTGGCCGAGTTGGCGTGCACCGTGCCCATGCTCCCGTCGTGGCCGGTGTTTATCGCGCTGAACAGCGTGAACCCTTCCTCGCCCCTTATTTCGCCCACGATTATGCGGTCGGGCCGCATGTGGAGCGAGTTCTTGACAAGCGTGTTCATGTCTATTTCCCCGGTCTGTTCTATTCCCGGCGGCCTGGTTTCAAAGCGTATCCAGTGCGGGAGCGGGAGCGCAAGTTCCGCGATTTCCTCGATTGTTATCACGCGCTCGTCCGTCGGGACAAAGGAGCACAATACGTTGAGCATCGTCGTCTTGCCTGACGCGGTGCCCCCGGACACGAGGATGTTCGCCGGTTTTGCGCCGAAGCCGTCGCTCGCGAGCCACAGGAACGCCGCGATTTCATAATTTATGGTGCCGGTGTTGATCAAGTCGATTACCGTGAACGGGTCGTGGCGGAATTTCCTGACAGTCAGCGTGCTGCCGTCTATGCTCGCGGGCGGGATGGTCATGTTCACTCTCGTGCCGTCGGGCAGCCGCGAGTCCAACAGCGGGGACTGGAAGTCTATGCGGCGGCCGATGCTGCGCGCAATGCGGTCCTGCAAGTCCCGGGTATCCTTGTCGTCGTAGAACACGATGTTGGTGCGCATCATTTCGTACTTGCGGTGGAACACGTACACGCATTTCCCGGGCCCGATGACCATGAGTTCCTCAAGCATGTCGTCGTCGAGGAGCGGGTCGATCAGGCCGTAGCCCACCATTTCGCGGACAACCGCTTTTGCGTAAAACTCCTTGGATGACGCGGGTATGCTGAGTTCGGGGGTGGCGTCAATGATTTCAAGCACTTTCTGCAAATACGCCGATTTTCGCTGCGCCTGGGTGGCGAACGCGGCCGGCTCGTAGGTAACGACTTTGGAAGCGATTTCAACAAGGGTGCTTATCAGGAGTTTTTCCTCGCCCTTGTACCGCGGCACCGGCACCTCATACAGATACAGCGGTTCGCCGGGCTCCTTGTACACGCGGACGTCGCCGTAGGATTCGATGAGTACGCGCTCGCGTTTTTCCGCGGCCTCGATTTTTTCCCTGGCTTTCGCGAGTTCTGCCGGCGCAGGCAGCTCGGTCTTCACTGAAGTCTTCGCCTTTTGGACGAGTTTGTCTATGTAGGTGGGCGCGGGCATGGAAAAGGAATGAACCGCGGGTTCAAAAAGATTTTGATAGGCGCGCGGGGCGGGCGCGGCCAAGCGGTTTCACTGGCTTTAGCCGGAAGTGATTGAAACCGGGATTTCCTCTTCGCCGCACCCGGAAATGACCTTTAGTTTGCCGACTTTGCCCGCGCCCGTGGTTTTGCCGCGGACGAAGAACGTCGTCTTCTTGTTCGGCTTCACGGCCTTGCCTTCGAAGCCCGTGACGTCCAAGTCGCCGGAAATGTCGGAAGAAACCTCGTACGTCAATTCAGTCAAGTCGCTTTTCCCGTAGTTGCTCACCGACACCTGCACCGCGTCGCACACGCCCTCGCGGCACACAGACCTTATTTCGCTCGGGTCCACGCGCATGTCCGGCGGCTCCATGAGCGTTGCCGAAAACGCGGCGCTGGCCGCAGTGTATTTCGCGCGGATTGCGCCGGACAGCGAGTCGCTGCCAGTGGGCGCGTTGACCGTGAAGGAAAACGATTCCGTCGCCATTGCGGAAACCGTCTTCGGCCCCTCGTAACCGAAGGCTTTCTTCAAGTCGCCGTCGGCCACCAGTTCGACGGTCTGGTCCGAGTCGCCGTTGTTCGTTACTGAAACCGCGATTGTCTTCGAGCACCCTTTTCCGATGGTTTGCTCGGGTATGTCCCCGAGTTGGAGCTGCAGGGATTTTGGAACGGTTATTTCAACGGTCTTCGTCTGCCCTGACTCGAGCGTCACGTGGCGCGTCACTGAAGCGTATCCTGCCTTGAGCGTGTTTAACGCTATCGTCAGGTCGGTGCCGGACGGGATTCCGCCCGCGGACGCCGAACCTTCTTCGAGCGTGAGCGCGGCAATAACGTTCCCGGACGAGTCCCTTATTTCAACGTCGGCGTCGGAAAAGCTTTTGCCGGCGTCCAGTTCAGCGACGCTCAACACGATCGTGCCCGGCTTGGGGAGGACGAAGAGGTAAACGAATGCGCCGCCGGCGATTACGAGGATTACGAGTATGAGCGCCAGGTTCTTCTTAATCGGCTCCAGGACGGCCTGCATGCGCTCGCCGGTGGATGCGCCTTCTTCCTCCGCCTGTCCTCCGCCGCTCCAGTCTTCTTGCGCCATTGCAACCAACTTAACCGAAAGCACGATTGTTTAAAACAGTTTCAACGAGGCGTTTTCCGCGGCCGGGTTTTTCACTCCAGGATTTTTTTCAGCTCGCGGGCATCCGCGTTAAAGCGGTGGCGCCGCATCACTTCCGCGAAAACCCCGTCGGCGGTCTTCGCGCCCTTCTTCTTCGCTTCCTCAACCGCCTGCCTCAGCTCCCGTGCCCCGAACTTCGCCAGTTTTTTCTCTTCCATTATTTTTCCGATTTTTTCCACCGCCGCTGGCGCCGGCGCGCCGGCCACTGCGGCAATGAGTTCGGGCACCGCGGCCCTGGTGACCGCGCCTTTTGAATAGAGGCCGAGGATTTCCGCCAACTGCTTTTCCCCGACGCGCTCGACCGCGACCCCGTCGCGCCTCAGGCTCTTCATCGTCTCCAACAGCGTCACCGCGACGAACGCCGGTTCAGCCGCGCCCTCGTGGGCTTGTGCGAGTCTTTCAAACAACTGCGCTTCCGGCGCCGCAAGCATCTTGTCCGCCAGCACCTCGTTCAAGCCCATGCCCAGGTATTTCCTTTTCTTCTCCTCGATTCCCTCCGGCGCTTTCGCGCGCGCAAGCATTTCCGCGGTCACCGGAATCGGCGGGACGTCGGTTTCCGGATACATCCTCTCCGCCCCGGGCAGCGGCCTCATGTAAACAGTCCGCACTCCGTCCGCCTTCCGCGTTTCCCCGGGAACCCCGGCGAAGCACTGCGCGGCCCTTTCCGCAACAGCTTCCGCGGCCTGCCGCGCTTTTTCCGGCGCGTCCGCGACAACGGCCCAGGCGTCTTCTTTTCCGCAGTTCAATTCGTTTTCCAGCGCCTTGCGTTCCTCGACGGAAATCCCGTATTTCGCGGTGTCTTCGCCGGAGTGAATCAATCCGCCGATTCCTGTCCTGGCGCGCGCAAAATGCGAGAACTCGGTTCCGAGGCGGTGGTTGGGCATGAGTTCTTTTTCAAGGAGGCCGGCGAATCCCGGGAGCCGCAGGCCGGCGACGGAGTGTTTTTTCTCCAACGCCTTTTTGAGTATGCCGCATTTGGTTGCGGAAAAGGTTTTTGAAACGTTTAGCACCCCTTCCGCGTTTGGTTGCTTTGCGCCCCTTTTTTCCAGTTCGTGCTTTACTTCGATGAGCGCGAGTTGGCGCCGCGCCTCGTTTTCAACCAGTTCCGCCAGCGCCGAGAGCTCTTGCGCGCCCTTGACTTCCACTCTTGCGCCGCCGCGGACCGAGACGTTCAAGTCCTGGCGGATGGTGCCAATCCCTCTCTGGACCCTCCCGGTGTTCCTGAGCATTAACCCGATTTTTTCAGCTGCTTCGCGCGCGTGCGCGCCGTCCTTGATTGACGCGTCGGTCGCGATTTCAAGCAACGGGATTCCCTGGCGGTCCAGGCGGTAAGTGACTTCCCCGCCTGCGCCCCCGCCTTCAACTATGCCCGAGCTTTCCTCCTCAAGGCAGATTGTGGGAATGCCGACGCGGCCCCTGCTCGTTTCCAGCGAGCCGTTGACTGCGGCCAGCAGGGTACGTTGGAAGCCGCTCACTGCGCTGCCGTCCACGACTGTTTTCCTCATCACCTGCAGTTCGTCCAGCACGGTTGCGCCAAGCATTTTCGCCGCCACGAGCGCGGTTTCAAGCGCCTCCGGGTTGAGTTGGTGGGGCGGCTCCTCGTCCCTTTCAACCTCGCACGACCTGTCGCTGAAGGATTGGTAGACGAATTCCCTTCCGCGCGCCTGCTCGAACGCCGCTGCCGGATCCACTTTCCCAAGTTCGCCTGCCACTGCCCGGAGGCGGCGCCGTATCGTTCCGGATGGTTCCTCGCCGGGCGGCGCGGGGTCTGCCCTGCAGTCGCAAAAAAGCTTTTTCGCGGTTGCGAGGCGCTGGTGGATTTCTATCCCGCACTTGAAGCCGAGTTTTCCATAATCTACTTGCATTGCAAACACCTGTTTTTTAGTGCAGAAGTGCCGAGTATGTTTAAGATTTCATCAGACGCCCCGTTACTCCACCCATTATCAAAACCCGTCAGGATAGTAAATACCCTTGCATTTCTTAATTCTGAAACCAATTCGCCTATGTGGTTGATTTTCATCCAGTTCCTATTTATAACTACAAAATAGGAATCGAATCTTTCTGATTTAACAAGATAGTATCCCTCTAATAAACGGAGTCTAACTTGACCTGCTTTAATGGAATGTTTTGATGATGAAAATTCATTTGGAAGGCTGTTGTGAATTTCTATGGCGGCAGGGTAGTCCGTCAAAATAATATCTCCTCTTTCGCGGATGTCCTTTAACCCTATTCTGATGCCTTTTGACATTAGGGAGGCGGCAAGTTCCTTTTCTTCGCTGACGGTATAAGAGTCTATTTGAGAAATTTTTAGGTCCATCGGATCAAAGCCCACGAAAACCGGCAACCGCCCGCGAGTAGAAAGCACGTCCAGTTCCTGTTCAGAAAGCGCCGCTCTTGGCAGTGATATCCGCAGCCGCTTTCCACTGTGGGCGTATAGCCTGCGCCCTTTTTCCGAATGGCATGGGTTTATAAGAAAAGTATTCTGACACCGATCTATTCTGCACTTGAGAGACTTCTTTGATAGTTTCTTGGCTAACGCCATGAAACTAAAGTCCAGATTATACCTGTTTCTGGTCCTTACAATAGCCGCTCTCTTTATCAGTATGTTTTCAGGTAAAGCATCGATGATGCCGACGGGGTCAGTTCCTTTCAGAAAAATTTCTTTGATACGCCACATTTGCTTGTCCACATAGACGTTAATCTGGCTTGAAGAAAAACTGCGCAGCATTCTTGTTGCGCTGATCTGGATTCTCTTGTTGACTACTACTGTCGCTCTGAGATCTCCTTTAGGCTTCAAGAGCAGTCCATCGCCAAACCGCTCAAGTGCTACTTGCCCATTTAATTCTGCAACTCTGTCCGAAAGTGTCTTGCTATAAATTACTAGAACAAGCGAATTCCATTTCGTTTTCCTTATTCTCCCCTTAAACTGAAACAAGACGCACCACCCTTGCGTACTACAACTAAATAGAGGTTCGAAAAACTAGTTATAAATCGCGCTGCCACCTGGTTTCCAGTGGACTCTGCTTGCGGAGTGGTAGAAAATTCATAGAAGAAACTGGTTTTCTGTAAGCCGAGGGTTTATTTCTCCAGCCAGGTTTTCTGTCATTTTTTTTCTGACTTGTTTGTTGTCAAGGTCGTGACCCAACAAGAAACCCAGTTTGACGAAAGCGGTTTCCGGCAGCATGTCCTCGCAGTACACGACGCCCAGGGCGTGGACTTTCCTCGCCTCATCGTAAACGAAGGGGTGTAACCGTCCGTAAAGCGTCTGCGGGGCAAAACAAACGACGACGCCTTCCTCGATGGCGCGCTTAAGCGACGGGAGCCAGTTGTGTTCGCTGTCCTCGGTCGCGATATGGCCCAGTGCGCCTGCTTCGACGACGATTCCGCGGAACTTCTTGTCCACGAAAAAATCAATCAGTCCCGGGTCTGCGCCGGGATGGTATTTCACGAGCGCGGTTTTTTCCTCGAACACCGCGTCCACTGAAACTCTGCCTTTGGAACGCTTCCGCACGCCATCCGCGAGTTCAATCCTGCCGTCGGGCCACACTTTCGCAAGCGGGGAGTCGTTGATGGGCCTGAACGCGTCCCTGCGGGACGTGTGCATTTTCCTTACCTTCGTTCCCCTGAGGGCGAAGCAGTACGAGTCAGACGACTCGGCGTGCCCCACGAGGACGACTTCGGCGGCATCGGCTTTTGCCGCGAAGTGCGCGGCGCACACGAGGTTCATTGGCGAATCGCAGCTGCCGCGGTCCGACGAGCGCTGGGCGTAAGTGAACGCGACCGGCACCGGGATTTTGCCTAGCATGAACGACAGCGCGGCCGACGAGAAGTGGAGGAAGTCGGTGCCGTGCGTGACCATCACGCCGTCCACGCCGGAATTTATCTCCTTCCCGACTGCTTCGGCCATTTTCATCCAGTGCTTGCCGCACATGTTTTCCGACGCGATGAGAAACGGTTTCTGGACCTTGAACCGAGCGATTTGCGACAGTTCGGGCGCGAGCGCGAAGAGGTTGCTGGGTTCCATCAGCCACGTCACGCCGCCGGTCTGGTAGTCAAGCCTTGCCGCAATCGTCCCGCCGGTTGCAATCAGGGCCACTTCAGGCAGGCCGGCCTTCTGTTTGAACGAAAGCGACGGGAATTTCCCGAGTTCCGCGCCCTTGCCAAGCCTTGAAATCTTCACCGCCGCGTCAAATCTTATGCCAACGTTATAGCCGCTGTCCAGTTTCACGACGACGTCTTCGGGGTCGCCGCTCGCCTCCGGCTTCGGGATAAGTATTCCTTCAAAGGTTTCCTTTGCTTTTTCCACGCGCACGCGGTCGCCAGGGGAAATTTTCTGCTTTTCAAGCGCTGCCGTGATTTTTTTAGAATACAAGCCATCACCAGTTTTTGCCGTTGTTTTTTTGCCCTTGTTTTTTGCCGCCGTTTTCTTACCGCCGTTTTTTGCAACCGTCTTTTTGCCGCCGCTTTTTTCCATTGTTTTTCTTGCCGGCGCCGCCCCCGTCACTCAACAAGAGGCACTGCCGGAGTTTCTTTAATGTTTTCGAATGCCACGAGCGACAGCGTCCGGTCAACCCCGCGGATTTCCCTCAGCCTCTCTATGACGAAATCCCCGATTTGCTTCAAGTCCCTTCCCCGTACCTTCAGCAAAATGTCCCATTCGCCGCTGATGATGTGTATTTCCTGGACGAGCGGCAGTTTCGCAATCTTGTTCGCGACTTCCCTCTGCTTCACTATCGGCTCGCCCGCGAACTGGTACCGCATTGCGACGAGGATGAACGCCAGCGTCGGCTTCCCAACTTTCGCTGCGTCAATGACCGCCGAATATTTCAGGATTACTCCGTTGCGCTCGAAGCGCTTCACCTTGTCGTGGATCGTGCTCATCGGCACGCCCAGTTTCCTCGACAATTCCTTCAGGCTCTGCTTGGAGTCTTCCTCCAGCTCGGAAAGGATCTTGAAATCAATTTCCTCCAATTCCATGAAATCATCCAAATTCCGTAAATTTTCCGGAAATAAACGTATAAACCGGCTGTTTTTTATAAATTTTCCGGTAAAACCGGGCAAACCAATATAGGGGCCGTGGCGGAGGGTTATTTAGCGAATTCTCTCTTGTGGGAGAGAGCCGGCGCATTGGCAGAAACGATTTCTGGATTGCCTCCTTGGGGTTGCCTCGCCTTTCTCCTCCCACCCAAAACAACTCTCACCAGCAGGTTTCATTTGAGTTTCTTGGCCAAGTACATTCCTTCGTCGCAGTAGCCGAGCCCGCGGTAATACGGCTTCACTCCCGCGCCCGGAAGGACGAGCAATTCCCGCGCGCCGAATTCCGACAAAGCGATTTCCTCTGCCGCGGCCAGCAGTTTCTTCCCAAGCCCGCGGTGCTGCGCCGCATCCTCGCGCCTCCCGCCGACCGGCACCTGCCTCCCGAAAACCCTGAGCTCCCTCACGCCTACTGAACCGTTTTCATTCCGCCGCAGGCGCAGGAAACCTACGAGCGCGTCGTTCACGCCGTCGACGAAACTCAGGAAAACCTCGCGCCCCCCGCTTGCGCCATAATCAGTGCGCTTCAATTCAACCGCGCCCCAGTCGACATTCTTTTTGAACCCGGCCTCGCGGCACCGGATGCACCCGCACTTCCACCCGCGCCTTTCCATTTCCGCGCGCGCAAGTTGCCGGAGGTTGCTTTTCTTCACGCCAGCAGCAATGAGGGGCGTCGGAATGTCGCGGTCCACGCGCATTATCCGGACATACTCGGGAACGATGCGCTTCATGCGCGCCACAACGCCCGCTGCTGTCGCGTCGTCGTATGGCTCGAACTCGCCCTTCTTCCACAGGTCATGGAGGCCTGTGCCCGGCATCACGAGCGTCGGATAGATTTTGAGCATGTCGGGCCTGAAGCGCTCGTCCGAAAAAAGCCGTGCAAACAATTCCACGTCCTCGTCCGGCGAAACGAAGAGGCCTGGCATCCAGTGATAGCAAACCTTCAAGAAAGCGTCCTTGCACGCGCGCGTCCCGCCCACGACTTCTTTTACGCCGTGCCCGCGCCCCACGCGCTCATAAACCTCGTCGCTCAGCGTCTGCACCCCGAGTTCAACGCGCGTCGCGCCGAGGCCAACGAGCCACCGTACTTCTTTTTCCGCAGCCAAATCGGGCCGGGTTTCAAACGTCACGCCCACGACGCGGTGCGCCGCGGACTCGTTCAATGCAAAAGCCCCTGCCAGGTCCTTTGATTCGGCGCCGTTGAAGCCGTCGAACGCGCGCTTAACGAAATCCCGCTGGTAATCGCGGGGCTGGGAATTGAATGTCCCGCCCATGACAATGAGTTCGCATTTGCTTGGCTCGTGGCCAATCGCCTCCAATTGCGCCAAGCGGTTTGAAACCTGGAGAAAGGAATCGAAATTGTTCTGCGCCGCCCTGAGCGCCGCCGGCTCCTTGCCAGTATAGCTTTGCGGTGAGCCTGGCGAATCCTTTTGCGGGCCGCCGGGGCAGTAAACGCATTTGCCGTGGGGGCATGGCCACGGCCGCGCCATCACCGCGACCACGCACACGCCGCTCAGCGAGCGCGTCGCCCGCGTCCGCAAAAGCGAGGCCTCGCCGTCGGCGCCCGCTTCGCGCAACGCGGCCGCGACGTCCGAATTCCTCACCACGCCGTCCAGCCCGTGGTGTTCGGAAGCTTTTTTCTTCAATTCCACGAGGCCGGCGCCGCCAAGCCGCTTGCCCCGCATGCGTTCCGCGCACTCGCGCGCCGCCCCGTCCCTCGCCTTGCAGGAATCCAAAAACCCACCCTTGGGATGATATGGCGGCGAACTGCTTTTAACCAGCGCACAGCTCCGGGCCACTGGAAAGCACGCCCCGGTCCGCTTAAGAATCGCAGCCCAGTCAGCAGAGTACCGGGTTTTTAAGCAAGCGATTCGATTAACATTTTATGTTAAATGAGTTGGTTTGGTGGGATGGAAGCACATCACGGAATTCCCTGCCGAAGGGGTCAGGATTGACTACTTGTTCGCGGTGGAGGGTGGAAAAATCACCAAATTCAGCATCAACCTGTCCGTACTGGCCGGCGGTGAAGCGCGTGATGTTTACCGCGTCGACACGGCCCACGGCAGGCTGCACGAACAGAGATTCTGGCGAACTGGCGAGCCCTTGTGGCTTGAGGAGACTGGAAAAACCGACTACACTGCCGCCTTCCTGTCTTTCAAAAAACATGTGGGAAAAAACTGGCTGCAGTGGACTGAATTGTCAAGGATAACGGGTGACGAATCGTGGGGAAAAAAGGCTTTGACGCCGTAAGCGTGCTCATCAAAGAGGCACTGAAATACCCGGAACTGGTGCCGGAGAGGCTGGTGGTGATTGAAAAAAGCCTTTTGGCCAAGGTAGCGACGCCAGCAAAAATGGAGCTGGTCAAGATAATCAGGAAAAGCAGTCCGCGTTCGGTGAAGGAACTGGCGGCCCTCGCCAAAAGACCGGTTGAATCGGTTTCAAGGGACCTCGGCATCCTCTGCTTCTACGGCATCGTTGAAATGATCCGGGCCGGGAAGGAAAAAAGGCCGAAAGTCGACAAGGAACTCCTGGTCGTCTCCCTGAAATGAAAACAGCCGCGCCCCCACCCGCTTCCTTTCCCAATCCCTTTTAACCAGCGCGCACGAAAACAAACCCATGCACGTCCTCAGGCGCGAGAAACACGTTGTCGGGAAAAGCCCTTCGGAGCGGACAATGGAGGAGCGCCTGCGCTTCGGCGTCGTCCCGATAGACAAGCCGCCGGGGCCGACGAGCCACGAGGTTTCCGCGTTCGTCCGCCGAATCCTCAATGCCAAAAAAACCGGGCACACCGGCACCCTTGACGCCAACGTCTCCGGCGTCCTGCCTGTCCTGTTGGAGGATGCATGCAAGGCAAGCCACTTCATCATGTCAGGCAAAAAGCGCTACGTGTGCGTCACGCGCCTCGGCCGCAGGGCGCCGGAAAAGGACGTGCGCGAGGCGTTTTCGCTGTTCAAGGGAAGGATTTACCAGAAGCCGCCGCTTGCGAGCGCCGTCGCGAAAAAACTCCGCGTGCGCGAGGTGTTTGAACTCAAGGTACTCGAAATCATGGACAAGCTCGTGTTGTTCGAGGCGGAAACCGAGCCGGGGACGTACATCAGGAACATCGTGCGCGACGTTGGCGAAGTCCTCGGCGCAGGCGCGGAAATGGTTGAACTCCGCCGCACGCTCTCCGGCGGCTTCGTTGAAAAGGACTGCGTCACGCTGCAAGAACTCAGCGACCGCCACTGGCTGTGGAGGGAAAAAGGCGATGCCGGGCCGTTGGAAAAATGCTTGCACCAGGTCGAGGACGTGCTCGGCCTCAAGCACGTCGTCGTCTCCGACGACGCAATCCATTCAATCACGACCGGCGCAAACCTCGCCATACCGGGCATCAATGAACTTGACGAAAAAATCCAGAAGGGCGACCGCGTCGGGATTTACTCAGGAAAAGGCGAACTGCTGTGCATCGCAGAGGCCTTCATGGACACTGACGAAATCAAAAACAGGGAAAAGGGAATCGCGTTCGACGTCGCGCGCGTCATCCACGGCTACTAGCCGCTTCCGGCATCCGGCGGGCTGCGGCGCGTTTTCCACAAGCCTTTTTAACCGCTTTTTCCATTGTCTTCTACTCGCGAAGCTGGTTTCTGCTTCTTCCGGGAGTGAAAAAGTAATAAAGGCCCGAAGCCTTGTTTCTTTCAGTGCCGGGATGGCAGAACGGTAATGCGCAGCCCTGGAAAACCCTGTTTTTGGTGCCAAATGATTTTGGAGACCGAAAGAGTTTCCCCCGATAGGCTGTGGCGCGCAAGCGCCTTCCGAGTTCGAAGAACCTTTTCTTTTGGAAAAGAAAAGCTTCGCCAAAACGAAGGGGAGCGAGAGTCTCGGTCCCGGCGCGTAATGCTTCCAGCGAAAGTATCGTATGAAATTTCGGTGTGGAAATGGCTGATGAAAAAAAGGAAGCGAGCCATCAGGCGAAACAGCAGGCCAAGCCCCAGGCGAAGCCGCAGCCGGCCGCGCAGCCGCAGGTGTTGAAAAGCACTGCCAAGGAAGGCGTGAGCGGCATCGTGAGGCTCGCTGGAAAAGACGTTGACGGCGGGCTAGCCGTCAAGGACGCGTTGTGCGGAGTCAGGGGCATTGGAAAAAACCTGGCGGCCAGCCTCGTGCGCGTGCTTGAACAGCAGATGAAGCTGGACACGTCCACGCCCATCGGTTCGCTGACCGAACAGCAGGCTGACCAGGTCGAGGAAGTCATCAAGGCGCCCCAGAATTACGGCGTGCCCGCGTTCCTCATGAACAGGCAGAAAGACAACGACACCGGCAAGCCGGCTCACTTGCTCATGACCGACCTGGGTTTTGCGATGAAACAGGACATCCAGAAGGAAAAGGAGATGCGCACGTGGATTGGCTGGAGGCACAGCATCGGCCAAAAAGTGCGCGGCCAGCACACGCGGACGACGGGCAGGACCGGAATGACCGTGGGAGTGCTAAAGAAGGCGATCAAGTCGATGAAGGCCGCGGCCGCCACGAGCGCGCAGGAAGCCGGAAAAGCGAAGAAATGATTGCAAAAACGGTTTGTGATTTTTTGAGAGTTGATGCTTGATGGGCGACCCGAAAAGGAAAAAGAAGGAGTACGAGGCTCCAAAGCGCCTGTGGGAAAAGACGCGCATAGAGGAAGAGAAGGCGCTGCGCGAGGAATACGGGCTGAAGAACGCGCGCGAACTCTGGAAAACCAAGACGATTCTCAGGAAAATGCGCAGGGAGGCGCGCAGGCTGCTTGCGGGACGCGGCGCCAAAATCGACGAGAGGAAGACGCAGTTGCTGGGCCGCGTGACGTCGTTCCTGATAAGGAACCCTCAGGCCACGATTGACGACATCCTCGCGCTCAAGGAACGCGACGTCCTCGAGAGGCGGCTCCAGAGCCTCGTGTGCAGGAAAGGCTTTGCGAAAACGTTCAGGCAATCCAGGCAATTCATCGCCCACGGCCACATTGCAGTGGAAGGAAACAGGATGAGCTGCCCGTCTTACCTCGTCAAGTTCAGCGAAGAGGGGACAATCGGGTGGTACAACGAACCAATCCAGATTGAGGCCGCGCCCGCTGGAGAGGCGGCAGGAGCCGCGGGTGTCGGGGCTGCCGGCGGAGCCGGGGAGAAGGCAGTGACTGCCTGAGAAAGGTGTTTCATGATGGCTGAAGAAAACGTTGCGGAAAAGGCTGTTGAAAAGCATGCGGAAAAACCCGCTGCAAAACCGGTTGAAAAACCGGTTGAAAAGCCCGGGGAAATGGCGCCGGCTGCTCCGGTCCACCGCGAGGCAGGGCCGGCCAGGATAAGGGAAGGCAAGTGGGGCATCGCCCACGTGTTTTCCTCAAAGAACGACACGCTCATCACGATAACCGACCTGAGTTGCGCCGAAACGATTTCAAAAGGCAGCGGCGGAATGATTGTCAAGACCAGCAGGGAGGAAGGCTCGCCGTATGCCGCGATGCAGGCCGCGTTCAAGGCCGCTGAAAAAGCGAAGGAAAGGGGCATAACGGGAGTTAACATCCGCGTGCGCGCACCGGGCGGCCACGGGTCAAAGACCCCGGGCAGCGGGGCACAGGCCGCAATCAGGGCGCTTGCGCGCTCCGGGCTCAGGATAGGCAAGATAGAGGACGTTACCCCGATTCCAACCGATACCACGAAAAGGCCGGGAGGAAAGAGGGGAAGGCGCGTTTAGAGGGGATTTTGGATGAAGGCGGAAATAATCAGGGAAAGCGGCGACGGGAAAAAACTGTGGACGAAAGTCACTGGCGTGGACACCGAGCTCGTGAACGCGCTTAGGCGCACCGTTCTCTCGGAACTGCCCGCGTTCGCGGTCGACGAAATAGACATTTACGAAAACAATTCCGTGTTCTACAGCGACTACCTCGCGAACCGCATCGGCCTCGTGCCGCTCACTTACGAGGAGGGCGTGGGCGACGACGTGAAAATAACCCTCTCGCTCAACACCGAAGGGCCGTGCATCGTCTACTCGGCCGACTTGAAGAGCACCGACGAGAAAATCAAGCCCTTCAACGAAACCATTCCTCTTGCAAAACTCGCGCAAAACCAGCGCCTGCGCCTGGAAGCGGTCGCAATCAAGGGAAAAGCGAAGCAGCACGCGAAATTCCAGTGCGCGCTGGCTTCATACAACCAGGTCCCCGACCTGCCGGCGAAGACAAAGGACTTGTGCAGGATGCATTTGGCGGAAACCGGCGCCCAAAACGGGGGCGTGGAACGCGAGAAGTGCGTCGCATGCAAACTGGAGGAAAAAGGCGAACTCAAGTACAAGGACGACGAATTCATTTTCTTCACCGAGAGCTACAACAACCTTTCGGCCGAAGAGCACCTCAGGAAAGCGGTCGAGGTAATGAAGGAGCAGGCGGCAGCGCTTGCAAAGGAATTGAAATAAGCGGATGGAGTGGTGTCGGTTGATGCTGCGCTGATGCAGGGGTGGCAGAGCCTGGTCAAAAACGCGGGCGTGAAAATCCGTCCTCATCGGGACAGGGCGGATTGATTGGACCGCGTTGGCCAAATGCGCAGGATTGAGGTTCCTGTCCCGTAGAGGGTCCGGGGGTTCAAAGCACCTTTTTGTGCGCAAAAAGCTGCACCAAAAAGGGAATGAAAATCCCCTCCCCTGCATAACATGCTGGGCGGCGCTGCGCGCCGCCGTGGAAGGAAGCGAAGGAAAAAGAAAATGGTGGAATGAAAATGGTTGTCCGCGGACCGGAAAACCCGGTTGTACAAAAAACGATTGTCCTGCTTGAAAAGGCCGGCAGGAAAAACAAGGCGGCGGTCTGGAAAAAAATGGCCGAAATGATAAAAGCCGGCAGGCGCAGGCGGCGCGAAGTGAACGTGCGCAAGCTCGCCGCATACGCCGGACAGACCGTGGTCGTGCCGGGCAAAGTCCTCGGCATCGGGACCACGTGGCTGGAAAAGCCGGTCACGGTCGCGGCACTCGCGTTCTCGGCGTCGGCGCGCGCGGCAATTGAAAAAACCGGCGGGAAGGCGATTACGGTGAAGGAACTCGTTGAAGCAAACCCGAAGGGCAGCGGAATCAGGATACTTGGATGAAAAACGGATGGAAACGAAAATGCCGAAGCGATTAAACCTGGTGGAAAAAAATGATAGTAATTGACGCGGACGGCGCGATTGCAGGCAGGCTCGCGGCCTATGCGGTGAAAAAAGCGCTCACTGGAGAGGACGTGGTCGTCGTCAACGCCGAAAAAGCGGTGATTTCAGGCAACCCGCGGCGCACGTGGGAAACTTATTGGAAGCGCCGGACAATGCAGCAGAAATCCAACCCGGAGAAAAGCCCGTCCCAGGGCTGGGCAAAGAGGCCCGACAAACTCCTCAAGAGGATTGCGCGCGGAATGATGCCCAAGCACACGTCGCGGGCAAAGGAAGCGCTGAAAAGGTTGATGATTTACCTCGGTGTCCCAAAGGAATTTGAAGGCAAGGCCCAGAAATTCAGGGCGACTTCGGAGAAACTGTTGTGCACTTACACGACCCTCGACGACATCTGCAGGAAACTCGGGTGGAACGCGGGAAAACCAAGGGGAAAATGAAAAAAGCGGAAACGCGTGGTGTGGTGTGAATGGCTGAAAAAATTGAAAACACGGACGATCCAGAAGTCCCGAAGGCGGGCAAGCCGGAAAAAGCCGGAAAGACTGAAAAGAAGTCAAGGCGGAAGAAGAAGGCAGTCATCACCAGGGGAAAGAGGAAGGCGGCGGTGGCGCGCGCTTCAATCAGGGAGGGAAAAGGCGTCGTCAGGGTAAACGGCATCCCGCTCAAGGCGTTCGAGTCCCCGTTCATCAGGGAAACCATCGCGGAACCGCTTGCGTTCGTTGAACCGAAATACGACGTGGACATCATCGTCGCCGGCGGAGGCGTGTCGGGCCAGGCGCAGGCTGCCCGGACCGCTCTCGCGAAGGCGCTGGTTGAATTCAGCGGCGACAAGTCGCTGAGGCAGAAAATGATCCAGCACGACCGCAGCCTCCTCGTGGAGGACCCGCGGCGCGTCGAGCCCAAGAAATTCAAGGGACCGAAGGCAAGGGCAAGGTTCACCAAGTCATACCGTTAAATTGCCCGGGAAAACAAGGAGCGATGTATTGGCGGAGAAATTCACGAAAGTATGCGCCGCGTGCGGCAGCCGGAAAATCACCGCCCCGCCCGGAAGAGGCAAAAGACGCGGGTATGCCGCTGAAACGGGTGGATTGGACATGGAACGCGGGATTCCGTGGCACAGGGAAATTTACTGGCAGGCAAAGGGCGTCGCCAACCCGCATCTCGCCAGGGCCCTTGAGGAAATGAAGTCGCTGGACAAGGTCGACGCCAATGTCACGAAAATATTGAAGAAGGCGAGTGGGAAAAAAATACTCCTGAGCAACGACATCGCCAACGTGGGCGCGTTCGCGGAAAAAATCCCGGAAAAGGAAAAGCCGGGGGTTGAACGGTACTTCAATTCGCTTCTCAAGAGCACGATAACCGCGATTTCAATGAAGCCCCAGAAAAATCTCGTGAAGGAGTCCGGGATGCACCCGGATTTCAGGCTCCTTGAGACCGTGATGGGCGCGGTAAAGGGCCTGGGCGGAATGAAGGCCCTCGGGGACGCCTACTCCTCGGCAAGGAAAGAACACGAAGAGATTGAGGCGTTCAGCAAACTTGAGGCATTCAGCAAACCGGGCGCCAACCCGTTGCCGGGCAAGATGACGGCGTACGTGGCCTTCGAGATCCTGCGCGAAAAAATGAGGAAATAAACTTAAAAACAATGAAAACCACGTTAAAAGAGGCGATTGAATTGATGATTCCGGTGCGTTGCTGGTCGTGCGGGAAACCCGTTGCGGACAAGTGGGACGAGTTCGCGGAAAGGACGAAGTCCGGCGAAGACGCGGGAAAAGTATTGGACCACCTGGGTTTCGACAGGTTCTGCTGCCGCAGGATGTTCCTGGGCCACGCGGACCTCGTAGAGGAAATACTCCCCTACCCGCGCTTCTGAATACCCACTGGAAAGGTGGTGTCGCGAAAGTCAAGTATACTTCCTAGCTGTAAGCCGCTGGGGGAAAAAAAATGGAACGGGAAGACCTCGCTAAAATAGTAAGCTACCTGACCTTCGATGGCCATTTGAGAAAGAACATCAGAGAATTCTATTTATCCTCATCAAGCTTGGAAACGCTGAAGGCATTTGAAGAGATGGTGATTAGAAATTTCGGTATAAAAGCCGCATATGAGATTGGAACCGGATTCGGAGAAAGCTACAAATGCAGGTTTTGCAGCGCAAAAGTAAGCCGGCTACTCTACGATTTGGGCGCTCCTAACGGCGACAAAATGATTTCCGCTTTCGCCGTCCCGCTTTGGATAAAGAACGACAAGGTGCTGGCAAAGGAATATTTGCGTGTTGCCTTCGGCTGCGAAGCAGGAATAAGGAAAAGGACGAACGCCGTTTCGTATGAAATTTATTTAAAACTACACAAGGCAGAGGAACTACTTGAATGCGGCCTTTCTTTTATTGATGAACTGAAGCAAATGCTCCTTCAATTTGGCGTAGAAACCGGCAAAACAACCATTCAAAAAGGCAACCTGAGGAAAAAAGACGGCAAACTCACCAAGGCAATGTCATTCAGGATCAAAACCAACTCGCTGACAGCCTTTGCCGAAGAAATAGGCTTTAGCGATGAAAGCAAGCAGAATCAACTCACCCTCGCCGTGAAAGCATTAAAAATAAGGAAAACCCTTTCCTATCACTTGTCAAAAAGCAACACCACTCGTGCTGCATTTGAGAAGCAATTTTGTGACGGGACTAGTAGGTTGGAACCCGCCAAAAACCGTTTCGTTAATGGGGCCGTGGGCTAGCTTGGCATGCTGACAGCTTGAACGCCGGAAAAACCCGTTTTTGCGGCGTGGCTAAGGGTGCTGTTGACCCGAGTTCGAATCTCGGCGGCCCCACTTATTTTAATAAAATAGCCGCCTACATCGTATGCGCGGTCGTGGTCTAACGGTATGACTTCAGCCTTCCAAGCTGAGAGCCCGGGTTCGACTCCCGGCGGCCGCATTCTCCCTCCTCAATAAGTGTGTTCGTCGCGCCGCTCTATTTTCAGCACATGGATTTCGCGCGCGTCGAAAAGCACCGAATAGACGACGCGATAGGCGCCCAAACGGACGCGGTACTTGTCTTCCATTCCTTCCAGTTTCCTGAGGTCGTACTCGCCTGCCGGAACTGGGGAGACGCGCAGGACCTGGAAAAGTCCTTCGAGCCGGCGGCGCAGGTCTGCATCGGCATTGCGCACGGCTTTTTTAGCCGGCCCGCTGAAGAAAACCTCGAACATGAAGCCGGAAAAGAAAGCGGGAATTTAAGCGTTGTGGGAAAAAAGTTCCCTATCGGGTGCCGAACACTTCCGCCATGGAGTGCTTCTTGCCACGCTTCATCTCGGCGGACAGGCGGTCGAGTTCGTGTTTTTCTGCCGCGCTGATTTTCTCCACCGGAATAACCGCGCTTTTCAGTATTTCCACGTCCTTGTGGAGGCATTTAAGCTCGTTGTAAAGCAGGTTAAGAGTGACGTTGGCCATTTGCATTCACCATAAAAACGCCGGCCCGGGCTATAAAAACGTGCGCCCGGCGTCGTTCAGAACTTGACTTTCACTGCCTCGCGCTGTTCTCCTTCGGTGCGGAAGAATTCCTTGGCCTGGAAACCGAAAGCGCCAGCGATTATGCTTGACGGCACGACTTGCAGCTTAGTGTTGTAAATCTGCACCGAATCGTTGTAAAACATGCGCGAATAAGCGATTTTCTCTTCCGTGTCCTTCAGTTGCTCCTGCAAATCCTTGAAGTTCTCAGTGGCCCTCAGCTGCGGATAGTTCTCCGCGACGGCAAAAAGCGTTTTGAGTGCGTCGGTCAGCATGTTCGCGGCCTTCGCCTTCTGCGCCATAGTCCCGGCCTTGGACGTAGCGGCGCGGGCCTTGGTCACGTTCTCGAACACGCTTTTCTCGTGCTTCGCGTATCCCTTGACCGTTTCCACGAGGTTGGGGATGAGGTCAAAACGCCTCTTTAGCTGGACGTCAATCTGGCTGAACGCGTTGTCCACGCGCAGGCGCGTGGTCACCAAGTCGTTGTAGACGAAGATGACGAAGAGTATGATTAGTACAGCGAACCCGAGTATAATCCATTCAATCATTTTACTTCACCTTTCAGCATCACGCGGGAATTAAATTAAAACGTTTGCCTTGGCCACTTCGGCCCCGGCCCAAGCAATTTCGGCCTTTTCCCGGCGCTTTTGCTTTTACCCGGCGCCCTTGTTTCACCCTGCGCCTCCTCCGCCGCCTCCTCCACCGCCGCCTCCGCCGCCGCCGAATCCTCCGCCGAAACCCCCGCCGCCTCCGCCGCGGGGCGCGAGGCTTGTGGCAAAACCCTGCATTGACGAGCTGAAAGCCGGCGACGAGTAGTGGATGAACGGCGCGCCCATGTAAAGCGCGGAACCCCTGCGGTCGGAGTCGGACGGGAACTTCAAGTCCATTGCCTTGGCAACGGTTTCAGCCACTCCAAGCGACGTGGCGTAAACGAGGTACTTGTCCCACAACACGATGTCCTTGGGCGCCTTTTCCTTGAGCAGGCTGAATTCGGAGAGGAATTTCTTTAACGCGTTCCACCGCGCCGCGTCCTCGGCGCCTTTCGGGGTCCTGCGCGGCAAAGCGCCCTTGAAAGCGAACGCTATCCCGTATGCGATTATTGCAAGGATTCCGCCGAACAAAACAGGCATGAAGAAGGCGAAGCCGATTATTAGTGCCGCGAAGAAGACCGCGATTCCGGCGATGGCGAACTTGTTTTTTCCGCCGAAGTCGAATAATTTGAGTTCCTGTTCAGCTGTTGACTTGACTGACTCGCACCACATGCTCCAGAACGACGCCGCTTCGGTGCTCCACTTGAGTTTTTCCTGCAGTTCCTTCATTGAGATATACCAGCCTTCTTTCCCGCCCTTCGGGGTTTTTTCCGCGTAAGTGTATATCAATCGCATGAGGTCGCGCTCGAACTTTGCCAGCCCGCCCCATTCGTCAGTGCCCTTGAGGACTTGGATGACGTAGTCCGTTTCCTTTCCCCCGAATATGAAGAACTTCCGGGTTTCCCGCGTGGACTCGGTCATTTTCAAGTATTTCCGGCGCACGAGGTCAAGGAGCACTGCAGTGAAATCCGTCTGCGACACGCCCCAGTTCAAGAGAACGCCGGCGATCGCGGGCGAGTATTGCGCGGGCAGGTCGCGCTCGTAAACGCCTTGGTAACTGGTTTGCGGTTCGCGGCCGTAGCGCCAGTAAAAGTACAAGAAAAGCAGGATTACGAGCATCGGCGGGGCGATGATGCTGAACAGGACCAGCACAAGGCTTGGCGGCGCGTTTTCCGCGGCCCACTTCTCCTCCTCCGCCACTATCTTCTCAAGGCCGGGCGAACCCATTTGGACGGCGCCGGCAGCGGAGGACAGCGCGCCGACCGGGAACACGACGCGGGCTTCAACCCATTGTTCCGAGGGGACTGTGAAGGCGGTGAAGCGCACGGTTTCAACCGGGTCCGTGGGAATCCGCTGAATCGCGCCTTCGAGCGAGGGGTGGCCCCATGCGCGCAGCGAAGAGTTTGCAACCGGTTTCGGAAGCTTGATGTCGGCGTCCAAGCGGCCGACGGATTTTTCCCATCCCCCGCCCCACACTTTCCAGTAAAACTCGGCGACATCGGCATGGGCCTTGACTGCGCCGGTGATGCGGTACTTTATCGTGAACGAGCGTTTTTCGTCGCTGGCGGAAAAGTGCCAGGTTATCCTGCAGCCGGAAGTGCACGAGTCGGTTGCGCCGAGCGAGTTCTCGAAGGTGCCGGGTGCGCCCGAGCCGCTCAACGCGTATTCGTTGCCGGCTTCGGTCACTTTGATTCCGGTTATCTGCTGGCCTTGGAGCTCGAAGTCGCGGTAGGCGAAGGAGTAGGAGCCGCTGAAGCTGAAGGTGATTGTTTCCTGGACGTCCACGAAAGCGTCCGGCCGGATGGATGCCGTAACGTAGGCGCTGGGAATGGAATAGGATTTGGCCGCGGCGACTGGGGAAAAAACCAGTATTGCGAGGAAGACTATCAGCAGTGTCTTGGTTTGCGCCACGAGAAAACCATTCCGCAGCGGATTAAAAACATTGCACAACGGGAAAAAACGCTGCTGAACCGCAGGGGGGTTCAAAAACTATTTTGCCCGCTTGGCCAGCCAATAGACTGCCACGCCCACGGCTAGAATCGCGGCTGCTGCTGCAACTGTTTTTGCGGAAAATTGGAGCGCGAGCCACGCCGAGGCGATGACGCCCAGGACCGCCGTCACTGGGATGTTTTTAACCGAGAGCGGAATCTTGAATTCCCGTTTCGCCCGCGGTTCCGCGAGCCTCAGTTTTATCACGCTCGCGTTGACCATGATGAAGGCGATGAGCGCACCCAGGTTGGTGACTGAAGCGATTTCCTCTATTCCCCCGAACGCCAGGAACGCGAGGGACGCGGCGCCGGCCAGCAGCACGGCATAGTGGGGGGTGCGGAAGCGGTTGTTTACTTCCGCGACAAACCGCGGGAGCGAGTGCTGTTCCGCAATTCCGTACAACAGCCTTGAACTTGTTACGAGGCACGCGAGGATCGTGCTCGCAGCAGAAATGACCGCGACCAGCGCGAGCCACGTTGCGTTCCCTTCCCCGATCACTCCCACGACCGCGTCGCGCAGCGGCGCCGGCGACGACGCAAGCGCATCGGGCGGAAGGAGCCTGAGGGCGGCAACCGCGGTCAGCACGTACAGGACGGCGCAGAGCCCGAGTGCGAGCAGGATTGCACGGGGAATTGTCTTGCGGGGCAGCCGCGTTTCCTCGGATTCGACCGCGATCGCTTCGAAGCCGAGGTAGGCGAAGAACACCAGGCCGGCCGCCTGTGCTACAGCGCCGAAATCAAATGCCGTCAGGGCCGGTGCCCTGGCGCCGAACAAAAAGCCGAGGATTATCACGAAAACTAGGCCGCCCACTTCAATGACGGCCATCGCGTTGTTGGAGTACTTGGATTCCCTGATGCCGGCGAGGTTTATCGCCGAAAAAACGATTATCGCCGCCGCAGCGATGGCGAGCCCGTTGAAGTTGATTATAGATGCCGCGTACCCCGCCAGCGCGAGAGAAACCGCCGAGGCGCCGAACACGAGTTCGAAGACTATCAGCCATCCGGCAAGGAAGGCGAGGAGGTCGTTTTTGAACGCTTGGCGGATGTAGGTGTAGCTTGAGCCCGCCTTGGAATACATTGACGATAACTCGGCGTAACTGAGGCCGGTGAATGCCGCAACAATGGCTGAAACGAGGAAAGAGAGCCACACAGCGTCGCCCGATATGCCTGCGGCCTTGCCGATGAGGGCGTAGATTCCTGCACCGACTATTATGGCGACGCCGAGGAGCGTTGCGCTGGCGAGCGAGAGTTCGCGCTTGAGTCCCGGCATGGAAAACGGAGGCGGACCGGTTATAATAAGTTTGTTCGCGGGAGGCGCGGCTGGTTGGCTTGCACGAGTATGCTTTAGGAGTATGGCGGCTGGCATGGGCTGGCGCGGTTCACGCGGCTTTTCCAACGCGTTGTTCCATTGCCTGTCCGGCCGCGTTTCCAGGGGCGTCCTGGACCTCGGCCTGCTGGGCCTGGATTTCGTCGTCGGTCCACACGCGTAGGAATATTTCGCCGAACACCGCTTCCTGCCACGCGAGCATCTTCTTTTCCTGGACCAGGTGAAGTACCGGGACCAAGTGGCTTACCATCGAGTCCGCGTTCACGCACCCGCAAGCGCCGTTCCCGTTGCCTTCGTGTCCGTTTCCGTCGTGGCCGTTGCCGTTCCCGTTGCCTTCCACGCCGTGGCCATTTCCGTTGCCTTCAGTGCAGTGGCTGTGGCCGTTCCCGTTGTGTCCGTTCCCGTTTTTCGTGCAGTGGCCGTTGTGCAAAAGCGAGGAGAAGACCAGCACGCCTTCGGTGTCGCGCATCGTGATTGCGCGTTCGTAGACTTTTTTCATGCGCTCGCCCATGTCCTGTTTCGGGACCTCGAGGGAAAGGATTTTCGGCGCAGCCGCAAGGGTTTTCCGCGGCCCGTCCTTCAGGACGTGCTCCACCGCCTTCATGAGCTCTTCAAGCGTGACGCGCCTGTTCCTCGGCCTGTTGGCGCGGAACACTAGTTCGGGAATGGCTTCGGAAACGAGCTGGCGCTCCTCCACGAATTCCTCTTCAGCGGGTTCCTCGTCGAAACTGAGGGAGTCGGCCTTGAATCGGAGCAGGATGGCTGACGCGAGAATCACGTTGGCGGGTATCCGCAGGTCCATGACGGTCAATTGCCTGACTTTTTGCAGGTATTTGTCCGCGATTTCAACCAGGTCAAGGCCCCATGGGTCCATTTGGTTGGTTGAAATGAGTTCCACTAGGAAGTCGCGCCACGTAGGCTGCACGACGATGCTAAGCAAGTCCATGCAAATCAATGCTTCTGCGCGCAGAATAAAAAAAACCTGCGCTGTGGGTTGAAGGAATATTTCTCCGGCCAATAAAAGCCTTGCGGCGGCCCCGGGCCGCTGCCGCGAGAGCGTTTGACGCGGATTGATGCGTGCGCGGGCCGCGTATGCGCCGGGGCCGGCGGGCCAGCAAAGGCTTTTTTAATCAAGGGCGTTAATGGCTCCATGATTCGCGTCAAGTCGGGTGTCCAGGGCCTTGACGAATTGATTGAAGGCGGGTTTCCCGAGTCTTCAAGTGTTTTGGTGAGCGGGGGCGCCGGCTGCGGAAAGAGCATTTTCTGCCTTGAATACCTTTACAACGGCGCAAAACTGTACAACGAGCCCGGGGTTTACATCACGCTTGAGGAGGGGCCGCACAATTTGTGGTGGAACATGCAGCGCTTCAAGTGGGATTTCCTTCCGCTCGAGCGGGCGAACAAGCTGAAGATATTCAAGTTCGAGCCCGACCTGGCCACGAGGGATAACGTGGAGGAGCAGGCTAAGAGGATTGCGGAAAAGGCGAAGGACATGGGCGCGAAGAGGCTCGTCATAGACTCGATTACCGCGCTCTCGTTCTGGGTGGATGACATTTCGAAGATAAGGTACGCGATGTACCTGCTCGTGGAAGAACTCAGGAAACTCAATTGCACTACGCTGCTCACGTGCGAGACAATCGGGGACAAGATGGAGTTGTCGCGGTTCGGGGTCGAGGAATTCCTCGCGGACGGGATAGTTTTGCTCCACTTCAGGCCACCCCACAGGTTCATTTTCATAAGGAAAATGCGGGGCACCAGCCACTCCAAGGCAATCCACCCGTTTGACATCACGAACGACGGCCTGATAGTCAACCCGCGCGAGGAAGTCAGTTGGGACGCTGCAACCCTCGGGTACGGCATTTACATGAAGGGCCAGCAGTCCGAAAACCGTGATTGATTTGGCTCGGGCGCTTTTCGTCGTGGCAAAAAACGGTTTCCGGGACGAGGAATTATTCCACCCGAGGGAGGAGCTGGAAAAGGCCGGCGTCAAGACCGCGGTTGCGTCATCGGCGAAGGGGCCGTGTTCCGGCAAACTCGGCGGCTCTGTTGAGGCGGAAACGTCCCTTGGCGAAGTTGACCCCGCAGGGTTTGACGCCATCGTGTTCGTCGGCGGGCCCGGGGCGGCACAGTTCTTCAACGACAGGAACGCGCTGAGCCTCGCGAAAAGGTTCCGGGACGCCGGGAAAGTGGTGGCCGCCATCTGCATAGCGCCGGGCATCCTCGCCAACGCAGGCATCCTCAGGGGCGTGCGCGCCACTTGCTTCCCCGACACAGAGGGAAAGGAGAACTTGAAGGACCGCGGCGCGAAATGCTCCGACGAACCGGTTGTCGTTGACGGGAAAATAATAACCGCCAACGGCCCTGGTGCTGCGCGCGAGTTCGGGAAAAAAATCGCGCAAGCCCTCGGCTAGGCAATCTTCTTTTGCCAGGTTTTTGGCCCGCCATTAAGTTACACTGGCTTGAACCTGTGCTTCACCCTCTCCTGTATCTGCGGCAGGGCGGTGTATTCAAGGTCCTCGGGCGGCAGCCTGTGGGGCTCGAAAGGCCCGTGCATCCTCATGTAGTATGCCTGCTTGTTTGCCATTGAGCGCGCTTGGTCGAACGACGGGTCGTCGAACATGTCCCTTGGGTCGCCCAGCATCCCCTCGTTCAACTGGAAGCCGAGGCACGTGACGCGCGGGGGCCCGTCGAACCGCGAGGGCGTCGCCTGCTTCACGCTCACCGGCATCAGCGGGCCGTTGTGGCTTCCGCGCATCCATCCGGTGACGAGGTGCGGGAACGAGAAAGGCTCAAGCACTTCTCCGACTGCGGGCATTCCGGACTGGCAGCGCACGAAACACACCGGGTCGTCCTTTCCCACGTATTTTCCCGCGATCTGAGAGAGTTTCTGCGTGGAACTCGCGGCGCACGGCTCGCCCTTCTTCGTCTTTACCGTCTTTATCAGGTATCTTCCGGTCGAGCCGATGTAGGCCAGGAGGTCGTACATTTCCTCAGGAGTGTTGAATTCAATCGTCTTCCCTTCTTTCGCGTCGAGGACCTCGAAGGTGAAGCCGTCGTGCATCGCGGGGTCTATGATGAGGCCGATTGTGTTGAATGGGTCGGCAAAAATCTTGTAGAGCGGCAGGTTCCACGCCCCCGGCGCGGTCTTGTCAGCCATGAACACGAGCACCGGCTCCGACTTCCTCTCAGTGAACGCCAGTTCCGCCACCCCGGGCCCCATTCCCTTCACGTTGCCGGAGAACGAGTCCTTCAGCATGTCCTGGCCCGCGCCATAGAGCTTCAGCGCCTTGGCTTCGCCCGTGCACGCCATGAACACGTCCCACGCTATCTTGTGTATCTCCTCGTCGTCCACGCCGCCGCGGTGGGTCATTATCAGCTCGAGGTCGTCGCCGCAGTGGGTCACGCAGTAGTCCAGTATCTTCCCGCCTTTCTTGGACTCCTCAAGCTCCTTCCGCGCCCTTGCCGGGAGCTTCGGATGCATAGCGGAGTGGCCCACGTGGCCGCCCACGTCCGCTTTTATCACGCTCAGAGTGACTTTTTCCATTCAACCACCTCTAGTAGAAAAAAGGCGCGGGCGGACGGCCTCCTTGGGGTTGCCTTCGCGACTCCACGCCTCAAAACAGCCTGAATTCCCACACACTTCATATGAAGTAATAAAAGTATGAAAAGTTATGATTTTAAAATGTTCCGGCGGGCGGCTTGCGGGGGCTTGTTTTAAAAAACCGGCCGCGGAAATGATTCCGGGGAAGATTGAATGGAGCGAGTGACCATAACGATTGACGACAAGCTTTTGGCGGAGATTGACCGGAAGGTGGACGGCCACGGCGTCAAGAACCGCTCGCACGCGATAGATTTGCTGCTGAAGAAGGCGCTTGCGGGCAGCGGCCTCAAGAAGGCGCTCGTGCTCGCCGGCGGGAAGAAGGAAATCCTGCTCGTGCCCGGACAAAAGGCGATAAAGCCGCTGGCGGAAATCGGTGGAAAACCCGTGCTTGAACACATACTGTCGTGCCTGAAAAGCAACGGCATCGGGGAGGCGGTGATGTGCGTGGGATACGCGGGCGAAAGCATCGTAGCAAAGTTCAAGAGCGGCGAGGACCTGGGAATGAAGATAGACTACGTGTGGGAGGAGTCGCCGGTCGGCAGCGCAGGCGCGCTGAGGCTCGCGAAAAGCCACCTGAACGAGACTTTCCTCCTCACATACGCGGACGTCCTTTACGACGCGCTCAGCATAGAGGACATGCTGCGCTTCCACCGCTCAACCAACGCGCTGTGCACGCTTGCGCTTACGAACGTGAAGGACCCGCGGGCGTTCGGCGTCGCTAAACTCACGGGCTCCCGAATAGTTGCCTTCACTGAAAAGCCGGCCGCGAGCCAGAGCAACCTAGTGAACGCGGGCGTGGCAATATGCGAGCCGGAAATCATTGACATGATACGCAAGGACTACACGTCGTTCGAAAGGGACCTGCTTCCGGCGATAGCGGAGAAGGAACGGCTATACGGGTATATTTACTCCGGCGCATGGTTTGACGTGGGAAGGCCCGACAGCCTTGAGGCGGCGAAAAAGCACTTCGCTTCCAAAAAGCAGTGAAAAAAACTGAAAAACCCTTGGAAAGGGCGGGGAGGGGATTCGCGTGAAGATTAGCATAATCGGTGCGGGAAGGCTAGGGGGCCTCTTCGCTTACACCATCGCGTCGCGGGGGCTTGCGGACGAAATAATTCTCCTTGACGTAATGAAGGACTTGGCCGAGGGGCAGGCGATGGACATGCAGCACGCAATGGCCCACAGGAGCGGCGCGAAAATCGCGGCAGGCGAATACGCGGACATCGCCGGCTCCGACATGGTCATCGTGCCCGCCGGAAAACCGCGCCAACCCGGGCAGACCCGGCTTGACTTGGCGAAGGAAAACGCGAAAATCGTTTCTTCAGTGGCCGAGGGGATAAGGAAAAACGCGCCCGAAGCCATAGTCATCACGGTCACGAACCCGATGGACGTGATGAACTGGCTCATGTGGAAAAAAACCGGTTTCCCGAGGGAGCGCGTCATCGGCTCAGGCGGGCAACTGGACAGCGCGCGGCTCAGGACCATTTTGGCGAAAAGGCTCGGCGCATCCGCCGGCGGGCTGGAGGCGTTTGTCCTCGGCGAGCACGGCGAGACCCAGACCCCGGTGCTTAGCAGGGTCACCGTCAGCGGCGCGAGGAAAAAATTCTCCGAAAAGGAGTGGATGGAAGTCAGGGAGGAACTCAGGCAGACCGCGATAAGGATAATCGAGAAAAAGAAGGCCACGGAATTCGCTCCTGCGGCGTGCACCGCGGACATGGTTGAAGCCATCGCCAAGGACAGGAAAACGGTAATCCCGTGCTCGGCTGTCTTGGAAGGCGAATACGGCCTGAGTGGCCTGAGCATAGGCGTGCCCTGCGTCTTGGGAAGAAGAGGGATTGAAAAGATAGACGAGTGGAAGCTTGAGCCGCACGAGGAAAAGCTTTTCCGCGAGGGCGCGGAGACGCTGAAAAAGTTCTGTGAGGACGTGGAAAAAACCCTGGCTGCCCAGCCCTGAAGCCGGGCAAGAGAATTTTTTCATATTTTTTATTCCCTCGCCCCCTAGGTATACCATGGCGCTTTTGCATTTCCTCCGGCCGCTACCGGCGACGCTGGCGGTTTTCCTGCTTTTCCTGGCTGCCGCGGCCTCTGCGGGGCAGTTCCTTGACACGAACCCCGCCGATTTCCTGGCCGGGACTTTTTCCAACACGAGTGTGGAGGGAACGGGGGACGAGGCGAACGTCACGCTGGGCGGCGAGTTTGCGGCCAACGGTTCGGAGCAGGTGGGTTACTGGAAATTCAACGAAAACAACGCGACTCCCTTTGACCAGAGTGGTTTGCTGGGTTGGTGGAAGTTTGACGGGAACGCATTGGATTCTTCGGGAAACGGGATTGACGGAACTGAAACCGGCGGGGTTTCTAACGCTACTGGCTGGCTCAACGGGGCGTATGAATTTGACGGCTCCACTGGATACATTGACTTGGGGAACACTTTGTTGGTGGACAACGAGTTGACTATTTCGGCGTGGGCTTATGCCGACAGCCTGCCTAAATCCTACAACGCGATTCTCGGAAAGTGGCATTCACCTTCGCAAATTTGGGAGAGCTACAATGTAATGGTGCAACCGACTGGCGCCGTTGAAATCGGTTTGACTGGCGGGCAGGAGGGCGAGGGAGGCACGGGGACTTGGATTTACTGCTCGACAACCGACACCCCGTTTTCAACAAATGCATGGCACATCGTTACCGCAACGTGGAAATATAGTGCAGGCACTTGCGCGGACATGCACATTTACGTCGATGGAGTGGAACACACTAATGGAGGCCCGCATAACGGGAACCTTGCTTCAATTACCGCAACCGGCCCCGCTTACATTGGACTGGGCCCAGGGCTTGGAGTGAGTTACTGGGACGGGAAAATAGACAACGCCGTGATTTACAACCGCAGTCTTTCGGCTTCGGAAGTTGAAGAAAATTACTTGCATGGAGCCGCTACAAGGGATTATTCCGGCAACGGCAACAACGGAACGAGTTATGGAGCGAGTTGGAATTCCAGCGGCAAGTTCGGCGGCGCACTGTCTTTTGACGGGACAAATGATTATGTCGATGCCGGAAATGGTGCAGGCCTTCAATTAACCGACGCCGATTTTGCAATTGAAGTTTGGGTAAAATTCGACGCAACCCCAGTCATTACCTTTATATTCGCAAAAGGGACGACAACCCCGCCTAATTACGAAGGATACCTTCTTGCATGGGCTTATGGCGCCTTCTATAACGTTAATGGAAACGCCGCCAACACTATAGGCGGCGGGTGTCCTGCGTGGTCGCCTACTTTGGGCAACTGGTATCACGTCGTGTTCACTGGAAACGGAACAGTCGCCAAAACCTATCTTGATGGAATTGAAGTATGTTCAAACAGCTACTCCGCCGGATACCCCGCAAATACCGCGCACAATCTCATGTTTGCCACGAGAGAAGACCACTTTTCGTATTTTGACGGCTTGATTGACAACGCCGTGATTTACAACCGCTCCCTCTCTGCTGCAGAAGTCCTTAATCACTACTACTTGGGCGCGGGGCCAACGCACGGGACTTTTGAAAAAACGTGGGACGCGGGCGC
>JAPLXB010000018.1 GCA_026396285.1 Microcaldota archaeon
GGCTTTTTCCCGCGCCTTTCTCTCCTCTTCCTCGACCCGTTTCCGCGTCTCAACCATCGCGTTGCGTACGCCTTCTGTCTTGGACCGCATTTTCTTCGCTTCCTCGAAATAGCGCACCGCGTTCTCGCGCGCCGACAGCCTCGGGTCCAGTTCAACTTCGACCATTTGCATCACTTCAACGGCCTCAGCCGCCTCCAAACGAGTTCGAAATTCTCCCTGGAACCATCTGCGATTCCTTGGTTAAAAGCGCATTCAAATCCTTTTCTAGTTGCGCGACGTTTTTGAACAGTATCGTTTTCATCCCCAGCTTCCTTGCCGGCGCGAGCCTGCTTTCGTGGTTGTCTATGAAAACGCATTCCTCGGGCCTTGCGCGCGCTTTCCTGAGCGCAATCAGGTAAATTCTTTTATAGGGCTTTATCGTGCCGTAGTCGCAGGAGAGTATCGTTCCGTCAAAATTTTCAAAAAACCCTTGTTTTGCGAGTTTTTTCTTCAGTTTCCTGTCAAGGTTGCTTAACGCGAATACTTTGCGCTTTTTCCTCACTCGTTTCACCAGCTTTAGTATGCGGGAAACCGGGTTCATGGCGCCGAGGTTTTCCTCTTCGAGTTTCTTGGCGCTCGCGCTTAATTTGAGCATCATGCGGAGTTTTTTGAAACGCTCGCTTGAATCGGCTGTCCCCCGGTTGTATGCCTTGCGGTAAGTCCGGTGGAAGGCGTTTAGAAATCGTTTTTTAGGCGTGCCAAACAGTCGTTCGTATTTTTCTGCGACTGTCTCGCAGTCCTCGGTGATGCAGACTCCGCCCAGGTCGAAAAAAACCGCTTTTATTCCGGAGGCGCGTGGTTTCATGCGCTGCCCTCCTCTTCTGTTTTCTCCCCTTCTTTTTCTGTTTTTTTCTTGCCCCAGTTCGCCTTCGTCTCGCACCTCGTGTCCAGACACATCCTGAACGGCCGCCGGCCGGCCCGCCTCACGGTTATTACCGGCGTCCCGCACTTTTCGCACGCCTTGCCGGTCGCGATTATGGACGCGTTGTGGGGGAACGGGTAAGTGGTCTTGCACGCGGGGTACTTGTTGCAGGCCGCGAAGTAACCGAACTTGCTTTTCTTGATCACTATGTCGCCTTCGCCGCATTTGACGCACTTGCCCAATATGCTGGCTTTCCTTTGCGTTACGTTCAACTGCTTCAGCAGCACTGCGCCGACCTCTTTTTCGCGTTCCTTGAACTTTTCCAGCAGGGCGCCGAGCACTCCGCGGCCGC
Source organism: Microcaldota archaeon (assembly GCA_026396285.1). Lineage (GTDB taxonomy): Archaea > Micrarchaeota > Micrarchaeia > Norongarragalinales > JAPLXB01 > JAPLXB01. The sequence continues at coordinate 1,254 of JAPLXB010000018.1, forward strand.
TGGCAATCACTTCCTCCTCGGTCTTCTTGGACTCCTGGACTGCCTCAAGCTCTTTTTCAATGCTATGGGTGAGTTCCTCGCCCATTATGTCCGGGCAGCTGTTCATCAGCGCGTCGTGGACAGCCATGCCGAAGTCCGTGACTTTCATGCTCCGGTTGTCCGTTATGTAGTCACGGGAATAAAGCGTCTCGACTATTTCCGCGCGCGTCGCCTTCGTCCCGAGCCCGCGTTCCTCCATTTCCTTCACGATTGACGCAGGCGAGTACCGGGACGGCGGCTGGGTCTGCTTGTCCTCCATCCAGATTTTTTCCGCAACCGCTTTTTCGCCTTCGGTGAACTGCGGCAGTTCCGACTCCTCAGTTTTCACATACGGCTGGAAGAACTTGAGCCACCCTTCCTCCACTGTCACGCTGCCTGTGGCGAAGAACAGTTGCGTGCCGAACATCATCTCGACGCGCTGGGATTCCCTGGTTGCCGCGTCCGCGAAGCACGCGAGGAAGCGTTTTGTCACGAGGTCGTACAGTTTGGCTTCCTGGTCGCCCATTTTGCCGGGCTTCTGCCCGGTCGGGTGGATTGCCGGATGGGCCTCGTCCTCTTTTGAGCCTTCGCGTGGCTTGAAACGCTTTCCTTTCACCAGCTGGCCGGCAAGTTCCGAGTAGGCCGGGTTTTTTTCAAGCGACTGGATTATTTTCTTCAAGTTGAGTTTTTCAGGCAGCTTCTGGGACGCTGTGCGCGGGTAGGAGATTACCGCGGCTTCGTAGAGGGATTGCGCGATTTTCATCGTCTGCGCGGGCACGAACCCGAAGCACCGGTAGGCATCGACTTGAAGGGTCGTCAGGTCGTATGGTGTTGGCGGCTGCTGCTGGTATTTCTTCCGCGTGACGCTCTTTACCGTTCCTTGTTTTTTGCACGCCGCAAGCGCCTGTTCGGCTTCCTCTTTTTTCCAGAAATCCTTTTGGACGTGAAGGAAGCGCGTGCCGTCCACTAGTGCGAAAAGTTGCCAAAAGGGCACCGGCGTGAAGGCGGCAATCTCTTTTTCCCGCTGCGCGAGCAGCGCAAGAACCGGGCCTTGGACTCTTCCAATGCTCATTATCCTGAAGGCGCCGGCGCTCTTGATTGCGTGCATCAAGGCCCTGGAAAAGTTTATGCCCCACAGCCAGTCAAGCACGTGCCTCGTTTCGCCGGCGAGTGCGTTGGTGCGGTCCATTTCAAGGGGGTTGAGGAAAGCGTCCCGCAACTCGTCCGCGGTGAGTGTGGAGAACTTCATTCTCTGGCTGCTTACGGTGTTGCAGACGAAGCGCAGGATGTTGAAGCCAATCAGGCTCCCTTCCAAATCCCAGTCCGTCGCGACCACGAACCGCGAGGCTTTTTTCGCCACTTCCTCAAGGTTCTGCAAATATTTTTTGGAGAATTCAGAGTACTTGCTCGTTTCCCACGACGGCTTCCATTCCACGTCCCAGACAGGGTAGCCGCCGCCCTTTTCCTTGGCTTTAAGGCCGAACAAGTGGCCGACCGCGGGAACGACGTAAATCGTTTCTTCGCCGCGCTTGGCTTCCAGCCAGTACGCGCCTCGTTTCTTGACCTGTTTTACTCCGTCGTCCGCAAGCGCCGCGGCTATCCGCTGGGCGGCCTGGGGCTTTTCGGCAATAACGAGGGTGCCAGCCATGTTGGTTCACGGGCAATTCCGGTGATTTGCGTAAATTTTGTGGAAAAGAATGACACCGGCGCGGAAATTATTAAATGCTTTCCTGCCGCAGGCCCAAACCGCCTGCAAATGTTTAAAAGGTTTGAAGGAAATCAACTGGCTGTGATTGCAGTGGGTGGAAAAAAACTCGGGTTGAAAGGAACTCGGCCAGCGAAGATTGAGGCATTTGGCGGAAAATTCTGGCGCATTCCGACACTTCGCAAGGAAAGAGTCGAAGATGAACGGTTTGACGCCGAGGTTAAGAAAGCGGGCGATTTTTTGACTGCCGTTGCGCAAAGGGGCTTAAAGAAAAAACCGAACCGCGACCCCCTGAGTTTGCTGCGTTCAAGGCTCGGTTCGAGAAACTTGCCTGAGCATCAGCCCTATCAGAACAATGGGGAATACCTTATTGAAGTGGCTAAAAAATTCGGTATGCGGAAGGCAAAACGGGACTGAAAGCCCTACCGTTACCGTGTCAGTGAACCGCTTTCGCCAAGGCCTGGAGCCGCTATCCTGCTTTCACCCATTTGTCCCACGCTTGCTTGGCGGCTCCGTCTCCGCGCCACAGGCCCATTGAATTGAAGGGTTCTGCTGTTTTTTGGTCGTAGAGGAAACTCCAAACCAGCAGTTTCGCGTCCAAGCCACCGGCGAGGTTGAAAAAAACGTCGACGAACTCCGCCTGTTCCGACTCGCTGCTTTCCCACCCGGCGGGGCTTGCGGCGCTGTGCCACCCGATTTCAGTGAATGCCACCGGTTTTGCCGTATGTGATTTTATTTCAGAGTAGTAGTCCGCAGGAATTTCCGAAGGGCTCTTGAAAACCAAGCCCGGGTAGGTAGTGAACGCGACGAGGTCGGTTTTCGGGAAGCGGTCGAGGAGAAACCATTCCGCTTTCGAGGAATTGTTTTCGCCGCCGAACAACCCTCCCCCGAGGCCTTTCATTTTCTCCAACTGGAACACGGTGAAGACTTTCGTATCTGGTGACGCGGCCTTGACCGTGTCATAGACGCCGCCGTAAAACGCCGCGAACTCTTCAAAATCCGAGGGCGATTTCTCGTACAGGATGTTGACTTCTATGCCGAACGCCAGGTAAGCCGGCTTGTATTTTTCAGCGAACGCTGCCGCGCTCTCCTTGTAAGCTTGTCTTGTTGCATCGTCAAGGGGCCGCAGCAGCCGGCCAGTTGACTGGGTGAAGAACTGGGCTTCAACAACGGGAGCCAGGCCGTTGGCTGGCGCCAGTTCCGCGACAACAGCCGGGCCGCCCTGTGCGGCGCCGAGTTCGTTCCAGTCGCCGGCCCATTCAAGGGCTTTGCCGGCTTGTTTCGCTTTTTCAAGAAAGTCCGTGAAATCCGCGGCTTGGAAACTCCTCGGGGAAAGACTTACTCCCTTCAGTGTCAAGCCGACAGGACCCGAAACCGCTGATGGCGCAGCCTCGTTCCCTTGCTTTTCCTGCCCGACGCATCCGCTTAACGCGATGGCGGCGGCAAACATGGCGAGTGAAACCAGTGTAAAAAGCGCCCGGCCGGTTGTGGTGTTGATTTTGAATCACCGCTTCCAGGAACCGGCTTCGTCGAGTTTCCTCTTGTAGCATTCCTCTGGAAGAGATATCCTGCCCTCGATGACCGCTTCGTCGCTTATCTCAACGAAAGGCCACACCGCCGACCTCGTGAACATCCGCACCTTTTTCCCGACCGCGGCCCCGCAGCCGAGCATGGAATAGCTTTCCATGCGCGACCGGTCCCCGAGCGAGGATTTTGCGTCCAGGATGCTGTTCTCGACGGTAGCGTGGGAGCCGACGCGCGCGCCTTCGAAGAGTATGCTGCCTGAAACTATTGAGTTCGCGCCGACTTCGCAGCCCCTCATCAAATGGGTGGCGGGCCCGATTATGGCATCGCGGCCTACCCTGCACCCGTCCCCGATTATCACCGGCTCGCGCACGATGGCGGAACGGTCGATTTCAATTCCGCTCCCCCGCTTCTGCCTCGGCGGCTCCGCGCCCATCGCGAACTTGTTCAACTCGAGGTACGATTCACAGGTGTTCAAGTCGCTCCAGAAGCCCTGGAAGGGAAAGCCGTAGAGCGGCCGCTTGTCCACGAAATGCTTCAGCAAGTCCCCGGGCCTGTCGGCCTTGACTCCCTCGCGCCTGCTCTTTTCCACGAAATGCGGAATCTCCTTGAGGAACTTCCGGTCGAACAAATACACTCCGGTGCTTGCAAGGGTGGAAATGGCTTCTTCCACCCGCGGCTTCTCCTGGAACTTAACTATGCGCCCGCCTGCGCCGAGGACCGCCACGCCGAACAACTGGACGAAGCTCTTGTCAGCCAGCTGGTGCACTGCGTTCACCAGCGCGGCCTTCTTCCTCTTCTTAAGGGCCACTACTTTCTTGAAGTCAAGGCCAACGAAGTAGTTGTCGCCGTTGACCACTAGGCAGTCGTCGTCTATGCCGAGCTTTTCCGCCAGCTGCACGAGGGCTCCGACCGCGCCCGGCTTCTCGGCATCGCGCCGCGTCTCCTCGAACGAATACGAAATGCGCGCGCCAAGGCGCCGCCCATCCCCGAGGCCGGTCGCTATGCTGCGCTGGCTGGAGCTCGTGGAAACCACGATGTCGGTTATCCCGGCGCGCACCAGTTTCTCCACGATGTGCTGGATCGCGGGCTTGCCCGCCACCGGCAGCATCACTTTCGGCGTCCTGAGGCTCACCGGCGCAAGCCGCGTCGCGTACCCGCCTGCGAGAATTAATGCCTTCAACCAACCACGCCTGATTCTTATTCATACTTTTTCATACTCAACCAATTTTAAACCCTTGGCCTGAAAAAACTGCATGGGAATTTACCGGGCCTATGACATCCGCGGAACCTACGGCAAGGACATTGACGAAAACACCGTGGAAGCCATTGCCCGCGCCTTTGCCCGCCTCGTGGACGGCAGGCGCCTGGTCGCGGCCTGCGACGTTAGGCCTTCGAGCCC